>SCQX01000185.1 GCA_004298545.1 Candidimonas sp. | reverse complement strand
CTGGTGATCGCCTGGCAGGGGGGCGCCTCGACGCTCGACCCCATCATGCGCAGCGAGAACACCAATTACTCGTGGCAGCGTCATATATTCGACACGTTGACGCTTCTTGCGCGCGACGGCTCGATTCAGCCGCGCATCGCCACCGCGTGGAAATTCATTGCGCCCAACATCTGGCGCATCACCCTGCGCAAGGATGTGAAGTTTCAGGATGGCAGCGTCATGACGCCTGAAGACGTGGGCGAGTCCATTCTCGATACGGGCCGCAATCCCAAGTCGCAGATGCGCGATTTTGCCAGCGCGGTGTCCGGCTACAAGGTCGTCGACGACCACACGCTGGATGTCGCGTTCAACCTGCCGGATCCGATCTTCCCGCGTCACATGAGCATGATCCCTGTCATGCCCGAGGCCCTCATCAAGAAGGAAGGCCGCGCCGTGTTTGAGCAGCATCCCATCGGCACTGGTCCGTACAAATTCGTGAACTGGCTGCCCGACGACCACCTGAACGTCGAGGCATGGAAGGGCTTCTGGGGCCCGCAGCCGGTTTTCAAGTATGTGAAGCTGGAAAGCATCCCCAATAGCGCAACGCGGCTTGCCGCGCTGCTGTCGGGCCAGGTTCAGGTTGCCGAGAAGGTCGAGCCGCAGAATTTCGCACGCGTGAAGAGCAGCGGCAGCGCCTACCTGACCATCACGCCTGGCATCCGCATCATCTACCTGGCGATGGACTACTGGCGCAAGACGGATTCGGCCGGCATGAAAAAGGGCGAGAAGAACCCCTTCATGGATCCGCGCGTGCGCCAGGCGGTGTATCAGGCCATCGACGTGGAGGGTCTGAAGAAGGAAATCTTCAACGACGCCATTACGCCCGCCACGCAGTTCATTGCCCCGCAATTCGAGTCCTATGACAAGAATGTCAAGCGTCTGCCTTACGATCCGGCCGCCGCGAAGAAACTGCTGGCTGCAGCGGGGTACCCCCACGGGTTCTCTCTGGAATTCGTCGCCCCCAATGACCGCTACCTGAATGATGCGCTGGTGGCGCAGGCCATCGGCGGCATGCTGCAGAACGTCGGTATCGATGCGACCGTCAACGCGGAGCCCAAGACCGTGTTCTTTCCGCAGGTGGACAAGGGTAATTTCACCATGTACCTGGCGGGCTGGGGCACCACCGATCCAATCTCCACGTACGGTGCGCTTTACCATTGCCGCGACAAGGCAAAGGGCTACGGCCACGCCAACCGCATGCATTACTGCAATCCGAAAACCGACAAAATATTCGAAGGAGCGGCGAAAACCTTTGAGGCCAGCAAGCGCATTGCGTTGGAGCGCGAGATCTATCACATTGCCGATCGCCAGGATTTCGCCTATATACCGCTTTATTGGGAAGACGTCATCGCGGGCGTGAACGATCATGTGGAATGGAAGTCGCGCCCCGACGAGCTGATCTTCGCCTGGGACATGAGCCGTAAGTAGCATCGCCGGCAATGCTGAGCTTCGCGGTCAAGCGGCTGGCGCAGGCGATATTCACCGTCTGGGTGGTGGCAACGCTGGTTTTCGGGCTGATTCACATGGCCGGCGACCCCGTGTCGGTGCTGGCGCCCGAGCAGATGACCACGCAGCAGCGTGACGAACTGCGCGCGTCGCTTGGCCTGGACCAGCCGCTGGCCGTGCAGTATTACCGCTACATCGATGGCGTGCTGCACGGCAACCTGGGAATCTCGTATTACACCGGCCGGCCGGCCATGCGGCTTGTGCTCTCGCGTTTTCCGGTCACGCTCAGGCTGGTGCTGCTGTCCATAGCGATCGCGGTGATTTTCGGCTTGCCGTTCGGGGTTTCCTCGGCCGTGCATGCGGGCGGGGTCGCCGACCGCCTGCTGCGTACCGTCTCGGTGCTGGGTTCGTCGGTGCCTACGTTCTTTCTTGGCATCCTGCTGATTTTTTTCTTCAGTGTCGAGCTCAATCTGTTGCCGTCCTCAGGAGCGGGCAGTTGGGTGCATTACATCATGCCCGCCTGCTCGCTGGCGTTCTTTCGCATTGCGCTGTTCACGCGCATGATACGCAGCAACGTGCTCAGCACGTTGTCGCAAAATTACGTGCGCACCGCGCGCGCCAAGGGGTTGTCGGAAACCATCGTCATTTACAAGCACGCGTTGCGCCCCGCGTTGCTGCCGTTCATCACCGTGTTCGGCTTGCAGTTCGGCCAGCTGCTGGCCGGCGCGGTGGTCACCGAAACGATTTTCGCCATGCCGGGAATGAACCGCCTGGCGCTGGAAGCGCTGTACCGCCTGGACTATCCCATCATCCTGTCGTACGTGCTGGTGGTGGCCGCGCTGTTCTCCACCATCAACTTCGCGGTGGATGTGATCTACCGCCTGATCGATCCGCGGGTGTCCTATGGCCGCCGTTAGCAAGATGAAGCGCCCGCCGCTGGTGCCGACGGTGATTCTGCTGCTGATGATCGCCGCGGCGGTGTTCGCGCCGTGGGTGGCGCCGCACGACCCGCTGCGCCAGAACCTGATGGCGCGGCTCACCCCCCCGGTGTGGGAGACGGGCCACTGGACGTACATCCTGGGTACCGACGCGCTGGGGCGCGACGTCCTCTCCAATATCATCTACGGCCTGCAGGTGAGCCTGCTCGCGGGCTTTGTGTCGGTGGCGATCGGCGTTGCCATTGGTGCAACCATCGGGCTGATCGCGGGCTACCAGGGCGGCTGGTTCGACACCGTTACCATGCGGGCGGCGGACGTGCAGCTGTCGCTGCCAGCGGTGCTGATCGCGTTGGCGGCGCTGGCGATATTCGGCCGCGGCCTGTGGATCGTCATCGTCGTCATCGGCGTGGTGGATTGGGCGCAATACGCCCGGCTGGTGCGTTCTTCGGTGCTGGCGGAACGCGAGAAGCAGTACGCCACGGCGGCCGCGGCCATCGGCGCTTCGCCGGCGCGCATACTCTTTCGCCATATTCTGCCCAACGTGACCGACCCCATTCTGGTGCAGATCTCGGTCGATATTCCGCGCGCCGTGGAATTGGCAGCGACGCTGTCGTTCCTTGGGCTGGGCGTGCCCACGACGACGCCGGCGCTGGGGCTGCGCATCGCGCAGGGCTACCAGTACCTGTTCAGCGGCGCCTGGTGGACGTCGGTGCTCCCGGGGGTGGCGCTGGTTCTGCTGGTGCTGTGCGAGAATCTCATTGGTGACTGGTTGCGTGATGCCATCGACCCACGCTATCGGTCGAACAAGAAGATCAGGCGGGCGGCTGCGAAAGCGGCGGCCAAATCGTGAATTCCGCAACGGATGGAGAAAGAAATGGCGCATGTGGATGTAGAGAAACTCATGGAAACGGTTGGGCCGAAGGTGATCGCCACGCGGCGCGACCTGCATCAGCATCCTGAACTGGGGCTGACCGAATTCCGCACGGCAAGCTTGGTGGCGCGTCGGCTCAAGGATCTCGGGTTGGAGTTGCAACTGGGTCGTGATGCAATGGATTCGGCCAGCCGCGTGGGTATGCCAAGCGCCGCGGCGCTGACACAGTGTTTCGAACGGGCGCGCGCCGAGGGGGCCGACCCCGAGTTCCTGCCGAAGTTCGAGGGGGGGCATACCGCCGTCGTCGGCATTCTGAAAGGGGCGAAACCGGGGCCGGTGGTGGCGTTGCGCGCCGATATGGACGCCTTGCCGATTCTGGAAGACGATACGAATGACCACTTCCCGGTGCGCGCGGGTTTCGTTTCCCAGCACAAGGGGGTGATGCACGCCTGCGGGCACGACACGCACACCGCCATGTCCCTGGGGGTGGCGGAAGTGCTCAGCCACATGCGCGACCAGATTCACGGCACCGTCAAGTTCATCTTCCAGCCCGCCGAGGAGGGCGGCCGGGGCGCGCTGCCCATGGTGAAGGCCGGCGTCGTCGATGATGTCGATTACCTGATCGCCATCCACGTCGGCACTGGCGCGCCCAGCCACGTGTTGCGTCCGAATGTCTACGGCCATCTCGCCAGCAACAAGTTCGATGTGAGTTTTCGCGGCCAGACCGCGCACGCGGGCGGGCGTCCCGAGATGGGGCGCAACGCGCTGCTGGGCGCGGCGCAGGCCGTGGTGGGCCTGTATGCCATCTCGCGCCATCATGCGGGGCGGTCGCGCGTGAATGTGGGGGTGCTGCGCGCGGGGTCGGGACGCAACGTGATTGCCGATACCGCCACCATGCTCATGGAGGTGCGCGGCGAAACCGATGAAATCGCTCAATACATGGTCAAGCGCGCCGAGGCGGTGCTGCGCGGCGCCGCTCTGGCGCAGGAGCTGGAAGTGGACATCCGCAGCGTGGGGCATACGACCACCGCCGATTCCGACCCCGATCTTGCCGATGCAGTGGCGCGGTCGTCGCGGGAAGTGGCCAACCTGGAGGTTCACGCCGAGCCTTTCTGCGCCTCCGGCAGTGAGGACGCAACCTACCTGATGCGGCGGGTGCAGGAACGTGGCGGGCGTGCCATCTACACGGTCATCGGGTCCGACCTGCCATCGGGTCATCACACGACGAAGTTCGACATCAATGAATCGGACCTGCCGCCGGCGGTGGACGCGCTCGCCCGTTCCATTCTCGAGATCGGGCAGAAGCAGACGACCCATTGATGGGCGATCGGGTCATCGTGAGGGTCGGCAAGGCGGCATGGCGAACAGGGCGCTGAACGGATGGATACGCGGGAAGGGTTGACGGCAAGCGTTGCGGAGCGCCGCAACGACATGGCGTGGCAATACACGCCCAGCGTTTCGGTCCCCGACGCTGAAGGCCATATCGAGCGCTATCGACTGCTCAGCGCGCAGGCACGCGCCCGCCACACGATGGTCGGCGACGTCGCCTATGGGCGTGCGCCGGGGGCGAGGCTGGATATTTTTCCGGCCGCGCCCGGTTCCCCCATTCATGTGTTCGTGCACGGCGGCTCCTGGCGCCGGCTCGATAAGCGCGACCACAGTTTCATTGCCGATGCGCTCGTGCCCGCGGGCATCACCACGGTCCTCCTGAATTACGATCTGTGTCCACGAGTTGCCGTGGCCGACATCGTCGCGGAGATACGCGCGGGGCTGCGCTGGGTGTACGGGCACGTGGGCGAGATCAGCCATTGCGCCGAGGCGGCGGCCGCCGACGTGCCGGTGTCCATTTCGGGGCGATCCGCGGGCGCCCATCTGGTTGCCGCCGCGCTGGCGGCCGACAGTGGCGTGGCGGTGTTGCCGCCGGGCCGGGTGCCGGAAGTGGTTCTGATCAGCGGCGTCTACGAACTTGAGCCTCTGCTCTCGATCCCGGTCAACCAGGATCTTCGCCTGCGCGCGGATCAGGTCGGCGAGGTCAGTCCCATGCGGCACCCGATTTTGTCGCGGTTGCCGCTGCATGTGCTGGTGGGGGATGCGGAAACGCCGGAAATGATTGGCCAATCGCAGCGGTATGCGCAAGCGTGCCGCGCGCACGGATCGCATTGCACGTACCAGGAGATGATCGGGCACAACCATTTTTCCGCGATGCGGCTGTTCGAGTCGCCCGACGGTTTACTGGCGAAGATCGTTCACGCCGCGACGCGACGGTCTCGATAGCGCGTTCCCGGTTCGCCGGTTGGCGGCGCCGGATTTTCGCCCATTGATCTCAAACCGGCGCGGTGAACACCGTGATTGCGGGCACGGGTCGGTCGTATTTCTCGATCTCCACGAGGCACGTGTTCGCAATATTCCCTTGCGCCAGGTTGGACGTCCCCTTGTCCAGCGTCAGCACATTGATGAGCCCGTGCTTGCACAGGGCCTGCGGGTTTCCGGGCTGATCCGGATCATACCAGGCGCCCTCCTGCAGCATGGCGACGCCTGTCATGATGCGGTCGGTGACCACCGCCCCGGCCAGCACGCTGCCGCGATCGTTGAACACCCGCACGATGTCGCCCTTGGCGATACCGCGTCGTTTCGCATCGGCGACGCTGATCCAGATGGGTTCGCGGTCGCGCACTTCATAGGCTTTGCGCAGGATCGTGTTGTCGAGCTGCGAGTGCAGGCGAAACTGTGGATGCGGCGATACGATGTGAATGGGGAATTTCTTTGCCTGAGGAGCGCCGAGCCACTCGGCGGGTTCGATCCAGGTTGCGTGCGGCGGACAGTCGTCGTAGTGGAAGGCGGCAATCGGTGTCGAGTAGATTTCGATCTTCCCCGACGGGGTGCCCAGTGGGTTCTGTTGCGGGTTCTTGCGGAACGCCTCGTGGGTGACGTAGTTTTTCGCGTCATCCGGGATGGGGAACTCCACGTAGCCGCCGCCGTTCCAGAATTTATCGAAATCGGGGATGCTTATTTTGTTCATTGCTTCGACGGTGTGCCTGGCCTGTTCGTAGAATGTGCGCAGCCAGTCCATCTCCGACTTGTTTTCTGTGAACTTGTCTTCAAACCCCAGACGCTTGGCCAGCTCGCGCATGATGTCGTAATCATTGCGGGCTTCGCCGACCGGTTCGATCGCCTGGTGCATGCCGACCAGAAACTTTTGCGAGTAGGCGCCGCAGACTTCCAGATCATTGCGCTCGAAGGTCGTCGTTGCGGGAAGGACGATGTCGGCGAAACGCGCAGTTGGCGTCCAGAACGGATCCGCCACGACAATGGTTTCCGGCCGCCGCCAGGCCTCGATCACCTTGGCGGTCTGCCAGAGGTGCGTCATCGGGTTGCCACCCGCCCAGTAAATCATTTTGACATCGGGGTACGCCATGCGCTGGCCGTTGTAGTTGAATGTCTGGCCTGGATTGAGCAGCATGCTGGTCACGCGTTCGAATGGCAGCACCGTCTGGACAGGGTTCTCGCCAGCGGAGATACCCGCGACGCCGGGTCCCTTCGAGGTGAGGGAGCCCCCATTGTCGTAGTGATAGCTGAAACCCAGGCCGCCGCCGGGCAGACCGATCTGGCCCAGCATCGCGGCCAGCGTGATCAGGGCCCAGTATGGCTGTTCGCCGTGATCGGCGCGCTGGATGGCGTAGCCGGTGATCAGTATCGTGCGGCCCGCGGCAAGCGTGCGGGCCAGGCGCTCGATTTCCGCGGCCGGAACGCCGGTGATTGCGGATGCCCATGCCGGCGTTTTGGGCACGCCGCCGTTTTCACCCAGCAGATACGGCAGGAACCGATCGAACCCGAAACAGTATTTGGACAGGAAGTCGGCGTCGTGCAGCTTCTCCGTATACAGAACGTACATCAGCGCGAGCATCAGCGCCGTGTCGGTGTTCGGGCGCGGAGAAATCCACCGGGCGTGGGTATACGCGGCGGTATCGGTCACGCGCGGATCGATCGAAATGACGTTTATCTCCTTGCGCGCGGACTTCTCGCGCAACGCCGCCAATGCGCCGTAGGCGGTGTGGTCCGATGGATGCGTGCCGATCTGGTTGTTTTTGATCGGGCAGCAGCCCCAGAACACCACGTTCCTGGCGTTGGCCAGAATACTGGGCCACGCGGTCTGTTGGCCGTAGACTTCGAGATCGCCCAGCACGTGGGGCACGATCACCATCGCCGCGGCGATGCTGGGGTCGCCCGAGCAGTCGGTGAAGCCGCCATGCAGGGCCAGGAGCCGCCGCGTCAGGGCCGACGCGCTGTGCAGGATTCCGGCCGACTGCCAGTCCGCCGATCCCGGAAAGAATGCGCCGTTGCCATATTGCCGCTTGACGCGACGCAGTTCGTCGGCGACGAGATCCAGCGCCTCGTTCCAGCTGACCCGAACGAACGCGTCGGCGCCTCGGCGCGCGGTATCGCCGCGTGTGGACTTGTCGAGGAAGCCTTTGCGCACCGCGGGATGCGCGATGCGCGTGGGTGAATAAACCCGGCTGTGAAACGCCGTCAGCATTTTCGTGGGATGAGGGTCTTTTTCAAAGGGCTCGACGCGCAGCAGCCGTCCGGACTGGACGACCGCGCGCACCATGCCCCAGTGCGTGGCGGTCAAAATGGTTTTTTCACCGCCTTCGCCGAAAGCCACGGTGGGTACCGCGAGTGCGCCGGCGGCAACGCCGGCTGCTTCCATGAAGCGGCGGCGCGAGATGTTGGTTGAACCGTCGCCGGTACGGTTGGCTGACGTGGATGCGGATTGCATTGAAACAGAGTGGGGTTCCATGGTTGTGCTCCTCAGGGTTTGGCATGCGTCTGGAGATATTCGGTGATCAACGCCAGTTCGTCGGGTCTCAGCGCGGCGTTCCTGGCCATGATGCTGAGAATGCCCGGCCATTGGTTCGCCGTGAATTCCGCCGGTTTATGCACGGCGTGGCAGGCGCTGCACCGTGCCTGATACAGGGTCGCGGCGTGTTGCCACACGGTTGCCTGGTCGCCCGTCAGCGATTGCGGATTCACGTAGGCGTTGAGGCGCGCGTGTACCCAGACGTTGTCGTAGTCGTCCTTCGCCTCACCCAGCTTTTCATAGCCTTTGGGCGGGCGTGACAGTGCCGCGACGACGATGCGTTTACCCTTGTCGAGGAAGAGCGATTGCTCGTTTCCCTGCTGAAACCAGCCGTCGATGGAGAACGGTTCGGCCGCCGATGGGGTGATATCGGCCTGAAGATGCAGTTCACTGCTGGGGGAGAGCGTTCCGATTTGTTGTGACAGCGATGCGTCGCTGTAGATCGGTGTGAGTTGCGTCGCGTATTCGACGCTGGCATTCGAGGCTTTCGCGGGTGGAGCGGCGCTGACGGCTCGAGTGGTTGCCAGCGCAAGCGCCACCGAAAGGGCGAACAGCCGGTAGCGGTGGATGCGGCCCGCGCCGGTATTGGGACAGCGGCTTTGCCGGTGGCGGTCGAGTGAGTGGCCAGGACTCGTGCCGGGCCTGGCGAAACCCGTGATCGAGAATATAGAGGGTTGCATGGCGTACCGTTCCTTCGCGCATGCCGCCGCAGTCTGTCGTTGTATCGGAAACGTTGTGCTGTATCGCGGCAAGGACGCGTAGTTTCCCGCTCCCAAGCCAATAACGGTAATTCAGGCCGGTTCGCAATACAACGCTCACGTCTATTGTTGTTGATGTAGCGTAAGACCCGGAGAGGCTTTGAAGCTCACGCGGGGTATCCCTCTTGTTGGAGCCCGGGAGGCGGTGTGCCGGGCGCATGATGTGCAATTGCCCGGTGGAAGTCCGAGGTACGCGGCGTCATGTTTTTTTCGACGCCGCGTTTGCCGGATGCCTGCGGAACCTGAGACGCGATTAAAATTTTGATGTTGGGAAGTGGTGTGCCCGCGCGGTGCCGCTGGTGTCTCCCGGTTCGAGGAATCAGTGGTGGCTCGGTCAGCTGGCACGAGAGAATTCACTGAATTTGGGGGAAGACATGAGGGACATCTACGGGTTGTTCGTCGTGGTTGCCATCATAGTTGCCATTCTATGGATCGTGCTGCCGTTTGCGGTGTTCGGCATCAAGAAGAGACTCGACTTGATCCTTGTGGAACTCAAACGCATCAACCGTGACAAGGAATCTTGAGCGGCGCTGGCGAATGGCCTGAAACGCTTCCCGATTCGCAGCAGTTGTCGGTTGATTCGTAATTAGTAGCATTTATTTACAATATCGCATCAGCCGATCGCCCGAAGGCGGCTTAGGCCCCACGAACGTTGCCAGGAACCCCTGCCTGGCGAGTCTCGCCGCGCGTGCCGTATTGATTGTGGGTTGTGGTGCACGTCGTATTTATGAGACAGCCCGAGAGGGAATCCGGGCCGGTTCGCGCGTTGTCGTCAACCGCGTGTCGCAAGCGGATGGGCGGAACGCGTGGCCGGTGCGCGCCGGTTGCCCAGAGATCGGATAATCCACATCAATAATTGTGAATTAGGCGAGGATGACCGATCTTGGCCGAGCGAAGATGGAAGCAGTGCGCCATTGCATGGTGTCGGTGCGAAAGCGATGGGCCATCCGTATTACGCTATCGGCCATTCGGTCTAGTCAAATAATCCATCTTTGTGTTTTGTAATATTTTGCACATAATGCTGCTGCGAAATGTAAACGCGCGCCCGCGGGGGTATTGAACCGACTCGCGCGTGTCCGTGGACCCTCCGATCGATTTCACCCGGGTACTGCCTTCCAGGCGGGTGTCTCGTGGCGCCGGGAATTGGTGCGGGAGCCGCATCGGCTTCGGGCGACTTGGTCGGAGGGCATTTATTTTGATTTTTCGAGGTGGCGTCAACGTCGGCGCTGCGATCGTCGAGTCGTGTCGAGCACCGGTGTCGTGGCGCCGATTGACATGACGCGGCACGTTCCAACAAAGAGTTTCGATGGCACCGTCAGATCGATTCCATACGCCGCGCCCACGGCGTTTCGCCATTTGCGCCTGTGTGGCGCTGGCGATGGCCGCGGCGTTGCCTACGGCGCGCGGGCGGGCGCTTCCGAGCCAATCTCCGGCAGCCGCTACGCGCGCGGTGTCGGATGCGTCCCCGGCGCCAGAGCCCGCGATCGCAGTACGCTTGCCGTTCTCCCGGCTTGGCGCGTTTCGGCCCATACAGTTGACGGGAACCCGCGACACCGGCGTGATTGGCCTGGGCATTCGGCTAGACCGCGTCGTCACACGGGCGAGCCTGCATCTCGTCTACACCTATTCTCCGGCGTTGCTGCCGTCGGTTTCGCAGATTCGCGTGCTGTTCAATCAGCAGGTCGTCGCGTCGATTCCGCTGCGCCAGCAGGCCGCCGACGATGCCGGAAAAGTCAGCACAGTCGATGTTGCGCTGGACCCGCGCCTGTTCACCGGATTCAATCAAATCGCGTTGCAGCTGGTTGGCCATTACACCATGGATCATTGCGAAGATCCGGCCAATACGGCGATATGGGCGGACATCAGCCCGTCGAGCCTGCTCGCCATCGACGAAAGGCCCGTGGCGCTGGCTGACGATCTGGCATTGCTGCCGGCGCCATTTTTCGACGAACACGACAATACGCGCCTGGTGTTGCCGTTCATGCTGGGTGGCGCCCCCGATGATGAATTGCTGCGTAGCGCGGGCATATTGGCGTCATGGTTCGGGAAGTTGGCGGGTTATCGCGGCGCCCGGTTTCCGGTGGCCACCGGTTTCCCCACGTCGAACAACGTGGTGCTGTTGGGCACGCCGGCCAGCCTGCCGGCTTCTCTGAAGATCGGGCCGATCCAGGGGCCCACCATCATGGTGCGGACCAATCCAGCCGCGCCCGACAGAAAGGTTCTATTGATACTGGGACGCAACGACGCGGAAGTCCGGAACGCGGTGTACGGGCTCGTGTTGGGGCAGATGGTGCTTTCCGGCGCCAGCGCGCAGGTTGGCCGGGTCGACATCGGCCCGCCCCGCAAGCCGTATGACGCCCCGAAGTGGGTGTCCATGGATGGTCCGGTGAAATTCAAGGATCTGGTCGACGACCCCGCGCAATTGCAGGTTTCGGGCAGCGCGCCCGACCCGATCCGCATCAAGATGCCGGTACCGGCCGACTTGTTCGAGTGGTCGGGGCGTGGCATACCGCTGGACCTGAAGTATCGCTACACGGCGCCGTCGGTGGTCAATGATTCGATGCTCAGCGTCGACATCAACAGCCTGCTGGTCAAATCCTATCGGTTGAGTCCGCGCTCCCCCCAGAAGAGCGATCCCGTGATCGGAACGCTCCGGTTGCCGCTCTTGACGGACAGTGGTTCGGGCGTGAGCAGTTTCATCGACATTCCGTCGTTTCGAGTGGGGTCGGCCAACGAGATGGAACTCAGGTTCTCCCTCGAGTCGCAGCGTAGCGGTGTTTGCGGCGGGGCTGGCGTCAACCGTGCGCGCGCCGCGATAGACCCCGATTCCACGATCGACTTCAGCGGACTCGGCCACTATGCGGTGATGCCCAATCTCGCGTTCTTCGCCAATAGTGGATACCCGTACACGCGGCTGGCCGATCTGGCGGACACGGATGTGGTCCTGCCCGACCACCCCGATGCGACCGACGTTGAAACGATGCTGGAGGTTCTGGGCCACATGGGCGACTGGACGGGGCTGCCGGCGCTGCGGTTCGGCATCGTGCGTGCGAGCCAGGTCAGGGCGCCGCTGGACAAGGATTTGATCGTCATCGGCAGTGGCGACACGGCCGCGTTGCTGAAGGGGTGGAATGGGGTGGCGCCGCTGCGCATTGCCAAAACCGCCGCGGCGCATGCGGGGCCCGGCCCGAGCCAGCGCGATGGACAGCGCGACCAGCGTGTCGCCTCCGCGCCTGCGGGGTCCGAGGCGTACACGGTCAGCCTGGTCGAGCGCCGCGCCGGGGCATCCGGGGCGCCGCGCGAGCGCACGGTCACGCTCGATCAGCATGGCGGCCTGGGGGCGATCGTGGGGATGCAATCGCCTTTTGACGCCGCGCGCAGCGTCGTGGCGCTGATTGGCACCGACGCGACCAGCCTGCGTAATGTCTCGCGGGTGCTCGCGGACTCTGGCGCCAGCGGTTTCATCGATGGCGACGTTGCCATCGTTCGCGACCGTGAGGTGCAGTCCATGCGGATCGGGCCGCAATACACCGTCGGTCATTTGCCGTGGTATGCGCGCGTCTGGATGGTGGCGGCGGCCCACCCACTGCTGCTGGCCGTGTTCAGTGTCCTTGCCGGCATTCTGGTTGCCATGGGGCTGTTCGTCGGGTTCCAGTCGATCGCCGCGCGTCGGCGCGGAGGCTGAGCCATGCGCCGCCAATTCCTGGTTCGCCAGTTGCGATCACACTGCCGCGCTGCCTGTGCCGGGATGGTTTTGGTCGTCGTGTTCGGCGGTGGCGGCGCAGCGGTGGCCGCTTCCGGCAGCCAAGTGGCGGGCGGTGGCACGCAGCTGGCGTGCATGCCATGGGCGCGCTGGAATGCGTTCAAGCGCAAGTTCATCGACACCAGTGGGCGCGTGGTGGATTTGGGTTCCGCCGATTCGCGCACGGTGTCGGAGGGCCAGGCCTATGGCCTGTTCTTCGCCCTCGTGGCCAATGACCGTCCGGCGTTCGAGCAACTGCTGCTTGCCACGCAGGACTATCTGTCGGATGGCGCGCTTGGTCAGCGCCTGCCGGCCTGGTTGTGGGGGCGGCGGGCCGACGGCACATTCGCGGTGCTCGACAAGAACACCGCATCGGACGCGGATCTGTGGATCGCCTACAGCCTGCTTCAGGCTGGCCGCCTGTGGCGCGAGCGCCGGTTTACCGAACTCGGACGGTTGGTTGCCAAACGCATTTTGTCGAATGAGGCCGCACAGCTTCCCGGGATGGGCTGGACGATCCTGCCGGGAACCGCCGGCTTTCATGTCGACAAGTCCACGTGGCGTCTGAACCCCAGTTACTACCCGCCCCAGGTGTTGCGGGGGATCGCGGCGGCGCTTCCGGACCAGCCGCGGTGGTCCGCCGTCGTCGCTTCGTCGCTGCGTATCTTGCTGGAGACGGCGCCACGCGGATTTGCGCCGGATTGGGTGTTGTACCGGTACGCTGATGGTTCCGGCCAGTTCGCCCCTGATGAAGACGTGGACGCCAAAGGATCGTACAACGCCATACGCGTGTATCTGTGGATTGGCATGCTGTCGAGCGAGGATCAGCAGGCGTCGCGGCTGTTGCGGCTCTATCACCCCATGGCGGAGACCATCGGGAATAACGGTTTTCCGCCGGAAGAGGTCAATACGGTCACCGGCGTTCCCGGAGAGAATTCGGGCAATGGCGGCTTCTCCGCGGCGGTTGTGCCGTTTCTGCTGTTCGAAGGAGAGTCTGAATTGGCCGAGGCGCAGATCGCCAGGGCGCAGCGGCTCGAGGCGCGAACGCCGCCCGGCTATTACAGCGAGGTGTTGAGTCTGTTCGGGCTGGGGTGGCAGGAAGGGCGTTTTCACTTTTCAGCGGACGGGCGTCTGGTCGTATCGTGGCACGATTTGTGCGCAAGGGGCAGCAGATGATTGCACGGGAGATGCTCGCGTGGGCTCTTTATCGCGCGGCGCCGGCGGCCCGGCGCCTGGCGTGGGTGGGCCTGTTGCTGGCGCCTTGTGTGGCGGCGGGCGCCACCGAGCCAGTGCCCGCCGGCGCGGCCCGCCAGCCTGGCGCGCTCGTGCAGAACGCGTCCGACCCGGCCGCCACCGCCGCGCAGGGCACGGTGGACGAGCTGGTCGCCAGTGCCAGATACTGGGTTCACCATCGTCGCGATGACCTTGCCATCGAACAATTGAAGAAGGCCTTGCTGGTTCTTCCGGAAGACTCCGATGCGCTGTCCGGTCTGGGTCAGATCGAGGTGCGCATGGGGCGCATGACCGACGCTGCCCGCCTATTGGCGCGGCTCAGGGCCGCGAGCCCGACGGCAAGCGGGACGCGCGAACTCGACTATGCGTATCGCATGGCGGGCCCCGACAAACAGAAGTTCGCGACGGTTCAGCGCCTCGCCGGGGGAAGCGATCCGGCCGATGCGATACGCCAGCTCAAGGCGTTGTTCCCGCTCGGGCCGCCGACGGGTGCGCTGGCGGGGCCCTATTACGACACGCTGGCGCAAAATCCACCCGATCGGCCCGTGGCGATTGCCGCACTGCAAAAATTGGTGGCCGCGAACCCGGACAATACCGACGCCTCGCTGACGCTGGCCAGCCTGCTCAACCGCGAAGCGTCGACCCGCATGCGGGCACTGCGCATCGTGCAGCGGGTATCGCGCGACCCCTACGCCGACCGCTCGGCGACATTCAATGTCTGGCGGCGGGTATTGCGCGCCGCCGGCGGCGATCCGGCCTACATCGTTCCGCTGAAGACTTACTTGGCCGTGGTGCCCGACGACACCGAATTCCGGGACCAGTTGAAGGCGGCGGAAGCGCGGCTGGCCGCCCAGGAGGCACTCGCCGCCGATCCGTACTGGCAGGCGCGGCAAAAAGGGCTGCGCCTGTTGGACGAGACCGGTGGTGTCGCCGCGGCGCCGTTGCTCGAAGAGGCGCTGAAGGGGCGGTCCGATGACCCGGAGGTGTTGGGGGGGTTAGGGGTGATCAGAATGCGCCAGGGCAGACACATGGAGGCGCGTACCCTGTTCCTGAGAGCCGCGCGCCTGGATGAAGACGGCCGGAGCAAGTGGGAAAGCCTGGCGCAAACCGCGTTGTTCTGGGGAACCATCAAGCAGGCGCGCGACGCGGCCGATCAGGGCCGGCCCGCGCAGGCGGAGCGTTATGCGCGCGCGGCGCTTGCCCAGCAGCCGGGCAATGAATCCGCGTCCGGCCTGCTCGTCGACGCGCTGCTGGCGCAAAAAAAATGGGGTCAGGCCGAGCCGCTGTTGCGCCGCGAGTTGGCGCGCGCCGATGTGACGGTTGGCACTGTGCAACAGATGGCGGAACTGTTGCGCAATCAGGGGCGTTCGGACGAGGTCGGCGCGTTGATGGCCGCACTGGAGAAACGCTTCACGGGCAAGAGGCTTGAAGCGTTGGAGCGCCTGCGCGCCCGGCAGTTCGCGGATGAGGCGGAGCGGCTGCTGGCGCAGGGCAAGACCGGGCCGGCGATACGGGCGCTTGAAGCGTCGCTGCGGCACGACCCGGGGGCGGCGTGGACGCGCTATACGCTTGCGCGCGCATACAGCCGAATGGGTCTGCCGCAGATGGGGCGTTCGGTCATGGAAGAGGGCTTCCGGCGTTTCGACCGCGCAGATATGAGCTATGCGACAGCTTTGTACCGGGACGCGCAGAACGATGGCGCGGGGGCGCAGGCCGCGCTCGATCGCGTGCCGGCGGCGCAACGCACCGATGCGATGCGGTCCCTGGACCGCAGTCTGCGGGCGCGCCGGCTGTTGGCCGACGCCGAGGCACGGTATCGCCGGGGTGACCGCGCGGACAGTGAAAAGAATCTTGAAAATGCGGCGGCCCTCGTGCCGGACTACCCGTACATTCTCGCGTCGATCGGCAACCAGTGGATCGTTCAGGGACATGCCGATCGCGGCCTCGCCCTGCTGGAGGGCTGGCTGCGGAAAAATGCATCGCCGGCCGATCCGCAAGTCGACGTGCGGCTGCGCCAGGGCGATCTGCTGGCCAACGCGGGACGTGAAGAGGCCTTGAGGGTGTGGCTCGATGACATTGCCCGTAACCCCAATCTCACGCGCGAGCAGACCAAGCGCCTCAATGATGAAAGCCTCAGGCGCGTGCTGCGCCTGACCGATGCGGCGATGGCCGACGATGACTATGATTTGGCGGAACGGCGCCTGTACCGGGCGGACCCCGCGTTACGCGCCGATCCGCGCTGGATCATGGAGCTTGTGGATCTGCGTCGCAGCCAGGGCCGCTACGCGCAGGCAAGAGCGGCCCTGGCGCCTCTCTTGACGCGGAATCCCGATGACCCGGACGTCCAGCTCACCTTGGCCAGGATCCTCGAGCAGGATGGAGACCGGCGGGAGGCTCTGACGCTGGTGCGCCGTGTCGTGGACCAGGCCCCGCCGGAGGACGTCGATGTGAGGTTGTCGGCCGCGCGCCGTTTCGTGGCGCTCAGACGCCCGCGCGAGGCCGCCACCGTGACGGATGCGCTGCAGGACCGCCTTGGCGCGCGTTCCGACATCATGGTCGAGCAGGGGAAGATACGCGAGGCGCTCGGCCAGTACGATCTGGCGAAGGTCGATTATCGGCGGGCGCTGGCGCAGGAATCATCCGAAGGCGTCACCGCGGGGCCCGCCGGTACCTCGGCGCAGCGCGCCCTCGATGCGCTAGAGTTGCGGCGCCAGCCCCTGGTCGAGGCGGGTGTCAGCCCGTCCTACAACAGCGGTACGGCGGGGGTGTCGCTCTATCGCGCGGTTGAAGCGCCCATGCAGGTTCGGATCCCGCAGGGCTACCTCGGCCATTGGCTGATTCATGTCGATGGGGTGAAACTCGACGCCGGAACGCTGGACCCGTCGGATTCGTATGCGCGCAAATCCCTGGGTACCTTTGCGGCGCAGCCCAACGGGGGCGTGGGCGCGCCGTTGAAGGAATCGTTGCATACAAAAGCGACCGGCGTGGCGCTGGGGGCGGGGTTCGAGGCCGATGACTGGCGCGTGGATCTCGGCACCACACCGGTGGGGTTTCCGGTAACGAATATCGTCGGCGGCATACGCGTCGTTTTCCCCAACGATTATGTAGGTCTGCGACTCAATCTGTCGCGCCGCGCGGTGACCGGCAGTGTGCTGTCGTACGCCGGGGTGCGCGACCCCGTCAGCGGCGAGGCGTATGGCGGCGTGGTGCAAACTGGCGCCGATGTGCGCGTGTCGCGCGACGTGGGAACGGCCACCGCCTTCGCGCAGCTTGGCGGATACGTCTACACGGGGCGCAATGTGCAGACGAACCAGTCATTCGAGCTGCGCACCGGCGTCATCGTCCCAGTGGCTCAGGCCCGGAATTGGCGATTGGAAAGCGGGCTCATCGGCAATTACTGGCATTATTCCAGGAACCTGGATTTCTATACGTTCGGCCAGGGCGGTTACTACAGCCCGCAGCGCTACCTGTCGGTTGGCGTGCCGCTGCGCTGGTCGGGCCGCGCCGGCAAGGCGTCCTGGGAGTTGCGAGGCTCCGCGGGGTATTCGAACACCTATGAATCCGACTCGCCGTTCTACCCGACATCTCCCCAGCTCCAGCGGGCATCCGGCAACCTCGTGCATAGCGGCGGCCCCGGCGGGGGCTTCTCGTATTCGCTGGGCGGCGTTCTCCAATACAACCTGACCTCCCGTCTGGCGGTGGGGGTGAGCTTTTCCATCGATCGTTCGCACGACAACGCGCCGTCGACGGCAATGCTGTATTTCCGCTATCTGTTCAATCCCGACAAAGGGCCGGTGAAGTACCCACCGAGCGCGGTGGATCCCTATTCCGATTTTTGATGGTGGCCGATCCATCGCCGCTCGATTTCAGGATGGTGTTCGTTTCATGACTGCTTTGTTTTCGACACGCCGCCGCAAGCACCGGCACTGCGCTCACCTGGGTATCGTCGGCTTGCCGGAACGGGTGGCAACGCTGCGCGCCGTCGGGGCTTACCTGGTGTATGCGGATCCGTCCGACGTCCGTGACGCGTTGGTCTTCGGTGTGGCGCGGACGTCCTCGGCGGAGTGTGTGGTGCTTGCGCTGGCCCGCGATCCGGAACAGGCGGCCGCAGCGGTGCGGGCGCGACAAACCGGCGCATCGCCAGGGAGGCGCTGGCCCGCGTCATTGAACGTCCTTGCAGCACCTCCGGCGGTCGCGGCCGCGCGGCCCGCGGGGTCGGCATCGCCCTTGGCGCGGCTGGCTGGTGGTCTTGCGTCCCTGCTGGAATTTGGCGTGCCGCCCGGCTCCCTGGTCATCGTGGAAGGGGCGGACGGCTGGTTTGACTGGGACGACGGCGCGGCCATGAATCCGCAGATGGATTATGTGGTCGATTGGTCACGCACATGGCGCTGTTGTGTCGTCTTCGTGCTTGGCCCGCATGGCCGTGGCGCCGCCGCGGGTCAGGCGGACGATGATTTCCACGGCGCGGTGCGCGGCGGGCGGGTGCCGGAGCGTCGTTTCGATGGCGTGGCGTGTTTGCTGCGGACGGGCGGTGACGTATCGTGGTGGACGCAGTTCTGGAATGATGCGCCCGAGATGGAGACGGAGTGGCCGCTGGAACGTGGGAAAGATGGCGCGATGCGGGTGCTGGCGGTGAGCGCGGATCAGACCGCGCAGCGCCTCGCACGGCGTGCCGGGCGGCTGCTGGCGGCGCGCGCCGCGGTGCAGTCGGAGGCGCAATTGCCACCCAACTACGAGGTATTCGAAGACAACGACGCATTGGCCGCCGCGTGCCATCCGGGTGGCAATGCCGTGGCGCTGTTCGCCTATGCGGGACAGGAAGATTTCGAAGGGCTGTGCCGGGCCGTGTGCGATGTGCGGCAGCGCTGCGGGCGGAAGATTGGCATCGTCGTGCGCGAGTGCCACTGGACGCTGCGTCATGAGCACGAGCTTCTGCTGCGCAATCTGGGTATCAACATGGTGGCGGGACGCGAGGTATCGTTCTCGCGGCTCCAGATACTCATCGGCCTGGTGCGAGAGCAGCGTTTCACCGGCCCCATCGCCAGCGACTACCATGCCACGCTGGCGGCCGCGACAGCAGAGGAATCCTGTGGCTACCTGAGCATGGCGCGCTTCTGCGAGCACGTGGCGCGGGTTCTCGAGCGTGGTCGTGCCCTGCCTTTGCCTCACGTGATCGTCCAATTGCGGTTGCGCGCTCAGGCGGGCCATTTGTCGGCGCTGCGCGCGTGCCGGCTGTCGCGTCATGGTGATGTCTGCACGGCCGACGCCGACAGTTTGTACCTGTTTTTGTTCTCCTGCCCGGAAGCGGACGTCGATCGCGTGCTGCAACGCGTATTCGCGCAGCCATTGTCGGCGTTTTTCGATGAGGTCACCCATCTACGCAACATTGGCGAGCATGTGTCGCAGTTGATGGCTTCCGAATGCCGCCAGCCAGCGGCCGATTACAGTGACGTTCTGGCGCACACGGCGTCCACGGCCAATTTTCCGCCCCGGACGGGCAAGTCGGCCGATGTCTTGATGATGCGCGCGCCCGAGCGCGCCGCGGCATCGGCGTCCGTTCGGTGCGAGGGCGCGCAGCCGGGAGTGCCGCCCGCCGCGGCGCCGGCGCCCAGTCGCGCGGGTGCGCGGGGCGCCGTGCCGGTCACGATGCCGCTGCGCATCACGCTGAGGCACACGTCATGATGCTGATTGCCTATGGTTTTGCCGTGGGGCTGGCCGTTGGGACGGTTCTCTGGATCTTGTTCCGACTGCTGTGGCTCCGTCCGCCCACTCTGGCGGTGCTGCGCCGCGACGAAATCGTTGCGGTGAACTGGACCGCGGTGGTCGTGGAGGGTCGGCTGGTGCGCAATGAACTGGAGGACCGTGTGTGAAGATCGTTGCCTTCGTGTCGGTGTGTGGCGGCGTTGGCAAGACGTCCCTGGTGTCCGCGCTGGCGGTGCTTCTGGCTCGCGCGGCACAGCCCGTGGTCGTCGTCGAGCTGGATCCCCAGAATGTACTGGGCACTTTTTTGGGCCTTGCGCGAGCACCAGCCACCGGCCTCGCGTCACGCGCGCTCGACGGGGGGAGCCCGTGGCGCGGCGCCACGTATCGCAGCGCCGATGGCGTACTCTTCGTTCCCTTTGGTGATCTGGATGCGGATCGGCTTCTCGATCTGGAAGGTCGGCTGGCAGCCGACCCGGGCTGGCTGAGTGCGCATATTGCGCAAATCGATTTGCCGGACCATGGCATGGTGCTGCTCGATGCCGCGCGCTTCCCCGGCACGCTGGCGGCGCTGGCGATGCGCAGCGCGCACGAGGTGATTTGTGTGACGCGCCCCGAGCCTGTGGCGTGCGCGGCATTGCTGCGGTTTGCCGACGCGCAGCGGTGCGCAAACCGTGCGTTTCGCATTTTGGCCAATGGCGTCCATCCCGCTCGTCCGCTGCATTACGACGTGCTGGCGCTGTTGCGGGCACGCTTGGGGCGCGAGCGGGTGATGACGCCGCGGGTGCATGAGGACGCGAGCATCCCCGAGTCGTACGCCAAGGGGCAGTACTGTTTCGATGCCTGCCCGCGATCGCAGGCCGCGCACGACCTGCGGGAACTGGCTGATTGGCTGTGCGCGCCGGTGGCGCCGGGAGTCTGATATGGCGCGCTATGCGACGCTTCGGCCACGCGCTCGCTTCAAGCCGCGTGTTGCCTTGGCGCTGGGGGTGGCGCCAGGCGCCGGACTGTCCATTTGGGTGCTGCGTCTTTTCTTACGCGCGCCGATGCCGGGCCGGCCGGATTGGGTGCGGATGACCCTGCGCGCGCTCGTGACGCGCGGTGCGGGCAATCTGGGCGTTCCGCCCGACGCCTTCTGGTTCGATTGGCTGTTGCGGCTGTTTGTGAAGGCGCCGCGGCGCGGTCGGCCCGATCGGTTGCGCACCGCCATCGTTGCGGCCGTGCACTCGCTTGCCCGCCGGCTCGGCGTACGCGAAATTCGTCGGAGCCGTGAGTGGATGTGGCGGTTCTTCGTACGTCCGCCATCGACCCTGCCGATAGGGGTGGCAGGCGCAAACGGGGTTCGCGCGCTGTTCGGGCCACTGCGCTGGCTGTCCGCTGGGCTGCATGCCGCGTTCAATTGGCTGATGCCGGCGTCGCGCCGCGCACACGGCGCGCAAATCATCGAGGCGGGCGTGACGTGGTCCGGCCGCTTCGCGCCGATCGCCATCGTACTTGCTCTTCTGGGCGTCGGCGTGGTGATCGTTGCCGTGACGACGCCGCTGCCGCCGTGGCCGCAGATGGCATTTTTCGGGGTGGTGCTGGCCCTGGCGTTGCTGATCCGCAAAATACCGGGGCGCCTGGCCATGCTGGTGCTGGTGTCCCTGTCGCTGAGCGCATCCGCCCGTTATGTGTGGTGGCGCACCACCCAGACGCTCGAGTTTCCTGGGGTGACCGAGGCGTTCGTCGGCTATGCCCTTTATCTGGCGGAGTGCTACACCTGGCTGGTGCTGCTGCTGGGCTATCTGCAGACGATCTGGCCGCTCGAGCGGCCCGCAGCCAGATTGCCGCCCGATGTTGCGCGGTGGCCGTCGGTGGATGTCTTCATTCCCACCTACAATGAGGCGCTTTCCGTCGTCAAACCAGCCGTCTATGCCGCGCAAAGCATGGACTGGCCGGCGGATCGTCTGAGAGTCTACGTGCTCGACGACGGCAAACGGCCAGAATTCCGGGCATTCGCCGCACAGGCCGGGGTCGGGTACGTCACGCGCGACGACAACCAGGGCGCCAAGGCGGGGAACATCAATCATGCCTTGCGCGAGACCTGCGGCGACTATGTGGCCATTTTCGACTGTGACCATGTGCCCGTGCGCTCGTTCCTGCAAGCTACCCTGGGCGCGATGGTGGCCGACGATCGCTGCGCGCTGGTACAGACGCCACATTATTTCTTTTCACCGGATCCGTTTCAGCGCAACCTTGGCACGGGCGGGCGCGTGCCTGAAGAAGGCAGCTTGTTCTATGGGTTGGTGCAGGATGGCAACGATTTGTGGAACGCCGCTTTTTTCTGTGGCTCCTGCGCCGTCATCCGGCGTGCGCCGCTGGAACGCATCGGCGGCATTGCAACCGAGACGGTTACGGAAGACGCCCATACGTCACTCAGGCTGCATCGGCTCGGCTATCGTTCAGCCTATCTGTCCACGGTACAGGCCGCCGGCCTGGCAACCGAAACGTTGGCAGATCACATCAGTCAGCGCATACGCTGGGCGCGCGGCATGGCGCAGATTTTCCGTGTGGACAATCCCTTGCTCGGGAAGGGGCTGACGTTTGCGCAGCGCTTGTGCTACAGCAACGCCATGTTGCACTTCTTCTATGGTGTCCCACGCCTGGTCTTCTTGTTGATGCCAACGGCGTACTTGTTGTTCCAGCTCTACTTTCTGGATGCGTCGGCGCTGGCCCTGGCGTCGTTCGTGCTGCCGCATCTGGTGCTGGCCAACATCGCCAGTTCGCGCATTCAGGGGCGCTACCGCCATTCTTTCTGGGCTGAAGTGTACGAGTCGGTGCTGGCGTGGTACGTGGTGCTGCCGACCACACTGGCGTTCCTGAGCCCGCGCCATGGCAAATTCAATGTGACGAATAAGGGGCGGAACATCGCGAAAGGTTATCGCGACTGGCAGATTTCACTGCCTTACATTGCGCTTGCGACTGTCAACGTGATTGCATTCGCGGTCGGTCTCGCGCGGTATTTCTGGTGGAACGTGAACGATTCGTCCACCGTGCTCATCAATTTATTCTGGACGGCCTATAACCTGATCATGCTGGGCGTTGCAATTTCCGTGGCGCGCGAGGCGCGCCAGGCGCGCGGTTCGCATCGTTCGCCCGCGCGTATTCCCGCGCTGCTGGCACTCGTCGATGGCCGCGTCGTGGCCGCGGAGACGTTCGATTACGCCCTGAGCGGGTTAGGGCTGACTTTGGCGGATGCGGCGACGCTGGTCGTCGGCATGCCCGTTGGCGTCGGGCTCGCGCTGGGCGATCGAGAAAAATATTTCCCCGCGCGCGTTGCGCGTATCGCGGGTGATGAGGTCGGTGTTGCCTTCGAAGCGTTGACGCTCGCGCAGGAGCGGGATCTGGTCCGGTGCACGTTCGGGCGAGCGGACGCCTGGATCGATCAAGGCGCGCGGGACGACCCGGAACACATACTGGCGAGCATGCTGGGCGTGGTGCGCGCGAGTGTCTTTGGTTATTTCCGATTGGCCGCCGATACGTTGCGCGCCGGCTGGCTGCCCTTTTTGCCAAGCCGCAGCGGAATATCGAGGCGGTGATTTTTCGAGGCCGACATGGCAAGCTGGAATCTGTATTTTCTGCTGAAGCTGTACCTTTACTTCAAGGGGTCGCTGGTCCCCCTGTGGGGGGTGAATCTGCTTTTCATCCTCGTGCTCATCGTTCCGCTGCGACGGCGCTGGCTGCGTGTCGTGCGGGCGCTGGCCGGGCTTGCCGTCGCGTTTCCGCTGATGTATTACGAATCGACGCTGCCGCCGTTCGCCCATCTGGTCGAGCAGTTCGGCGGCATCATGAAGTTCGACACGCGCTATCTGCTGGAACTGGCGAGCCGGTTTTTCCCGGCGACCCTGCTGGCGGGCGCCGCCGCCGCCCTGGTTGCGTACTTCGTGATAAACCGCTGGGTGCGCGTGAGCACCTTTGTTTTGATCGCCTTTCTGGTGTTGCCCGTGTGGCGGTCCGCCGAGACGCAATTGCGCGCGCTTTCGCGCCCGGTGACGGTGGCGATGGCCAATGTGCCCGCGCCCGCGGGTGCCCAGCCCATGGTCGCGGCCGGCGACTACGATGGATTCCTGGCCCGGTTCCGGCAAACCGAGGCGACGCGTAAGGTAAGCTTCAAGCCGGCCGACACGCGCGCCCGTTTCGACATCATTTTGATCCACATCTGCTCACTCGCCTGGGACGACCTCAGAGCGGCCAAGGCGCTGCACAATCCTTTGCTGAGCCATTTCGACTACTTGTTCACCAATTTCAGTTCGGCGGTGAGCTATAGCGGGCCGGCGGCCATACGGCTGCTGCGTGCCGATTGCGGGCAGGCGCCGCACAAAGACTTGTATCAGCGGGCGCCACAGGGGTGCTATTTGATGTCGACCCTGAAGCAGGAGGGTTATACGCCCGAGGTTGCGCTCAATCACGATGGCCGCTTCGACGATTTCATCGGCGACGTCATGCGCAACATCGAGGTGCCGGACGTCAAGCCCATGTCGCTCGAAGGCGTGCCGACGGCCATGCAGGCTTTCGACGGATCGCCCATACGCGATGATTTCGCCACACTGGACCGCTGGTGGAAGAACCGACAGTCGGTCGCCGGTCCGGTTGCCTTGTATTACAACACCATCACGATGCACGATGGCAACCACTTGCCCGATTCGAACCTCACGAGCGTTCAATCGTACCCCCTGCGGGTCAATAAGCTGATGAATGAAATAGACCGGTTCGCCGATGTCATCCAGGCGTCCGGTCGCAAGGCGGTGCTGGTTTTCGTGCCCGAACATGGCGCGGCGCTGGACGGCGATTCGGGCCAGATCGCGGGATTGCGTGACATCCCCACCCCGAAAATCATCAATATTCCTGTGGGGGTGCGGCTGATCAATTTCACCGGCACGCGCGGCCCCACCCAGATCATTCGCGAGCACACCAGCTACCTCGCCCTGGCGCAGTTGCTGGCAAACCTGGTTGCAGACAGCCCGTTCCGGCCCGATGCGCCGCCCCTGATCCACTACGCCACCGACCTGCCGCGCACGCCGATGGTGGGGGAGAACGAGGGTACGGTCACGTTGCAGACCCCCAAGGGTTATGTCATGCGCAACACGTCGGGCGATTGGGTCGCGGAGAAATGACGATGAAGCCCAACGACTCATCGCGGGCGAGCAGCGTGCCGCCGCGCAAGACGCCACCCGCCATGGCTGGCGGCGACGCGTCCGCCAGTGGCTCGGGGGCCGGCGACATCAGGCGCCTGGCCGCGCACTCGCCCGGCATCGACGCCAGCGCCTATTTCGATTGCCAGGAACCAGTGGCGCTTGCCGCCGCGGTAGCGGCATGGCCGTTCCTGGCCAGCCTGCTCGATGTGGGGGGCGAGGGTGCGGACTTGCGCAGTGTGGAAGGCGCGGATACGCGCGACGGGACGCTCACCAGCGGAACGTAGCGACCGGATATTCTTGCAGAACGAATTGCCTCAATGCCCCTGTGAATGCCAGGGGTCGCGAAGCCGGTGCGTTCAGCGCCCGATGCGCACGGTGCGTGTCGCGCTGATTTTCTTGGTGGCGGTGTTGACGACACGAATGGCGATCTGGCGGGGCCGGAACCCCACGGGCAGATCCGCATTGCCGACGAGATGGGTATAGCGCTGCACCGTGAAGTCGACCGGGGCCAGTGAAATGTTGCCCCACTTCCCATTGGCGTAGAGGCCTTCGGCCAGTAGCTCCATGCTGCCCTGGAAGGTCGTCGTGGCTTTGTCCTTGTCTTGCATGATCAACACCTGATAGTCCAGTGTGGCGTTGTCGACCGTGAAGTTGGCTGCACGGATGCCCGGCGAGGTACCGCGCGGGTCGCCCGGTATGGCTTCGATGAACAGCGAGATGTCTTTGTTGAGCTTGGCCGCTTCGCTTGCGGCCTGCTTCAGTTGCGTGGAATCTTTGGCGAGCTGGGCGCGGGCGGTATGGAGGTCGCGGTTCGATTGGGTCAACTGCGACTGCAGCCGCTGTTTGTCGAGGGTCGTGCTGTTGAGGTCGTAATGCAGCTGTTCGGATTGGTCGACGGTAAGCCGGGTGGGGCCGTAGCTTTTCTGTAGAAATAGCACGCCGCCGCCGCCAAGGACCACGCCGGTCAACATGAGAACCAGCCAGCGCGGAATGTGCCAGGGGCGACGTACGCTCCCGTAAGCGGTTGGTCTGAAAACAGTTTGCTTCGAACGGAACATACGAGCTGCTTTTGTGGGCATCGGATGGCGTGCTTCGCCAGCCACGACCGGCGCCGGCGCGCGCCAAAACCACAAGTGTAACTCAGAGAGCCTCGAGGAGGCGGCCGAGCTCGCGCAGGCGCTCCGGTGTGCCAATGTCCATCCACAGTCCGGCGTGGCGTTCCCCCCGCACCTCGCCGCGCCGTATGGCGCGGCGCAGCAGGGGTGCCAGCGGGGCGGGCGATGTGGGATCGACGCCTTGGAAGAATTCCGGTCGATAGATGGCGATACCGGTGAAAGTAAGCGTTTCCGCGCCGCCAGCCACCACTCGCCCGTTCGCGTCCAGATGGAAGTCGCCGCCGGGATGGTGGGGAGGGTTGCGCGCCAGCAGCAGCCACGCGCGGTCGCTTGCCGCCAGCGTGTGGGTCGCACGACCGGCCTTTGCGGGATCCCAATCGCACCAGATGTCACCGTTGATGACGAGAAAGGGGTCGTTTCCCAGTTGGCCAAGTGCGTGCGCGATGCCGCCGGCCGTCTCCAGGGCGGGCGATTCGGGCACGTGGAGAATGTGCGCGCCGAACCGTGAGCCGTCGCCCACGGCAGCGGCGATCAGATGCCCGAGCCAGGCGTGGTTGATGACTATTTCCGTGATGCCGGCGCGTACGAGGCGCTCGATATGCCAGACAATCAGCGGTTTGCCGCCGACCGGCAACAGTGGCTTTGGCAGCGTGTCGCTCAGCGGGCGCATGCGTTCGCCGCGCCCCGCCGCCAGAATCATGGCGCGCATCAGAAGGTGTAGCGCACGCTGACCCGCCGGTTGTCGAGCCGGTCGAACAACCGCAGCAGTGGGCGGAATACCGAGTAGCGCCCGACCACCTGGCGAATGTATGCGTTGACGCGCGGCATATGGTTCAAATAGTCGTGCTTGCCGTCACGATGCGAGAGTCGGGCGAACACACCGAGGATGCGCAGATTGCGCTGCAGCCCCATCCACTCGTAGGCGCGGTGGAACTCTGCGAAGTCGGTGGGAACCGGCAGGCCGGTGGCGCGTGCCTGTTCCCAGTAGCGGATGGCCCAGTCGAGTTGCTGGGATTCTTCCCAGGTCGTGCGCGCATCCATCACCAGTGAGGCCAGGTCGTACGTCAGGGGGCCGCGAAGCGCGTCCTGGAAGTCGATGATGCCGGGATTGGTGCCGAAGCGGTCACCGTCGCACAGCATGAGGTTGGGGGAATGGAAGTCGCGGTGAACGAATACCGACGGCTGCGCCGCGTTGTCACGCGCCAGCAGGTGAAATGCGTTTTGCAACGCGTTGACCTCGTCGGCGCTGAGTGTCGCCTTGCAGTGCCGCGCGATGTACCAGTCGGGAAACAGCGCCAGCTCTTCGAGCAGGCGCGCTTCGTCGTAGTGTGGCAGATCGGTCGTGGCGGCGTGCTGCATGCGCGCCAGCGCGTTCAGCGCCTCGCGGTAGATTCGCTGCAATGCGGCATCGTCCAGGCCTGCTTCAATGGCTTGATAGTAAGTTCGTGGCCCCAGGTCTGACAGCAACAGAAAGCCTTGCGAAATGTCTTGCGCCAGGATGGTGGGCACGTTGATGCCAGCGTTGCTCAGCAGCCCGCGAACGTGCACGAACGGCCGGCAGTCTTCGTGCGGTGGCGGGGCATCCATGGCGACGACTGTGCCGGTGCGCGTGTCGAGCCGGAAGTAGCGGCGAAAGCTTGCATCGTGCGACGCGGCGCGCAGTGTCTCGATCTTGAGTTCGTGCTGGGGCGCAAGCGCCTCCAGCCAGGCGGTAAGCGCCGCAAATCGCGCGGTGGATTGGTTGTTGGCCCCCGAGGCGTTCGCGCTAAGCATAGTCTCTTATAATACACGACCTGTTGGCGCCGGACGAGCGGCGGCGCCGGACGGGGGGTCGTGCGGCGGCGCGGTTTTCAGGAGACGGGTTACTCGTGCGTTGGGTCTGGTGGGCGATCTTCTTTGCAATCGGCGGCGTGTCGGCGGTGCGGGCTGAAACGCTCCGGGTGCCGGCCGATTCTTCGACGCCCGCGTCCGCTGCATCCGTGGCGCCCCTCGGCTCGGATCCTCATTTGTCCGTGGCGCCCAGTCTGCAGCTGCATACGCGCTTGAATGAAGACCAGATGTCGGTATTTCTGACGGCTGACAAGATTCAAACGGAGTCCAATGGCGAAGTCGTCCTGACCGGCTCGGCCGAGGTCCGGCGCATCGATTCGGTCGTCAAGGGCGACCGTATCGATTATCAGCGCAACACCGGCGAGGTTCAGGTCCACGGCAACGGCCTGATCATGCGCGACGCGTCCATCGTCACCGGACCCTCCCTGCGCTACAACGTCAACAGCAAGACGGGGGAAGTCAGTGATCCGAACTTCTGGCTGGGCGCCAATGCCGGTTCCGGCAAGGCGGCGCAGGCCGACATTCTGGATAGTCAGGACATGCGTCTGCACGACGTGGTGTACGCGGGCTGCCCATGCGCCGACCCGCCCTGGTACATCGAGTCGCCGCGCGTCGACCTGCATTTTCAGGAGAACGAGGGGGTTGCGCACAATGGCGTGTTGTATTTCAAGGGAGTACCGCTGCTGGCCTCACCCTATTTGTCCTTTCCGATCCGGAAAGAACGCAAGTCCGGGTTCCTGATTCCAACCTATGGCGTATCCAGCAACACCGGTGTGGAGCTTTCCCTTCCTTATTACCTGAACCTCGCCCCCAATTACGACGCCACACTCACGCCGCGGCTGATGAGCAAGCGGGGGGCGCAACTGGGCGCCGAGTTTCGCTACCTGGGCGCAAACTACCATGGCGAACTCAGCGGCACCTATCTGCCACGCGATGCGATCACGCGCGATCCGCGCTGGATGTACATCGCGCAGCACTATCAAGATTTGGGGAATGGCCTGAATCTTTCCCTGGACCTGCGCAGGGTGTCGGACGACAACTATTTCCGCGACTTCTCCACGTTCGGCCTGCTCAATGAAACCACCACCAGCTACCTGCCCAGCGTCGCCACGCTGACTTCCGGCGGCCACCAGTACTGGTATGCCACCCTGCAGTCGTACACGTACCAGACCTTGCAGGACTCGACCTCCACTTATTTGCTGCCGCCCTATGACAAGCTGCCCGAGCTGCACTTCAATGCGTCGCGTTACAACTGGAGCGGCTTTGACGTGCAAAGTGACAATTACGTCACACGGTTCCAGTCTCCCGTCTACCGGGGCGCGCTCTACAATTCCTCTTACGCGCAGGCCTACGGCGTTCACACGGTTCCGAACGGCACCCGCTTCCTGTCGTACGACACGGTGGCGTACCCCATCACCCGCGCGGGCTGGTACATCACGCCAAAGGCGGGACTGAGCCTGGCGCAGTACAACACCAACTGGTACAGCATCGCGGCCGACCAGGGGTTTCCCGCCACGCAAAGCCGCGTGCTGCCCATCGTGTCGGTCGATTCGGGCATGACCTTCGAACGCAACACCACCTTGTTCGGCAACGATACGGTGCAAACGCTGGAGCCGCGGCTCTACTATTTGTGGGTGCCCTATCGCAACCAGTCGCAAATTCCAATCTACGATACCGCCCTCGCAACGTTCAATTTCACGCAGGCGTTCAGCGACAATATTTTCAGCGGCTGGGATCGCGTCGCCAACGCCAACCAAATCACCGCCGGCCTGACCAGCCGCTGGCTCGATGCCGACACCGGCTTCGAGCGGCTGTCGCTATCGGCTGCGCAACGCTATTATTTCGTCGATCAGCGCGTCACGCTTCCGGGCGAGACTGCGGATGCGCGCACCGCGCGGACGTCGGATTACCTGGTTGGCATGAATGCGGCGCTTACCGACAAGTTCAACGTCCAATTCAACGCGCAGTACAATCCGCACACTCACGAACGCGACCAGTTGACGACCTCTTTTCGCTGGGAACCCAAACGCCTGGCCACCTTGTCGGTCGGGTATCGCTACGAACGTGATCCGGCGCAGTTGCTGAACCCGGCGGTGGTGAATGTTCCCGGCTACGTCGACAACAGCCGCAATCAAGCCACCGTTTCGGGCCAGTGGCCGATCACCAATAAATGGTACGTGATGGGACGCTATGATTATTCGTTCCAGGGTAGTCGCAATACGCAATCCATTGCCGGTGTCGAATACAAGGGAGACTGCTGCTGGACCGCGCGAGTCGTGTTCGAACGCTATGCCGTGTCCAGCGCGGATGTCAATAGCGCGGTGTTCTTCCAACTTGAACTGAGCGGCCTGGGCTCGCTCGGTACCGACCCCATGAGCCTGCTGCGCGACCGCATCATCGGTTATCAACCCGTGACACCCCCTATCCCCGAAAAAACGTCTTTCGAGAGGTACGAATGATGTGCAGACCCCGCTCTTACCGCCGGTTGGCCGCGGCGCTGACCGCCCTGGCCCTTGTGGTGACATGCGGCGCGGCTGTGGCGGCCAAGCGTGGCGCCGCGGCGGCCGTGCAAGGCCCGCCGGCGGCGCAGTTTGTCGACGGCATCGCGGCGGTGGTCAACAAGGACGTGATCACACTCGGACAACTGGCGCAGCGCACGCAGCAGGCGCAAGAGCAGCTTGCGCGGCAGAAGATCGCCGTTCCCGATTCGCAGACATTGCGCCGACAGGTACTCAACCGGATGATCGACGAGAAGCTCGAAGAGCAGGAAGCCAAGCGGCTGGACGTCGTCGTGAGCGATCAGCAGGTGGATGCGGCCATCAAATCGGTGGCTGACCGCAATAAGATCTCGGTCGAGAACCTGCGCGTCGAGGTGGGAAAAACGGGTGTGTCATGGGACGCGTACCAGCGGCAGATACGCCAGGAGATACTGCTCGACGACCTTCGGCGGCGAGTGCTCGACAGCACCGTCCACGTGACCGATGCGGATATCGATGCGTATCTGAGAACCAAGCAGGCGGGGGCTGATCTGTTTGCCAGCGCGGCGCCCCAGCAGCCCCAGGCTGCCACGGCGCCCGCCGAGCCGGCGCGCCAGCCAAGCGGGCCCGTCATGCTGGGCTTGGCGCAGATTCTCGTTGCCGTGCCCGATGGCGCGTCGGCCGCGCAGGTTGCGGCGTCGCGGAGCAAGGCCGAGGCCATTCTGGCCAAGTTGCGCGGCGGCGCCGATTTCGCGGCTGTCGCGGCGGCGGCGTCGGACGGCCCCGATGCGCTGCAGGGCGGCAATCTTGGTGTCAAGCCAACCGACGGATGGCCCGATCTGTTCGTCAGCGCAACCACCAGTCTGGCGGTCGGGCAAGTCACCGGCATTCTGAAGAGCGGCAACGGATTTCACATTCTGAAGGTGCTTTCCCGCAGCGGCGCGTCGGCGCGGCCGGCGTCTTCCCCTGCGCAATCCGCCGGACCGAATCTGACACCGTCCGCCACCGCGGAGGACGAAGGCCCCAAGATGGTCACGCAGACTCACGTACGGCAAATTCTCATCAAAGTCACTCAGGTAATGTCCGACGCGCAGGCGGAGCAGCGCCTGGTCGACCTGCGTCAGCGCATCGAGCATGGCGCAAGTTTTACCACGCTGGCAAAGCAGTACTCCCAGGACGCCTCGGCGCCGCAGGGAGGCGACATTGGCTGGGTCAACCCTGGCGAGACGGTGCCGGCCTTCCAGCAGGCGATGGATGCGCTGAAGGTAGGGCAGGTGAGCGAACCGGTCAAAACACAGTTCGGCTGGCATCTGATCCAGGTGCTTGCGCGCCGCACGAAGAACATGGCTGAGGATTACCGGCGCGAGCAGGCGCGCCGCATTCTGTTCGAGCGCCGCGCCGGGCCCGCGTTCGACGAGTGGCTTGGCCAGCTGCGCGGCAGGTCGTACATCGACAATCACGTGGATCCTGCGGCCAACCGCAAGAGCGAGTGACGGCACGATGCCGCCGCATCGCGCGCGCAAGCGATTCGGCCAGCACTTCCTGATCGACGAGGCGGTGGTCGATGCGATCGTGCGCGCCATCGCGCCGACCCCCGCCGATACACTGGTGGAAATTGGTCCCGGGCTGGGGGCGCTGACGATGCCGCTGTTGCGAGCGGTGCCGTGGCTCATGGTGGTCGAACTGGACCGTGATTTGGCCGCACGCCTGCGGGCGCGCTGCGACCCGGCGCGGCTTCGCGTGGTTGAGGCCGACGCGCTCGAGGTGGATTTCGCCGCTTTCGGAACGCGCCTGCGTGTCGTCGGGAATCTTCCGTACAACATCTCGAGCCCGCTGCTGTTCCATTTGCTGGACTGCGCCGATCGTGTCGTGGATCAGCACTTCATGTTACAGCGCGAGGTGGTAGACCGCATGGTGGCGCGGCCTTCCACGCCGAACTACGGCCGCCTCTCGGTGATGCTTCAGGCCCGTTACGGCATGGAAAAGCTGTTTGATGTCGCGCCTGCATCCTTCGACCCACCGCCGCGCGTGACGTCGTCGGTCGTGCGCATGGTGCCCCTGCCCGCCCCCGCCGTGGTCACCGTCAGGTGGGCGGCGTTTGCATCGGTGGTGGCGCGCGCATTCTCGCAGCGGCGAAAGATGCTGCGCCGCGGGCTGGGGGATTGGACGGCGGGGCTGGATTGGAGCGGCCTGGCCATTGCGCCCACGGCGCGCGCCGAGGAACTTTCCGTGGCCGACTTCGCGCGCCTGACCGATTGGCTGGTGGTCAACGCCGGGCTGCGGATTCATCCGAAGAACCAGTAGCAGATCGCGATGGATGCAAGCACTCCTGCGACGTCGGCGGCCAGCGCGCAACCCACCGCGTGGCGCGCGCGCTGTACGCCAACCGCGCCGAAATAGACCGCCAGCACGTAGAACGTGGTCTCGGTGCTTCCCTGAACCGTTGCGGCGAGCAGGGCCGGGAAGCTGTCGACGCCGTAGTGTTTCATGGTTTCTATCATCATGGCGCGCGCGGCGCTGCCCGAGAAGGGCTTGACCAGCGCCGTCGGAAGCGCGGGGATGAAGCGCGTATCGAAGCCGGCGACGTGGACGCCCCAGCGGATGACGTCGAGTGCGGCGTCGAGCGCGCCCGAGGCACGCAGCGCGCCGATGGCGCACAGCATGGCCACCAGGTAAGGCAGCAGGTCTCTGGCGATGTCGAACCCCTCTTTGGCGCCATCGATGAAGGCTTCGTATACCGGTACCTTCTTGCGCCAGCCCGCCAGGAGGAATGCAACGATGATGCCAAAGAGCAACAGGTTCCCGGCGATCGAGGATACGGCGCCGAGGGCGCTTGCGGACAGCGTGGCGAGCACTGCCATGAGACTTCCCAACAGGGCGGCCATACCGCCCAGCCACGCCAGCACGACCGGGTCGGTCAGCTTGAGGCGCTGCATGAACGCGACCGTCAGCAGACCGACGAGTGAGGACGCCGATGTTGCAAGCAGAATGGGCAGGAACACCAGGGTCGGGTCGTGCGCGCCCTGTTGCGCCCGGTACATGAAGATGGTCACCGGCAGTAGCGTGAGTGATGACGAGTTGAGCACGAGAAACAGGATTTGCGCGTTGGTGGCCGTTTTGGGGTCGGGGTTGAGTGTCTGCAAGGAGCGCATGGCGCGCAGGCCGATGGGGGTTGCGGCGTTGTCCAGGCCAAGCGCGTTGGCCGCGAAGTTCAGGGTGATCAGTCCGATCGACGGGTGCCCGGCCGGCACGCCCGGCATGAGTCTGCGGAACAGGGGTGTGAGGAGGCGCGCCAGCGATTCGATCAACCCGGCCGCCTCGGCGATACGCAGGAAACCCAGCCACAGGGTCAACGTGCCGAACAGCAGGAGCATCAGCTTGACCGACAGATCGGCCATGTCGAACAGGCTCAGGACGATGCGCGAGAACACCTCGGGGTCGCTCAGCGCCACCCAGCGATAGAGCCCCGAAATCGAGGCGATCACGAAAAAGGCCAGCCAGATTGTGTTGAGCATAAAGGGTGGTGGGTGGGTCGCGGCCGCGTCGGCGCGCACCGACGGGCGATGAAGCGGGTGCAGCCCGCTATTGACGTCGCTTTGCCTGGATGCTAATGGTACGAAACCGTGTCTCGTTTCACAAGGGAGTATCGATGAGCTGGAACGCTTGGCGTCGCAAGTGGCTGACTGAGCCCGTTTACCGCAGGGTGCGCGCCGCTGTGCCGCGTTTGTCGCCAACCGAACAGCAGGCCATCGAAGCGGGCGACGTCTGGTGGGATGCGCAGTTGTTCTCCGGCCACCCGGACTGGACGGCCTTTCGCGCCATCGACGCCGCGACGCTTTCCGACCAGGAGCAGGCGTTTCTGGACGGCCCGGTGGCTGAACTGTGCGGCATGCTGGACGACTGGGATGTATCGTGGCGCCGCTACGATCTGCCGGCCGACGTCTGGGCGTTTTTGAAGCGGCAGCGTTTCTTCGGCATGATCATTCCCACGGAGTACGGCGGGCTTGGTTTTTCGGCGCGCGCGCACTCCGAAGTGGTGCGCCGCGTGTCGCTGCGCTCGGTCACGGCGGGCGTCACGGTCATGGTGCCCAATTCGCTCGGCCCGGGAGAGCTGCTGATGCAGTTCGGCACACAGGCGCAGCGTGATCATTGGTTGCCGCGGCTGGCCGATGGACGGGAAATTCCGTGTTTTGGCCTGACCAGTCCCCAGGCCGGGTCCGATGCAGCATCCATGACCGATACCGGTGTCGTCTGCCGGCGCCCGATCGATGGTGTCGATACCTTGGGCATCTGTTTGAATTGGCACAAGCGCTACATCACGCTCGGTCCCGTCGCCACGGTGCTCGGCCTGGCCTTCAAGCTGTCCGATCCCGATCATCTCATTGGCGACAAGGTGGACGTCGGCATCTCCGTGGCGCTGGTGCCCACGAATCTCCCTGGCGTCTCGATCGGCCGCCGGCACTTGCCCGCGCTACAGGCGTTTCAGAATGGTCCGAACCAGGGTGCCGATGTTTTCGTTCCCATCGATGCGCTCATCGGCGGGGTCGAAAGGGCCGGCCAAGGCTGGCGGATGCTGATGGCCGCCCTGGCGGCCGGTCGCGGCATCTCGCTGCCGTCCCTGTCGGCCGGCGCCTGCGTGTTCGCCGCGCACACGGCGGGCTGCTATGCCAGGGTCCGTACCCAGTTCGGCATTCCCGTGGGCCGGTTCGAGGGCGTGCAAGAAAAGCTCGGCCGCCTGGCCGCTAATGCTTATCTGGTCGAAGCGGCGCGCCGCTTCACCTGTTCCGGGCTCGACATGGGGTACAAACCGGCGGTGGTATCGGCCATCATGAAGCTGCACGCGACGGAACGCATGCGTCAGTCGGTCAACGATGCCATGGACGTCCATGGCGGCAAAGCCATTATCGATGGGCCGCGGAATTATCTTGGCAGTCTGTATCGGGCGGTACCGGTGGGGATCACGGTCGAAGGGGCGAACATCCTCACGCGCAGCCTGATCGTGTTCGGCCAGGGGGCCATACGCGCCCACCCCTACCTGATGCGCGAAGTTCTGGCGTTGGCCGATAGCGACGAAGAGGCCGGTCTTGAGGCGTTCGACGCGCTCATCTGGAAGCATCTGTGGCAGGCGACTCGCAACGGGTTCCGCGCGCTGTCGATGGCCTGGTTCGGCGTGCCCTTTGGCAAGCCGCCGGCCGACGCGGGGCCAACGGCCGTCTTCTACCGGCGCCTGGATCGTTACGCGGCCGCCTTTGCGATGGTGTCGGAAGCGACGCTGTTTTCCCTGGGCGGTGCCCTGAAGCGACGGGAGATGCTGTCCGCCCGGCTGGGCGACGTGCTTGCCGAACTGTATCTCCTTTCCGCCGTGCTCAGGCGGTGGCTCGATGAGGGACGCCACGAGGCCGATCTGCCACTGGTACGGTATTGCATGGCTTGCGGTTTTGCCACTATCGAGACGTGCCTGGATGGCGTGCTGCTCAACCACCCGTCGCGCGCATTGGCGTTCGCGCTGCGCGCCATTGTTTTGCCGCCGTTGCGGCGCGCCAAGCCGCCATCCGACGCGCTGCTCGTGGCTTGCGCGCGGTTCCTGCTGGAGCCGTCGGGCGTGCGCAGCCGGCTGATCGGAGAGGTGTGGGGCGCGCGCGGCAACCCCAGCGTCGAACAACTCGAGCGGGCTTTCGATCTTGCCGTGCAGGCACAGCCCCTGGTCGATCGTCTCAGGCACGGCGGCGTGAGTGACTGGCGGTTGGCGCACGCCAAAGGGGCTATCGACGATAGCCAGGCGAAACTTCTGGAAGATGCCGAATCAGCCGCCGCGGAAGTCATCGCCGTCGACGACTTTTCGCCCGATGCGCTGGCGCGTGGTCGCTGACCCATGGAATTGTTTCACCGGCGGCGAGTCATGCGACGCCAGTTTGGCGCGCCGCATGCGCGTGGCGCATCGGCGGGTGTCCGGCATCAGCGCTGGTGTTCGATCAACTCGATTTTGTAGCCGTCGGGGTCTTCGGCGAACGCGATGACCGTCGTTCCGTGCTTCATGGGGCCGGCTTCGCGTGTGACGTGGCCCCCTTTTTCCTTGATGGTGGCGCAGGCGGCGCGGGCGTCCTCCACCTCGATGGCAATGTGGCCGTAGCCATTGCCCAGGTCGTAGTGTGACGTTTCCCAGTTGTGGGTGAGTTCTATCACGGCGCCCCTGGATTCCTCTTGGTAGCCGACGAAGGCCAGGGTGAATTTGCCGTCGGGATAATCGTGGCGGCGCAGCACCTTCATGCCGAGGACATGGGTATAGAACTCGATCGAGCGATCGAGGTTGCCGACGCGCAGCATGGTGTGGAGCAGACGCATGGAAATCTCCTTGGAATAGTTGGTCGACCGTTCATAGTAGCGGAAGCGCCGCTGGCGTGTGTTGCCGCAGGATGTCGCGCGCGACCTCGAATCCGGGCAGGATGCGGTCGACTTCGCGCCAGAATTCGGCGCTGTGGTTCATTTGGTTCAGGTGCGCGAGTTCGTGCGCGATCACGTAATCGACGATGGTGGCGTCGAAGTGGATCAGGCGCCAGTTGAGCCGGATGCCGCCCTTGCTGTTGCAGGAGCCCCAGCGGGTGGTCGCGGACGACAGCCGCCAGTGGTTGATCGACAGACCGCTGATCTTTTGAAAATGGATCAGCCGTTGCCCGAACCAGGAGTGGGCGCGCTGCTTGAGCCAGCTTTGCGTGCTCTCGCGTATCTGGTTGCGGTCCGCATCGGGGGGAAGTGTGAGGCACAGGGTATCGCCGGGTCGGGGCGCACCCACGTCCCCGTGATAGGCGGATTGCGCGCACGCACCCGCCAGCCTCAGCACGATCGGCACGCCGAGGTAGGGTAGGCATCCGCCCTCGCGCCACTGGGCGTCGGCCCGTGCGAGCCGTTCCTGCCGTGCCCGGTGCCAGGCGAGCTTATCGATGATCCATGCGGATTTCTCCAGTACCGTTTTATCGATCTGTCGCAAGGTGACCCATCGAGGCGCGGTGATGCGCAGGCCTTCGTCACCAATCGTGAGACCGATGGTTCCGCGCCGGGAGCGCCGCAGGATGAAGCCGATGGAGCCGCCACCCCCGATCCGCACGTTGCGCCAGCGGGCACCCGGTGGCAGGTGGAGCGGTGCGGGTGCCGCGGGCACGGTTTCCACCGTTGCGCCGTCGTGGTGACTGGCGGCGGGTGCCTGGTTTGAAACCGGTGGATCGTCGGTATCGCCTTCAGCGTCGCGGAAAGTGTCCGTCAACGTCGAGGCGGGAAATTCGAGCGGCAGTGCGAGTTGGTTGGGTGAGATCATACCTTTCCGGATTCAACCGGCGCATTTCTTCTTCGATCCATTCCTGAACCTTTCTGTTCAGGGCCGCCGCGTTCTGGCCATCGATCGCGATGACTGGCCCGATGGATACGGTCACGAGGCCCGGTTGCTTGATGAAGGCATTGCGTGGCCAGCATTCGCCCGCGTTGTGCGCGATTGGCACGATGCACGCGCCTGTGCGCACGGCCAGCAGCGCCCCCCCGAGTTTATAGCGCCCCATTTTCCCGGGCGCCACGCGTGTTCCCTCGGGGAACAGAACGGGCCAGCGCCCTTCGTTCAGCCGCTGGCGGCCGACGCGCACGATCTGTTCGAAGGCGTCGCGACCGGCCGCCCGGTCGATCGGAATCATGCGCAGCAGCGCGAGCGCCCAGCCGAAGAATGGAATGCGGTTCAATTCCCGCTTGTAGACGTAGCAAATCTGGCGCGGCATCTGGCTGGCGAAAAAAAGCGTTTCCCACGCCGACTGGTGTTTGGAGAGCAGGATGGCCGGGCCCTGCGGCAGATTTTCCATTCCCGTGACGCGCCAGCGTATGCCGAGCAGCACCCGCGCGCCCCACAGCGCAAGCCGTGGCCAGCCGGCGGTAAGCTTGTAGCGCCAGAATAGCGGTAGCGGCGCCCACAGAATGCAGGCCAGCGAATACGGAATGACGGTGACGATCAGGAAAACCAGGTAGATCGTCGATCGCAGGACCGTCATGGCGGTCATCCCTCCGCAAGCAGGGCGTCCACGATCTCGGCCAGGTTCTCCCCCACCTGAGTTCCGGCGGGAAGGTCGCCCGCGTCCCAGGTGGCCCGCCCTTTTCCGGTGAGAACCAGCCACGGCACGCAGCCCGCGGCGGCGGCCGCCTGCAGATCGCGCAGCGAATCGCCTACCGCCGGCACCGATTCCAGCTCGACATCGTAGCGGCGCGCGATGTCGAGAAACATGCCGGGCTTCGGCTTGCGGCAGGCGCAGCCGTCGTCGGGTCCGTGCGGACAGATGAACAAGGCGTCGATGGCGCCGCCGGCATTTGCCAGTTCGCGACGCATCTTGGCATGGATTGCGCTGAGCGTCGCCATGCTGAACAGCCCGCGCGCGATGCCCGACTGGTTGCTGGCGACGACGACGCGCCATCCGGCGCGCGAAAGCCGGGCGATTGCCTCCAGGCTCCCGGGTATGGGAATCCATTCGTCGGGATTCTTGATGAAGGCGTCACTGTCGTGGTTGATGACGCCGTCGCGGTCGAGGATGGCGAGCTTCACTGGTTCAGTTGAGAAATGTCAGCGACCAGGTTCATGATCTGGTGCAGGCGGACAAGCAGCGCCAGGCGGTTCGCGCGAAGGGCGGGGTCGTCCACCATTACCATGACGTCGTTGAAGAAGGTGTCCACCGCGTCGCGCGCCCCGGCCATCGTTGTCATGCACGCGATGAAGTCACCGCGTGTGCAGGCATCGACCGCCAAGGGTTCCAGTTTAGCAATAACGGCGGCCAGCGCCTGTTCCGCCGGCTCCCGCAACAGTTGCGGATCCAGCGCATGCGCGGTGTCGACACTTTTTTTCAGAAGGTTCGCGATGCGCTTGTTCGCGGCCGCCAGACCCCCCGCCTCGGGGCGCCGCGCGAACGCGGTGCAGGCTTCCACGCGGTCGAGTACCTGCTGCAATGGCGGGGTGAGCGCCAGAACGGCATCGACGACGTGGTGGTCGTGGTCGGACAACTGATTGCGATAGCGCTCGTAGATGAATGCTTCCACCTCGGCACACGTGGAAGGATCCAGCGCGCGGCCCGAGAATGTGCTGAATGTGAACGCGAGGAGGTCGCGCAGGCCGAGGCCGGGCGATGTCAGAGGCAGGCAGCCTCCCGCATGCAATTGTTCGAAGGCGCTGATGACACCCAGGGCGGCGCGGCGCAGGCCATAGGGGTCCCGTTCGCCTGTGGGGACGAGCCCGATGCCCCATATGCCAACCAGCGTTTCGGCGCGCTCCGCGATGAAGAGCGCGGCTGCGACGCGCATGGGCGAGGTGACGGGTTCGTCGATGCGGTTGTGGTATTGCATTCGGATGGCGGCGACGACTTCCCGCGATTCGCCTTCATCCTGAGCATAATAGGCGCCCATGATGCCCTGCAGTTCGGGAAATTCCCCGACCATGCTCGAGTTCAGATCGGCCTTGGCGAGCCAAGCCGCGCGCGCGGCCAGTTCGACATCGGCGCCCAGTTTCCCGGCCACGTGGCGGGTGATTTCCTGCACGCGGCGCACGCGCTCGAGCTGCGAGCCCAATTTGTTGTGATAGACGCTTGCATCGAGGTGTTCCACCCGCGACGCGAGAGGCGTCTTGCGGTCGGTCTGGAAGAAGAATTGCGCGTCGGCCAGTCGTGGCCGGACGACGCGCTGGTTGCCCTCCACGATGTTCGACGGATCGTCGATCCGCATGTTGCTGACGATCAGGAACTGGTGCGTGAGTTTGCCGCTGGCCGGTTCGAACAGCGGGAAGTACTTCTGGTTCAGGCGCATGGTCAGAATCAGGCATTCCGGCGGCACGGCGAGGAATTCACGGTCGAACTCGCCGACGTAGACCGCCGGATATTCGACCAGCGCCGTCACCTCGTCGAGCAGCGCGCTCACTTCGGGGCCGTCGCCCAGTGTGGCGCCCAGGCGGTGCGCGTGCGCGCGCAGCTGCGCGTCGATATGCGCGCGCCGATCGTCAAAGGACGCCACCACCTTGCCTTCTTCGAGCAGTTGCCGCTGGTACGTGTCGGCCGATGTGATCGCCATCGGTCCGTGCGCCATGAAGCGGTGCCCCCGAGTGAGGTTAGAGGCGTTCAGCCCCAGCGTGCCGACCGGAACGATGCGAGTTCCCCAGAGGGCGAGGAGACTGTGCGCCGGGCGCACGAAACGCACACTGGTCACGCCGTCGGCCAACTGATAGCGCATGACTTTGGGAATGGGCAGGTGGGTGACGGCGTAGTCCAGCGCTTCGCGCAGCCCGTCGGCGAGACGCGTGCCAGCGGTGGCGCCGATGGCGAACAGATAATCGCGCTTGCCGTCCGATTCTATTGTCAGGTCGGCCGGCTCGAGGTGCGCCAGCCCCAGCGCGACCAGTTTCTTGCGCAGCGCCGGGCTTGACTGGCCGTTGGCCGCGATGCCGACACTGACTGGCATGAGCTTTTCGCGGCGCGTCTGTTCAGGGGCCTGGGCGAGTGTGTCGGGAATGTATGCGGCCAGCCGGCGCGGTGTCGCAAAATGGGTGGCCGGCTGGTCCGACGCCAGCAGCTGGCGTTTCGCCAAACCGCTGCGGATTCCTTCCGCGAACGCGCTTCCCAGCTTTCGCAGGGCTTTGGGCGGAAGTTCCTCGGTGAATAGTTCTACCAGCAGCGGCTGCTTGCCCGTGTCGTCGTCGTTCATGGTGCCCGCTGTCGTCATGACACCGGCTCCGCGACGCGACGCGCCTCGAGCATCGGGAACCCCAGCCGTTCGCGCGAATCATAATACCCCTGCGCCACCGCGCGCGACAGGTTGCGGATGCGGCCGATGTAGGCCGCGCGCTCGGTCACGCTGATGGCGCCGCGCGCATCGAGAAGATTGAACGTATGTGCCGCCTTCAGTGCCGCTTCGTAGGCCGGCAGCGCCAGTTCGGCGTCGATCAGGCGTTTGGCCTCCGCTTCGTAGTCGTTGAAGTGGGCAAACAGCATGGTCGCGTTGGCGAGCTCGAAATTGTAGGTTGATTGTTCGACCTCGTTCTGGTGAAAGATGTCGCGGTAAAGCATGCGATGGCCGTCGCGGCGCTGCGCCCATACCAGGTCATAGACGCTTTCCGCGTCTTGCAGATACATTGCCAGGCGTTCGAGCCCATAAGTGATTTCGCCGGTGGTGGGTACGCAATCGAGGCCGCCAACCTGCTGGAAATACGTGAACTGGGTGACTTCCATGCCGTCGAGCCAGACTTCCCAGCCCAGACCCCATGCCCCCAGCGTGGGGTTCTCCCAGTCGTCTTCGACGAAGCGGATGTCGTGTGCCTCGGGGTGTATGCCCAGGGCTTTCAGTGAACCGATGTACAGGTCGAGAATGTCGGGTGGCGCTGGTTTGAGCACGACCTGGAATTGGTAGTAATGCTGCAGGCGGTTGGGGTTCTCGCCGTAGCGCCCGTCTTTGGGGCGGCGCGAGGGCTGGACGTAGGCGGCGCGCCATGGCTCGGGCCCGATGGCGCGCAGGAAGGTGGCGGTGTGTGACGTACCGGCGCCGACCTCCATGTCGTAGGGTTGCAACAAGACGCAGCCCCGATCGTCCCAATAGTGCTGGAGTGTCAGGATGATCTGCTGAAAGGTGAGCATGAGCGGGGTCGTTGGAAAATGACTGCGAAAGCCACTGATTTTAACTGCTTCGGCCGGGCTCGACGCGCGGCGTTGCGAGTGGCTGGATTCGCTGATCGCCATGGCGCGCCAGCAGACTGGTCACGCTGCCCTGTTCGAGCTGGAGGTCGGGGTTCAGATCGAGCAGCGGCCGCAGCACGAACGCGCGCAGGTGCATCCTGGGGTGCGGGACAACGAGATCGGGATCGTGTATGGTTTCGCTGCCATAGAGCAGCAGGTCGAGGTCGAGTGTGCGCGGCGCGTTGGGGTATGGGCGCGCGCGGCCGTAGGCGTGTTCGATGCGCTGCAGCGCGGCCAGGAGTTCGAAGGGCGACAGCACCGCGCGGACCGATGCCACCGCGTTGATATAGTCCGGCCCCGTGGAATCGATGGGAGCGGTGCGGTACAGCGGTGATAGCCTGAAATTCGCGAGGCCCGGCAGGGCCGCGATGCGCTTCGCGGCGCCGCGCACGGTTGCCGCCGCATCCCCCAGGTTGGCACCCAGGCCGATGTAGGCGGTGGCCTCGCCTTCGTTCGGTGCGCCGGTCATGCGCCGCCGGCGTCCGGTACCGCCGCATCGGTCTTCGGGCGGCGGCCGCGATGGCGCCGCCGACGGGTGCCGTTGGACGCGCCGCGGTTCTGCTGTTGATAGGTTTCTATCATGTCGGCCCGGGTGGCATCATCGGCATTAGCGAGATCCATCCACCACTGGGCCAGCACGCTGTCGACTTCGCGCGCTTCCGCGCGCAGCTGCAGGAAGTCGACCGACGCGCGAAAGCGCGGTTGATCGAGCATGCGCCAAACAGTCTTGGCGGTTGCGCGCTCGAAGCGCGGCTGCATGAACCATATCTCCCGCATGTCGGACTGGTAGCGCCGCTGGATGGCCAGTTTTCGCGTCTGCTCCTCCATGACCGAGTCGGCGGCGTTCATCAGTGCCTGGATACGCGACTCGCCCCGGCTGGTGCCTTCGCGCCAGCGCTGGTCGACCAGTTTCCACAGCAGCGAACCGAACAGGAAACTGGGGCTGACCGTCTTGCCAGCGCGTATGCGGGCGTCGGTACGGGCCAGTGCGAGTTCCACGAACGCCTCGCCACCCGGTTGCGCGAAGATGGCGTCGATCAGGGGAAGCATGCCTTTGTGCAGACCCACTTCGCGCAAGTGCCGCAGGCAGTCCATTGCATGCCCGCAAGTGAGCAGTTTGAGCATCTCGTCGAACAGGCGCGACGCGGGAATGTATTCGATCAGCTCCGCCATGCGTTTGATGGGTTCGCGCGAGGAGGGCGCGATGGTGCCGCTGAGTTTGGTTTCGAAGCGCACGGCGCGCAGCATGCGCACCGGGTCTTCGCGGTAGCGTGTCTCGGCATCGCCGATGATGCGCACGACGCGGTTCTTCAGGTCGGCCACGCCATGGTGGAAATCGATCACCTCTTCGGTCATCGGGTCGTAGTAGAGGGCGTTCAGTGTGAAGTCCCGTCGCGCCGCGTCCTGTTCGTGCGTGCCGAACAGATTATCCCGCAGGATGCGCCCGTGTTCGTCGGTTTCCTGAGTGTCGGACGTTGGCGCGCGAAACGTGGACGTTTCAATGATTTCCTGACCGAACACGACATGCACGAGCTGAAAGCGCCGGCCGATGATGCGGGCGCGCCGAAACAGCGGCCGTATCTGTTCGGGCGTGGCGCTGGTGGCGACGTCGAAATCCTTGGGCGGCAGCCCGGCGATCAGGTCGCGCACCGCGCCCCCCACGATATAGGCCGCGTATCCGTGCTGCTGGAGGACCTCGCATACTTTGATGGCATGCCGGGAGACGTTGCGCCGGTCGATGCCGTGGCTGTCGCGGCCCAGACGCCGCGGCCCGCTGGGCGGCGCCGAAAACAGGCGACCGACGAAATGCTTGATGGTTTTCGTGAACATGGCCGGTATTTTAAGGCGTCGCGCTGCTTGCATCGTCAAAAAGATCGAGCACCTTCCAACCGCGTCGTGTGGCGATTCGCCGCAGCGCGTCCCCGGGGTTGGTCGCCACCGGGTCGGTCACCGCCTCCATCAGCGGCATGTCGTTGACCGAATCGCTATAGAAAGTGGAGCTTTCGAAATCATTCAGGTCGAGGCCCAGCGATGACAGCCACGACCGCACGCGTACGACCTTGCCCGCCTGGAAGCTGGGGATGCCGCTGACGCGTCCGGTATAACGGCCGTTGCAATATTGCGGGATGGTGGCTATCAGGTTGTGGATGCCGAACGCGCGGGCGATGGGCGCGGTGACGAATTCGTTGGTGGAGGTGACGATGGCGCAGAGGTCGCCGCGTTCGAGGTGGCCACGTACGAGTTCCTGGGCAACCGGATGGATGTTGGGGCGCACGACTTCCGCCATGTAGTGCTCGTGCCATTCCGCCAGTTCGGCGCTCGTTGCGCCAGTCAGCAGGCCGAGCATGAAAGATGTCGCCTGCTCGGCGGCGAGTTTGCCGGCTTCGTACAGGCGCATGAGTTCCGCATTGCGGCGGCGCGCCTGGTCGGGGTCGCCCACCCGCCCCGTGCCGGCCAGGAAATCGGCCCATTGGTAGTCGCTGTCGATCGGCAGCAACGTGTGGTCTAGGTCGAACAGGGTCAATTTTCTTGCGGGCGTCATGCTTGGTCCGGATCGAGGCCTCGGGTGGAGGCCAGAAGGGTTTTGAGCAGCGGCACCGTGACGGCGCGCTGCGTCTGGACTGAATAGCGGTCGAGCGCGTCGAGCAGGGCGCCAAGACGGCTCATGTCGCGGTCGTAGTGCGTCAGCATCCAGTTGAGAACCTCGGGCGGGAGCATCAGGCCGCGTTCCGCCGATTGCGTTTGCAGTGCGCGTGCGCGTTCGTCGTCGGACAAGGGGTGCAGGCGGAACACCAGGTCCCAGCCCAGGCGTGTGCGCAGGTCTTCACGCAGCGGCGTGGCTCGTGGTGATTGCCGCCCCGACACCAGCAGACCGAAAGCCTCGTGGGTGGACGCCGTTTCGCGCCAACGATTGTATAAGGCGAACAGCGCCGCCTGGCCAGCGTCGTTGAGCAGGTGCGCGTCATCCACCGCCACCCGGCCGGACGCGGGGCAAGCGCCCAGCGCCATCGCGCGGATCGTTCGCGCATCTCGCGGCGCCTGGAAGTACCGCCCATGCGGCTCGGCGGCAAAAGCGCGCAGCAGGTGCGTGCGCCCGCAGGCGGGGGCGCCCCACAGATAGATCGCGCGGCCAGGACCGCAGTGCCGCAGCGCGTCGAGCGCCTCTTCGTTGTCGCCGGCAATGAAGTTTTGCAGTGTGGGGGCCGGCGCCGGAAGCAGATCGAGAATGAGTTGCTGGGACATCGAGGGTGGGTGGAAGAGGACGTAAAATGCGCCGTGGCGGCTTACCGAACACGCAATTCTTGCACATCTGGCGGGTTTTCTCATGGTTGACAAGCATCCCACGTCTCTCACCTACCGCGATGCGGGTGTCGATATCGACGCCGGCAATGCGTTGGTCGATCGCATCAAGCCGCTGGCGGCCGGCACGATGCGCGCGGGCGTCCTGGCCGGCATTGGGGGATTCGGCGCGCTGTTCCAGATGCCGGCGGGCTATCGCGAGCCCGTTCTGGTGTCCGGCACCGATGGCGTCGGCACCAAGCTGCGTCTGGCATTCGATTGGCACTGTCACGACACGGTGGGCATAGACCTGGTCGCCATGAGCGTCAACGACGTTCTGGTGCAAGGCGCCGAACCGCTTTTCTTCCTGGATTATTTTTCCTGTGGCAAGCTTGCGGTCGAGACGGCGGCGCGTGTGGTGGGCGGTGTGGCCCGCGGCTGTGAACTGGCCGGCTGCGCGCTCATCGGCGGGGAAACCGCCGAGATGCCGGGCATGTATCCGGAGGGCGAGTACGATCTTGCGGGCTTTGCCGTGGGCGTCGTCGAGAAAGCGCGCATCATCGACGGCGGCGCGATTGCTCCAGGCGACGTGGTGCTGGGACTGGCCTCGAGCGGCGCTCATTCCAACGGGTATTCGTTGCTGCGAAAGATTTTGGCGCACGTTGGCGCGCGGCCGGATCAGGATTTGGGCGGGCGGCCGCTGCGCGAGGTGGTCATGGCGCCCACGCGAATCTATGTGAAGTCGGTGCTGCGCGCCGTGTCGCGCCACGGCGCCGCCATCAAGGGGCTGGCGCACATCACGGGCGGCGGCCTGCTGGAGAACGTGCCGCGCATCCTTGGCGCCGGGCTGGCGGCGCGGCTGCACCGCGATGCCTGGGACATGCCGGCGTTATTTCGCTGGCTGCAGGCCAGCGGTGGTGTGGCCGATGCGGAGATGCATCGCGTTTTCAACTGCGGCATCGGCATGGTCGCCGTCGTGGCCGCCGATCAGGCCGACGCGGTGGCGGCAACGCTGCGCGAACAGGGCGAGCGGGTGTACGCGCTCGGTGAGATCGTTGCGCGCGCGCCCGGGGCGCCGCAAACCGTCGTGGTCTGAGGCCGGTGCGCCATCGGTGCCGCCCGGCCGGTCAGGGTTGTAGAAGTGCCATTGTATCTACGACGCGGTCGATCGCGTCTGGGCTCGTACAGTCGATGATGTGCCGTTCGGGCAGCGTGCGCAGCCAGGTCAGCTGGTGTTTTGCCAGGCGGCGCGTGGCGGCGATGGCCTGATCCGCGGCAGCATCCAGCGTCGCCTGGCCGTCGAGGTGTGTCCATAGCTGGCGGTAGCCCACGCAGCGCATTGAGGGTAGGCCCGGATGCAGATCGGGACGTGCATGCAGCGCGGCGACTTCGTCGAGCAGCCCGTGGGCCATCATGGCCCGGAAGCGCCGCTCGATGCGCGTGTGCAGCGCGGAGCGTGCCGATGGCTCCAGGCTGATCGTGATGTGGTGGTGCTCGGCCGCCGTTTGCCGATGTTGGCGAGCCAACAGGCTGGACAGGGATTGCCCTGTGAGGTGGCACACCTCGAGGGCGCGCTGGATGCGCTGGCTGTCGTTGGGTGAGAGGCGGCGGGCCGTGGCTGGATCCCGTTGTGCCAGTTGGCGGTGCATGGCGGGCCAGCCCCGTTCGGCGGCTTGTCGCGCAATCTCGTCGCGCAAGGCGGCGTCGGCTTGTGGCAGATCGTCCAGGCCTTCGCGCAGTGCCTTGTAATACAACAGGGTCCCGCCGCAGATCAGGGGAAAGTGGTTGCGCGCCGTGATGTCGGCGATGAGTGCCAGGGCGTCTTGCCGGAAGGCGGCGGCCGAATAGGTTTCGGAAGGATCGCGAATGTCCAGCAGGTGATGGCGCACGCGCAATTGCTCCGCGGCCGATGGCTTGGCCGTACCGATGTCCATGCCGCGGTAGATCGTGGCGGAGTCCATGGTGATGATTTCGATGGGCCATCGTTGCGCCAGCGCCAGCGTTGCCGCGCTCTTGCCGGTTGCCGTGGCCCCCGTGAGGCAGACTATGGAGGGGTTCACTGTCCGCGCAGAAATAGTTTGTCGAGATCGGCCAGTGGCCACTGCACCCAGGTTGGCCGCCCGTGATTGCACTGGTCGGCCCGGTCGGTTTGCTCCATGGTGCGCAGCAGCGCATTCATTTCGTCGAGGGTCAGGCGCCGGTTGGCGCGTACCGCACCGTGGCAGGCCATGCTCGAGAGCAGTATGTTGCGCTGTTCCGTCAGGCGTGGCGAACTGCCGATCGCGCCGAGATCGCGGATGACATGGCGCACCATGGCTTCGATGTCGCCACTCGCCAGAAGTGCCGGAACCGACCGCACGATCAATGACGCCGGCCCGCCGGGCGTGACGGTGAGCCCCAGCTCCGTGAGCGTCTGGTGGTATTCCTCGGCCAGGCCAGCGTCCGCCTCCGATACGTTGAACACCACCGGTACCAGCAGTTCCTGGCGCGGCAGCGTGCGGGCGTCCAGGGCACGCTTCAGTTGCTCGTACACGACTCGTTCATGGGCGGCGTGCATGTCGACCAGCACCAGGCCGGCGCGGTTCTGGGCCAGGATGTAAATGCCGTGAAGCTGGCCCAGTGCCATGCCGAGCGGGAAATCTTCCGTGGCTCCGCCGGGCGGGTCGCTGGCGGTGCCGGTGCCGGGATCGTTTCCGTCAAGCGGACGGTAGGCCGCTTGCCAGGCCGCCTGGTCGCGACCGCCATCGCGCAGTGCGAATGTCTGTTGCCATTGGGCGCGGGGATACCGCCCGTCGGCGGCCGGCATTGAGGGAATGTGCGCACCACCCGCGGTGGTCGGCGCATCGGCGGCTGGGTTTGCGTTGCCCGCCATGCCGGGCTCTGTTGTGGCCGCGTTGCGTGCCGAAGCACGATCCGCCATGGACGCGGCCGGTCGCGCCGCCGGGTGGTCCGGCGTGGCGGTGCCGCTGGCCAGTGCCGCGCTCAATGCCTGAGCGACGAATTGGTGCATGGCACCGCTGTCGCGGAACCGAACCTCGTGTTTGGATGGGTGAACGTTCACGTCGACCGAGCGGGGATCGAGGGCAAGGAACAGTACGTAGGCCGGCTGGCGATCGCCGTGCAGCACGTCGGCGTAGGCCTGGCGTATCGCGTGAGAGACCGTGCGATCTCTGACATAGCGGCCATTGACGTAAAGGTATTGCCGATCGGCGCGGCCACGCGCATGGGTCGGGCGCACGAGGATGCCGCGCAGTGAAATCAGATCGTGCGTGCGCTCTGCGGTCACGCATTGTTGCAGGAATTCGATGCCGAGGATATCGCGCATGCGCTGGCTGGCGCTACCCGCGCGCCAGTGTTTTTGCGGTTTGTCGTTGTGGAACAGGCGAAACTCGATGTCGGGTTGGGCCAGCGCCACGCGCTCGAGCATACCCAGGCAGTGGCCGTATTCGGTTGTTTCGGCGCGAAGGAATTTCCGGCGCGCGGGAATTTCATCGAACAGTTGGCGCACGTCGACCGTCGTGCCGTTCGCGCCGGCGGCCGCGGTGGCCGGCCCGCCGCGACCGTCGACCTGCCACGCCTGGGCGGCATTCGCGGTGCGTGACGTCAGCGTGATGGTTGCCACGGAGGCGATCGACGCCAGCGCCTCACCGCGGAACCCCATGGTGGCGACGGATTCCAGCTCGCCGAGCGACTGTATTTTGCTGGTTGCGTGACGTGCCAGGGCCAAGGCGAGTTCGTCTCGTGGAATGCCCGTACCGTCGTCACGCACGGCGATGCGCCGAATGCCGCCGCCGCCCAATCTGACCTCGATGGCGCGCGCGCGCGCGTCGATGGCGTTTTCGAGCAGCTCTTTCAGGACGGAAGCGGGTCGTTCGATGACCTCGCCGGCGGCGATCTGGCTGATCAATGTGTCGGGCAGCGGCGCGATTCGGCGGCGTTCGGATGTCATGGCGGAAATCTTTGATGCGTGCTGGAAGTCGGGTGATTCGGCGGGTGATTCGGCGCGGCGCGCGCCGCTCGTGGTGGTCGCAAAGACGATGTGCGGCTCCCGCACTGATTTTAGGCGGATAATCCGCGCGCCGTCGGTCACTCTTTCGGGGGGCGGTGGCCCCGGCGGGTTCCACGCGCGCGTTTGCGCTATATTTCAACTTTCGTCCGGGCGGCACGCGCGCCAGGCCCATATTCCCCGATGGGGGCTTCGCCCATATGCTCGACATTTTCAACATGATCCTCCACATCGACCAGTACATGGGGGCGTGGGTCGCGCAATATGGGGTCTGGATTTATCTGGTGCTGTTCGCCATCATCTTCGCCGAGACCGGCCTGGTCGTCGTCCCGTTTCTGCCGGGGGATTCATTATTGTTCATCGCCGGCGCGTTTGGCGCCTCGCATCTGCTCAATCCGGTGTTGTTGGGCCTTTTGCTGGTGGCTGCGGCGATTCTCGGCAACTCGGTGAATTTTGCGGTCGGCCGTCTGATCGGCCCGCGTGTGTATTCCGCCAACCTTCGCTTCCTCGATCGGAACGCGTTGATGAAAACGCATGCATTCTACGAGCGGCATGGCGGAAAAACCATCGTGCTGTCACGCTTCATCCCGTTGATCCGAACCTTCGCGCCGTTCGTGGCCGGGGTGGCGGCGATGAACTTCATCCGCTTCCAGCTGTTCAATGTCTCCGGCGCCGTGTTGTGGGTGACCGGGCTGATCGCGCTTGGGTACTTCTTCGGCAATGTGCCTATCATCAAAGAGCACCTGAACACCATCGTGCTGGTCGGGGTTGGCGCGGCTATCGTCCCGGTTTTCGTCGGGGCGTTGTGGAAAGTCTGCAAAAAGGCGTGTGCGTCGTGAGCGCGCGGCGAAGCACTGGAATCGGCGCGCGGGGAAGTGTCGTCGTAGCGCACGGGCGACCGAAAGCGCCCGCGTAGTCCTGCGGTGCCGCGAGGCCCGAGCGCCGGGATGAGTGGCGATCGTTCAGGCGCGCCGCGCCAGTGCCGGGTTGCTGGCGAAATAGTCTTTGATGCCGTCGAGCATCGCCGCGGCGATTTCGGCGCGGCGCTTCGGGTTCAGCAGCAGGAGTTCTTCCTGCGGATTGCTGATGAACGCGGTTTCCACCAGGATGGACGGGATGTCCGGTGCCTTGAGCACCGCGAAGCCGGCGCGATTCACCTGCCGGCTGTGCAGGCGGTTGACCTTCGAGATTTCATCGAGGATCCGGGTTCCCACCCGGATCGAATCCGTGATCTGCGCGGAAGTTGAAAGATCCAGCAACACTTTTGCGATCTGTCTGTTGTGGTTGGCCAGGTCGACGCCGCCGATCAGATCCGCATCGTTTTCACGGTTGGCCATCCAGCGCGCGGCGGAGCTGGTCGCGCCATGCTGCGACAGCGCGAACACGGACGATCCGCGCGCGCTGGGTTTGATCCACGCATCCGCGTGGATGGACACGAAGAGGTCGGCTTTCACGCGCCTCGCCTTCTGCACGCGTACGTACAGCGGCACGAAGTAGTCCTTGTCGCGTGTGAGGTAGGCTCGCATGTTGGGTTGCGCGTCGATCAGCTTCTTCAGATGGTGGCCGATGAGAAGCACGACGTTTTTCTCGTGGGTGCCCCGCCTGCCAGTCGCGCCCGGGTCTTCCCCCCCATGGCCAGGGTCGAGCGCAATCAGCAACGGGCGATTGGGGCCGCCGTCGGGCGGCTCCTCCATGGGCGGCAGCGGGCCGCGCCGCCTTGCCGTGCGTGGCATTTCCTGCCCTCGTACCGTGGGAATGGGCGCCTGGTCGGGAGAATTCCTGGCCAGCTGCTCCAACACCGCGGCCAGCGGGTCATTGTCGGTGTTGTCTTTGGTGAGCGCCATCAACGGGTCGTGGGCAACTTTCGGATACAGGTCGAGAACCAGCCGGTATTTGTAATTGCCGACCGGCTTCAACGTGAAGATTTGCGGCGCGACGGGCTGCTTCAAATCGAACACCAGGCGCACCACGTGCGGCCGGTTCTGCGCGACGCGGATCGACGCGATGTACGGGTCGTTCGGCTTGACCTCGGACACCAGCTGTTTGATGGTCGAATCCATGGACACGCCTTGAATATCGACCACCAGCCGGTCCGGGTGCTCCAGCGTGAAGTTCTCGGCCTTGAGTTCCGCGTCCAGTTCCAGCGTTACGCGGGTGTATTCGTCGGCCGGCCAAGTCCGCACCGCCAGGATGGTTGCCGCCTCGGCGGCCCGCGGCAGCAGCGAAATGATCAGCAGGGATGAGCCGGCACTCAGGATTTGGCGGCGCGAGAATCCTTTGGGAGGAAGTTCAGCACCTGGGGGGTAAGCGTTTTCAGCCATAATCGTCCTCGGTCGCTTTGCGCGGTCAGGCTGGCCAGCCGTCCGGAGTTGGCGTACCGAAGATGGATGTCCAGATCGGGCGGGGGGAGCAGACCCCCGGCGCGCTCGGGCCATTCAATCAAAATGACGGCATTTTCTTGGAGGATCTCTCTGAACCCGGCATCCAGCCATTCACGTGGATCGCTAAATCTATAGAAATCAAAGTGATAGAAGTATAAGTTAAAAAGATTATAACTTTCAAGGACCGCGTAGCTGGGACTTTTTATTCGACCGGTGATTCCCGCCGCTCGCAGCAGCGCCCG
>SCQX01000184.1 GCA_004298545.1 Candidimonas sp. | reverse complement strand
GCGTATCGTGCGCATCGAGCTTGCGCGAGCGCGTGCGGCGGTCGAGCGGCAGCGGCTGGCGCGCGGCGTTCGCGACGTGTCGCAAGAATTGGCGCCGGCCCGCCTGATAGCGCACTTGTTTCCGCGGCTCGGCCATGGCTCGGGGCTCTTGCCGTGGCTACGCGGAGGTGTCGAGTTGGCCCGCCGCTATCCGTTTCTGGTGTCGGCAGCATCGGCCGCCTGCTCCGGGCTTGGCAAACGCCGTCGCTGGTGGCGTCTGGGGGTTGCCGCGCTGGCAGGCATCGAAGCCGCGCGGGTGTTGTCCCGGCGGCGCGATAGCCGCCAAGGTAAGGCTCACAGCCCCAACTGACTCCAAAGCGCGTCAATTTTCTTTTTGACGCCGCGGTCCATGTGTATGGGCGCGCCCCACGAGCGGGAGGTCTCGCCAGGCCATTTGTTCGTGGCGTCCAGTCCCATTTTCCCGCCCAGACCAGACACCGGCGAGGCGAAATCCAGATAGTCGATGGGGGTGTTTTGCACCAGCAGCGTGTCGCGCGCCGGATCCATGCGCGTCGTCATTGCCCACACCACTTCCTTCCAGTTTCGCGGGTCGATGTCGTCATCGACCACCACGATGAATTTGGTGTACATGAACTGGCGCAACAGGCTCCACAGGCCGAACATCACGCGCTTGGCGTGGCCCGCGTACTGTTTGCGTATCGACACCACCGCCAGGCGGTAGCTGCAGCCTTCGGGCGGCAGGTAGAAGTCGGTGATTTCGGGCAGCTGCCGGCGAAGCAGTGGCGTGAACACTTCGTTCAGGGCAACGCCAAGCACCGCAGGCTCGTCGGGGGGCTTGCCGGTATAGGTACTGTGGTAGATCGGATTGCTGCGCATCGTGATGCGGGCCACGGTGAAAACCGGGAACCAGTCCCGCTCGTTGTAGTAACCGGTATGATCGCCGTAGGGCCCCTCCAGCGCCATTTCGTAGCCGTTGACCGGTGGCGGCGGCACGTCATCCGGCACGGTGGGGCGAACGGCCCGCGGGTCGGTTGCGGGCAGGAGGTGGCCTTCCAGAATGATTTCGGCCGACGCGGGTACCTGGAGATCGCCGTCGATTGCATTGACAACCTCGGTGCGGGCGCCGCGGAGCAGGCCTGCGAACTGGTATTCGGACAGGGTGTCGGGTACGGGAGCCACGGCCCCCAGCATGGTTGCCGGATCGGCGCCCAGCGCGACCGCCACCGGGAACGGGGTGCCGGGATGGGCCAGCATGTGGTCGCGGAAATCGAGTGCGCCGCCGCGGTGCGACAGCCAGCGCATGATCAGTTTGTTGCGCGTCAGCCGCTGCTGGCGGTATATGCCCAGGTTCTGCCGTCTTGCATGGGGCCCGCGCGTGATGACCAGGCCCCACGTGATGAGCGGCGCCACATCACCGGGCCAGCATCGCTGCAGTGGAATGGCGTTCAGGTCGACGTCGGCGCCTTCCCGCACGATAGTCTGGCAGGGCGCGCTTTTGATCGTCTTGGGGTTCATGTCCCACAATGCGGCTTTCAGCAGGGCAACTTTTGCCAATGCGTCGCGCAGGCCTTTGGGCGGTTCGGGCTCGCGTAATGACGCCAGCAGTTCTCCGGTATCACGCAGCGCGCCGACATCAACCGCCCCCATGCCCCAGGCAACGCGCGTCGGGGTGCCGAATAAGTTGGCGAGCACGGGCATGGACGCGTCGACGCCCTTGTGCGTGGGGTGCTCGAACAGCAGTGCGGGACCCGATTGCCGCAGAACCCGATCGCTGATCTCGGTAATTTCGAGATCGGTATCGATTCTGGCGGCGATGCGCTTGAGTTCGCCCGCGCGCTCGAGTTGCGAAATGAAATCCCTGAGGTCTCGATATTTCACGAATTTGTCGCGGGTTGCGCCACGGTTGATGCGGAGTGATCAGTGCTAAGCGATTAATACTATGAGATAAATGTCAAATCGAGTTACATCCGTTTTCTGCCTCGAGGTTAACATCGATCGTCGATATTCTAATCTGGAGGTTGCGGTATGACCGGAACCAGCTCAGAACAATTGCTTCGATTCACGGTCCGCTCAGTGACGCGCCCGCTGGGCGAGTTGGCGCATGTTGCCGCAGTCTATCTGGGTATTGCCGCTCTGGTTGCGTTGATGCTTGGCGTGGCGGTGCCGTCGGTGCGCGAGCAGGCGCGCCAGGTGCACGAGGCGCTGCTGGTGGCGTTGCAGCCCGAATCGGTCCAGGGCGGGGCACCCAGCGCGGAAGACTCGGCGCAGTACAGCGTCCTAGTCGAGGAAGCCAACGAAGAGGCGGAACCCGCCCAGGCGTTGAACCAGCGTCCGCCAAGCGAAACGCGGGCCAAGGCGGACGCGGCGGCGGTCGTGTCCGACACGTCGGGCAAAGAGCCCGCACAGCCGAAGGCCGCCGAGCCGGCGGTGGCCGATGCGGAAAAGTCCGCGCCGGCGCTGCAGCAGGCGTTCATCCATGAGGTCAAGAGCAGCACGCACGGTCTGGACATCAGAAATGTGAGCCGTGTGCAGGCGCAGGCGTTGCGCAGCTATATCGCGCGCAAATACAAGATTGCGTCGAATGTGGCCGGCGCGCTGGTGAAAACCGCGTTTCACGTCGGGTACACCCTGCATCTCGACCCGCAGTTGCTGCTAGCGGTAATTGCGATCGAATCCCGCTACAACCCGTATGCCGAAAGCCATGTGGGCGCGCAGGGTCTCATGCAGGTCATGACGAAGGTACATCTGGACAAGTTCGATCGCTACGGCGAGGGCGTGGTGGCGGCGCTCAATCCCATTGCCAATATTCGCGTCGGCGCGCAGATTCTGGACGATTGCATCAAACGGCGCGGGTCGGTGCAAGGGGGGCTGGCGTGCTATGTGGGGTCCACGGGGGTCGGCGACGGCGGGTATGGTGCCAAGGTGCTGGCCGAACAACGGCGGTTGGCGCTGGCTTCGGGGATTCCTGTCACGACTGAGTGAGCGCCGCTGCGGGCAGCGCGTCGAATACATCCTGAATGAATACCGACAGCGAATGCCAATGGGAATCGCGGGAGCGCCTGATCAGGTAGAAAGGCACGCGGTAGACGATTTCATCGGGCAGCAGATGGCGCAATTGCCCAGAACTCACCCATCTTTCGGCGTAATGGCGGGGGAGGAACCCGATGTACTCGCCCGTCAGCAGCAGCAGCAGGCGGGCCTCGACGTTGTCGGCGATCGCCGCCGCGGATTTCACTTTTATCAGCCGCAGGTCTTTGCCGCGCAGGTAACCGCGCGAGATGACGCGCGCCCGCTGAATTTCCCGCAGGCTGACTTTGCCTTGCCCGAACAAAGGGTGTTCGGAGCCGCAGTACAGGCCGTGCTCTTCGTCCGTCAAGCGCAGGTAGTCCAGCCCGCGAATGCGTTGCGGCGACGGGGCGATGGCCACGTGCAGCCGGCCATCGAGCATGTCTTGCTCAAGAATGTGGGGAAGATTGATTTCGATGTGAATCTGTATCTGATCGGAGCGGCGGCTGAATTTCCGCACCGCCTTGGGCAGCGGCGACCGCGGGTCGGTAAGGATGTTGTCGATGAGCCCAAGCCGCAGCTCTCCGCGCAGCGTATTGCTGAGCGATGACACGTTCAGGCGGAATTCTTCCACATTCGAGAGCAGCCGCTGGGCGGCGTCGAATGCCAGTTTGCCTTCCTCGGTAAGGCGAAAGCCCGCGCGGCCGCGCTCGCAGAGCCGTACGCCCAGCCGCGTCTCGAGGCGGCTCATGTATTCGCTGATGGCCGATGCACCCAGACCCAGAACGGGTTGGGCCGCCGTGAAGCCCCCGCTGCGCACCACGGTGGTGAAGATGCGCAGCGCTCTCAGGTCGGCATCCTGTATTTGCAGCATGACGGACTCCGGTCATTTCGTAAAATGTCGAAATAACGTTCAGTAACTAAGGATAGAATAGAAGATTGGAGTCGTCTACCATTATCGCGAAAGTAATAAAACGAAAGCGATAAAAAAAGAACCGTGCGGCGCGCACGGCATCAAAGGAATGAGAGAGACTCCATGGCTAATTCTTATGAAACGGGCCGTCTGAACCTACCGTTCGTCGGCCACTGCACTTTCGCGAAAGCCCCAATCTGCGCGGACTGGGACCACATCGACGCGGATGTTGCCGTATTGGGCGTGCCAAACGACATGGGCACTCAGTGGCGCTCGGGCGCCCGCATGGGGCCGCGCGGAATACGTGAGGCCTCCACGCTGTTTTCGTTCGGCCACGCGGGTGCCTACGACCACGAAAGCGACACGATGTATCTCACCCGCGATCAGGTGCGCATGGTCGACGTGGGCGATGCCGACATCGTTCATACCGACATGGAGCAAAGCCACGCGAACACGCAATTCGCGGTGGAAAAAATTGTGGCGGCGGGAGCCATGCCCCTCGTACTGGGCGGTGATCATTCCATACACATTCCCGTGATGGCCGCTTTCAAGGGGAAGGGACCCATCCACATCCTGCATGTCGATGCCCATCTGGATTTCGTCGATGAGCGGCATGGCGTCCGGTACGGCCACGGCAGTCCCCTGCGGCGGTCCTCGGAATTGGACGACGTGGTTGGCATGACGCAGATCGGGATACGCAATGTATCATCTTCCAATCGTTCCGATTATGACGCGGCGCGCAAGGCCGGGTCGGACATCCTTTCCGTGCGTCAGGTGCGCCGGCTGGGCGTTGACGGCGTCATGGATCGAATTCCCGCGTGTGAAAATTATTACATCACCATCGACATCGATGGTTTCGATCCCTCCATTGCGCCTGGCACCGGTACGCCGAGCCATGGCGGCTTCCTCTACTACGAAGTCGTGGAAATCATCCAGGCGCTGGCCAAGCGCAGCAAGGGGCGGATCATCGGTATGGATCTCTGCGAGGTCGCGCCTCCTTATGATCCCACCGGCATCACCTCCATTCTGGCAGCGCAGGTGCTGTTGAACGGCATTGGATTCATTTTCAAGGCACGCGCCGACAGCCGGAGTGCTTGAACAGCCGGCCCAATCGTCGGAAGTGCGGTTCGATCCACCACAGTGACAATGTTCAAACGTCTTAGCGAGGCTCATCATGCAACTGGAGACACAGGGTCCGCACAGCGCAGCGCGTCTGTTGCGAAAAGTGGCTGTTCTGCTGGGAGTCGTCACCTTGTCCGTGGTGGCAAGCGCGCCGGCGCGTGCCGATCTGCTGCAGAAGATCAAGGACAGAGGCTACATCACCATTGGCACGGAGGCACGCTACGCGCCATTCGAATTCATAGAAAAGGGGAAGATCGTGGGGTACGACCGCGACCTGCTGGCGCATGTCATGGAGGGGTTGCCCAAGGTACAGGTCAAGACGCTCGATCTGCCCTGGCAGGGGCTGCTGCCGGGGTTGGCGCAGGGCAAGCTGGATTTCGTGGTGACGGCCATTTCCGTCACCAAAGAACGCGCCGCCCGCTACGCCGTTACCGTGCCGGTGGCCGATGCCACGGTGGCATTCGTGAAGCGTGCCGGCGATGACGCCATCAAGGAATCGAAAGATGTGATCGGCAAGGTGGTGGGAACACAAATTGGCTCGGGCCAGCTGAAGTCCACACAGGAATATGACGCGACTCTCAAGAAGCAATATGGCAAGGGTATCGGAGAAATCAAGCAATATGTTGGCTTCGACGAAGCCTACGCCGACCTGCTCAATCGCCGCACCGACGCGGTGGCCCAGTCCCTGCCGCCCCTTCTGTACCTGCAGAAGCAGCATCCCGCGAGCTACAAAGTCATCGTGCCGCCGTTCGGCCCCAAACTGTATTTTTCCTGGGCCGGCAGGAGCGATGCCGACAGCAAGACGCTGGTTGAATTCTTCAATAGTCGGTTGAAGGAATTGAACCATAATGGCGTCATGAAAAAGCTGGAGGAAAAGTGGTTCGGCTTCACGATGGATGTTCCTGATCACTCGCCCGCACC
>SCQX01000183.1 GCA_004298545.1 Candidimonas sp. | reverse complement strand
ATGGCCACATGGTCGACCACCAGCCGGTTCGAAATCAGCGGCCATATCGCCACCGCGAAACGCGCACTGTCGATCGACGCGAAAGTGTCATCGCTATTGCTGTCCGACAGCGACACGCCGCGAACCGAGAGGCCGATGCGCGGGAACAACGAGACTTCAAGCGGCCCCTTGATCGACAACGTGCGGTGATAGCGGTTGTAGACCAAGCGCTCGAGCTTGGCTTTGTACGCGTTCGGGTCGAAAGTCAACAGGAAGATCGCGATCCCGACCAGCGCCGCGATCAGCAGTACGACAATACCCATCGAAATACGCTTGAACCAAACTTTCATGTGCACTCTCAGAATCCGCTCGCGATCCCGCCAATAATTACCGTACAGCCATCGACAGGCCTCTTCGCCGCCGCGCGACCGCCAGCCGGCCGCCACGAAGCATGCTAACCCAAGTCATACGACGGTAACGGATTTCTGCGCGCAATTTTTTCCACGATCTGACGAACTGTGACGGATCGCCCGTCTGGGCAACCCGCGCGCGTTCGGTGGATAATCCACCATGGATGACAACTTAATGTATAGTTGTCGCATTAAAAAAATACCAACCCTGCAACGGAGGAGCACCATGCAGATTGGGGTCCCGCGCGAAAGCCTGTCGGGCGAAACGCGTGTCGCGGCAACGCCCGAGACAGTCAAAAAATACATCAAGGCCGGGCATTCCGTCATCGTCGAGAAGGGCGCGGGTGCAGCGGCCCGCTACACCGATCGGGCGTACGCGGATGCGGGCGCGGAACTGGGCGACGCCGCTCAATCCCTTTCTTGCGAAGCAGTCATCAAAGTGCGGGTTCCGAACGCCGAGGAGCTCGGCGGCATGAAGGCCGGCACGATACTGATCGGCATGCTCGAGCCATTCAACCGCGACGGGCTCGAAGCCTTTGCACGCGCCGGCCTCACCGCCTTCGCCCTGGAAGCCGCCCCGCGCATCACGCGCGCCCAAAGCCTGGACGTCCTTTCCTCGCAGGCCAATCTGGCGGGCTACAAGGCGGTGCTGCTGGCGGCCAACCACTACCAGCGGTTGCTGCCCATGATGATGACCGCGGCCGGCACGCTCAAGGCGGGCCGCGTGGTCGTGCTTGGCGCCGGTGTTGCCGGTCTGCAGGCAATTGCCACCGCCAGGCGGCTGGGCGCGATGGTCGAGGCGTCCGACGTCCGACCCGCCGCCAAGGAACAAGTGGAATCCCTGGGGGCGAAATTCATCGACGTGCCCTTCGAGACCGACGAGGAACGCGAAATCGCTCAAGGCGTCGGCGGCTACGCCCGCCCCATGCCAGCCGCCTGGATGGCGCGCCAGGCCGTATTGGTCGCCGAGCGCTGCCGCCAGGCCGACATCGTCGTCACCACGGCGCTCATTCCGGGGCGCCCCGCCCCCGTGCTCATCACCGAGGAAACCGTCAAAAGCATGAAGCCCGGCTCGGTGATCGTCGACCTCGCCGTCGAACGCGGCGGCAACTGCCCGCTCTCCGAAAAAGACAAAGTCGTCGAGAAACATGGCGTCATCCTCGTCGGGCACAGCAATCTGCCCGCACTGGTGCCCACCGACGCCTCGGCGCTGTACGCGCGCAACGTTCAAGACTTCCTCAAACTGATCACCGGCCCGGAAGGCGGTCCCGTGATCCCAAAAGAAGACGAAATCATCGCCGCCTGCCTCGTTTGCGCCGACGGCAAGGTACTCAGGAGCGCTTGATGGAAGCCGTGAACCCGACGTTGATCAATTTCATCATTTTCGTACTGGCGGTCTACGTGGGCTACCACGTGGTCTGGAACGTGACCCCGGCGCTGCACACACCGCTCATGGCGGTCACCAACGCCATCTCGGCCATCGTCATCGTTGGCGCCATGCTGGCCACCGGCCTCACCTACGGCTATCTGGGCCGCTTCATGGGCGTATTCGCGGTGGCGCTGGCATCCGTCAACGTATTCGGGGGCTTCCTGGTCACGCGCCGCATGCTCGAGATGTTCAAGAAAAAGGAAAGGAAGTCCACCGGGGGCAAAGCATGATCTCCGCCAACCTGGTTACGCTTCTCTACCTCATCGCATCGATCTGTTTCATTCAAGCGCTCAAGGGGCTGTCTCACCCCACCACCTCGCGCCGCGGCAATACGTTCGGCATGGTCGGCATGGCCATCGCCGTGTTCACGACGGCTGCCCTCATCATCGGGCTCGCCGCCAAAGGCACGGCCACCATCGGGCTTGGCTGGATCCTTCTCGGCCTGCTCATCGGCGGCACGGTCGGCACACTGCTGGCCAAACGCGTCGAAATGACGCGCATGCCCGAACTCATCGCCTTCATGCACAGCATGATCGGGCTCGCCGCCGTCGCCATCGCCATCGCGGTCATCTCCGAGCCGCACGCCTTCAACATCGCCCTGCCCGGGCAGCCGCTGCCCACTGGCAACCGCTTCGAGCTGGTCATCGGCACGTTCGTGGGCGCCATCACGTTCTCGGGGTCGGTCATCGCCTTCGGCAAACTGGCCGGCACGTACAAATTCCGGCTGTTCAAGGGCGCGCCGGTGGTGTTCCACGGCCAGCACCCTCTGAACCTCGCGCTTCTCATCATCATGCTGGCGTTCGGCGCGGGCTTCATCCTCACGCAATCGTGGCTGCCCTACGTCGCCATGTTGCTGATCGCGTTCGCCCTGGGCGTGCTCATCATCATCCCCATCGGGGGCGCCGACATGCCGGTGGTCATTTCGATGCTGAACAGCTATTCGGGATGGGCGGCGGCGGGCATCGGCTTCTCGTTGAACAACCCCATGCTCATCATCGCGGGTTCGCTCGTGGGCTCGTCCGGGGCAATCCTGTCGTACATCATGTGCAGGGCCATGAACCGCTCGTTCTTCAACGTCATCCTGGGCGGTTTCGGTTCCGAGGGCGGAGAGGCCGCCAGCGGCGATCACGCACAGCGCAACGTCAAGTCGGGCAGTCCGGAAGATGCGGCTTTTCTCATGTCGAACGCCGACACCGTCACCATCATTCCCGGCTACGGCCTGGCGGTTGCCCGTGCCCAGCACGCGCTCAAGGAACTGACCGAGAAGCTGTCGACCACCGGGGTCACCATCAAATATGCCATCCATCCCGTGGCCGGGCGGATGCCGGGCCACATGAACGTGCTGCTGGCCGAGGCCGAGGTTCCGTACGATCAGGTGTTCGAAATGGACGACATCAACGGCGAATTCGCCCAGACCGATGTGGCGCTCATCCTTGGGGCGAACGACGTGGTCAATCCCGCCGCCAAAACCAATCCCAAATCACCCATCGCAGGCATGCCCATTCTCGAGGCCTACAAGGCGCGCTCGGTCATCGTGATCAAGCGAACCATGGCGGCGGGCTATTCCGGCCTGGACAACGAACTCTTTTACATGGACAAGACGATGATGGTCTTTGGCGACGCCAAGAAGGTCATCGAAGATATGATCAAAGCGCTGGAGTAGCGAAAACGGTACAATTTGTTCATCACGGAAATACAATTTACACTAATTTACAATTCGTTCACCATGCATGTCGCGACACGCGGGCTCTCGAGCACCATCAACGACCCCACGCTGATCACGGCACGGCCGGCAATCGCGTCGCTGCTGTGCACCCTGCAGGAATGCAAGGCGCTGGCGAACATGGCCATTCGCGGTAGTTCTCAAGCGGTCATCACCACCATTCTTTCCGTCGAAGACGCGTACGACGCCTTCGTCGTCGAGGCGGCACGCGACGAGCGGTTCAACCGGCGCGCCATCGACGCCGACGACATCCGTTTCGAAGCTGCGATCAACGGCATCGAACTCCATTTTTCAAGTGCTTTCGCGTCGCCTTGCGAGATCGATCGCCGGTCGGCGTTGCGTCTGGCACTTCCACGATCATTGCGGCGCATGCAGCGACGCGAGTCGTACCGCGTCGAGGTCCCCGCGTCGAACCCAGCCACTTGCACGCTGGCCACCGGCCCCACCGCCCGCGGCAGCGCGGGGCGGAGCCATTCCGGCGAACCGATCACCCTCAATGTGCAAGACATCAGCGTGGGCGGCGTGTCGCTGGTCGACGACCGCAAGCAATTGTCCATCACGCGCGCCAGCACGCTTCCCGGCTGCTACATCGTGCTGCCCGAGGCGGGCAGCATAACCGCCACACTGCGCGTCGTGCGCGTCGCCGACCTGACACTGGAGAACGGCAAGGCCATCCGCCAGCTGGGGTGCGCCTTCGTCAACCTGCCAGGTTCCATGGCGGTCACCGTGCAGCGCTACGTGAGCCTGGTCGAGCACCATCTCAACGCGAAGCGCCTCGGCACCGACTGATACGCCGCGCGATGGACAACCCCGGTTCCCAAAGCCAACCCGCGCCAACGCCACTCCCGCGCAATGCATTCCAGGGCGACCTCATGGCGCATGTCCAGGCCTTGTCGGGCACATGGCGCGCCGCATTCGATGACCAGGCGGTCGGCGGCGCACTGCGCGGCCTGAACCACTTTCTCGACGGCGAACTGGCACGCGGCGCACAAATTTTCCCGTTGCGTCCATTTCGCGCGTTGCTCGAGGTGGAGCCAGACGCCATACAGGTCGTCATCCTCGGGCAAGATCCCTATCACGGCCCGAATCAGGCACAAGGCCTGGCATTCTCCGTGCCCGACAACTGCCCGATACCCCCCAGCCTGCGCAATATGTTCGCCGAACTCGCGCGCGAATACCCCGACAGCTTCGTGCAGCAGCGCAACAGCCTCTTGCGGTGGGCCCGTCAGGGTACGCTGCTACTCAACACGTCGTTATCGGTCGAGGCGCACAAGCCGGCGTCACACGCCAAGCGCGGATGGGAAGTGGTTACCGATGCCATTGTCATGCGCGTGCTGCGCGAACCGCGCCCGAAAGTATTCCTGCTCTGGGGGTCGCACGCCCAATCGAAGGAGTCGCTGTTGCGCGACCACCCGCCAGCGGGGCCGGTACTCGTCCTCAGGGCCAACCATCCGTCGCCGCTGTCAGCACAGCGCCCGCCGCGCCCGTTCATCGGCTGCGGTCATTTTCAGAAGGCCAACACCTGGCTGCGCAACCACGGCGAAAACGGCATCGACTGGCTGATCAATAAAACGCCGCCGCACCTTTCTTGAGCGCCGCCTATTTCTCAAGTAATCGTATCGATGACGCCACCGTCGACTCGCAACGCCGATCCGGTCGTGGCGGACGCGAGCGGCGACGCAAGGTAGACGACCAGGTTGGCCACCTCGTCAACCGTGGCCGCGCGGCGAATGATCGACGATGGCCGGTGGGTTCTTACGAAATCGGTGGCAACGGCCTCCAGAGGCTGACCGCTGCGGCGAACCTCATCGGCCAGCATGGCCGCTACGCCTTCGGACAACGTTGGCCCCGGCAGCACCGCATTGACCGTCACCCCCGTACCGGCCACCCGTTTGGCAAGGCCGCGCGAGACCGCCAGGTTGGCCGTCTTGGTCATTCCGTAATGCACCATGTCGGGCGGTATGTTCACAGCCGATTCCGACGAGATGAACACGACTCGCCCCCAATGGCGCGTCATCATGCCCGGTACGTAGGCGCGCGCCATGCGAACGCCTGACAGGACATTGACCTCATAGAAGCGCCGCCACTCATCGTCGGGAATTTCGAAGAAATCATGCGGGCCAAAGATACCGACGTTGTTGATGAGGATGTCGGCCATAGGCGCGGCCTTCACCAGCGCATCGCACCCCTGCGCGGCGCCCACATCGGCCACCACGCCCTGCGCGTCGACACCCGGCACCTCGCGGCGCAGCGCCTCGACCGCCCGCTCCACCGATGCCGTGTGGCGGCCGTTGACGACCACACGCGCCCCCGCGCCAGCCAGCCCGCGCGCTATCGCCAGCCCGATGCCGGCGGTCGAGCCGGTGATGACCGCCGTTTTACCCGATAAATCGATCTTCATGACGCAAATTCCTGAGAAACAGGATGCGGCGGCGTGCATCGCACATGCCGCCCGACTCCGTGCGCATAGTGCCTCCGTGAACAACGCAGCGCACCTGCGGCGACCATTTTCCACCAATCAAATAAAAAATTGCACGGGGCACCGGCGCGCATGCAAAATAGAAGTATGCCTCGTTCGCCCGCACGCGCATCCCGAGCGGCATGGATTGTTTAACTCGACTATCGGTCTTTGGCAATGACACTCCCCCACAAGCCCATCCCCGCCGCGATCGCCGTGGTCGTGCGCGATCGCCAGGTTCTGCTGGTGCGCCGGGGGCACCAGCCGGACATGGGCAAGTGGGGATTCCCGGGCGGGAAGATCGAATTCGGCGAAACCGTGCAGGACGCGGCGGTGCGTGAACTGTTCGAGGAAACCGGCCTGCGCGCGGAGCCGGGGCGGGCATTCACCGCGCTCGATGTGTTCGACTACGGGAACGACAAGACGTTGCGCCGCCAGTTCGTTCTGGTGGCTGTGCTGTGCCGCTGGCTGTCGGGCGAAGCGCTGGCGGCGGATGACGCCGCCGACGCAGCCTGGTTTCCAGTGACGGGACTGGAGTCGACTAAACTCCCCATGAGCGCCCATGTCGCGGAACTCGCCTGCCAGGCGCTCGCGCTCACGACGCGCCCGGGGGGCGATCCAGCCCGCGAGGCACGAATTCCCCACACCGGTGCAACCGAAAAATTCGCTCAATTCGCTGACAAGGAAAAAGGATGAAATTGCTACGCTACGGGAACCGTGGTGAGGAAAAACCTGGCCTGCTCGACGCCGGCGGCGTCATTCGCGATCTGTCGCCGCTCATCGACGACATCACGCCCCAATGGCTATCGCGCGAGCGGCTGACATGGCTGTCGGCGCTCGACCCGGCCACCCTGGCCGCCATCGAAGGACAACCCCGCCTGGGCGTACCCGTGTCGGGCGCGCGCCAGTTCATCGGCATCGGCCTGAACTACCGCCGGCACGCGATCGAAGCCGGGCTGGACATTCCAAAGGAACCCGTCGTCTTCAACAAGGCCATCACTTGTCTGAACGGCCCCTGCGACGACGTCGTGATCCCTCCCGATTCAAGCGAAACGGACTGGGAGGTCGAGCTGGGTGTCGTCATGGGCACGGAAGCCCGGCGGGTTTCCGAGAACGACGCGCTGAATTACGTGGCGGGCTACGCGATCGTCAACGATGTCTCCGAGCGCTTCTGGCAATTCAAGCGCAATGGCCAATGGGTCAAAGGCAAGAGCTTCGATACGTTCGGACCCGTTGGCCCCTGGCTGGTGACAGCCGACGAAATCGGCGATCCGCAGCACCTGGAACTGACGCTCGCGGTCAACGGCGAGGTCAGGCAGCACAGCAACACGGCCGACATGATCTTCAGCGTTGCCACGCTCATCGCCCACCTGAGTCAGTTCATGACGCTGCTGCCGGGCGACATTATCGCGACCGGCACCCCTTCGGGGGTCGGATTGGGCATGAAACCGCCCAAATACCTGAAACGCGGCGACGCCATGATGCTGACGGTCGATGGGCTTGGCACGCAGACGCAACGGGTGGTGTGAGGGTGCGCAGGGCCGTTCAGTGATCAACCACGCGGCACGAAGCAACGCGTGGCTTGAACTGGGGAATCTCAAACGATCGAGCCGGCTTTCAATTTTTCGATTTCCGCCTCGCTCAACCCCAGGACATCCCTGAGCACTTCGCCGGTGTGCTCCCCCAGGCGCGGCGGCGGCAGTGTGTACCGTACGGGCGTCTTGGAAAACTTGATGGGGTTCGCCACCAGGTCGACGCTGTCCGCCGCCGGATGCGCGAGCGTGATCTTCATGTGGCGCGACCGAATCTGGGGGTCTTCGAACACGGCCTGGAGATCATTCACCGGGCCGCACGGAATGCCAACCTTTCCCAGTTCCCCGACCCAATGCGCCGTGGGTTGGCACGCAATCCGCTGGGCAATCCGCGGGATGAGCAGCTGGCGATTGGCGACCCGGGCGGACTTCGTCGCGAATCGTGAGTCGGCGGCCAGGCATTCCAGGTCGGCGACCAGGCAGAACTTCTGAAACTGCTTGTCGTTCCCCACACCAAGATTGATGGCGCCATCCGCCGTCGCGAACATCTGATACGGAACGATGTTGGGATGGGCGTTGCCCATCCGCCGCGGCGACCTTCCCGTTGTCAGGTAATTCATATTCTGGTTCGCCAGGGCCGCCACCTGGACATCCAGCAACGCAAGATCGATGTATTGCCCCTCGCCTGTTCGATCGCGATGGGCCAGGGCGGCCAGAATGGCGGTGGTTGCGTACATGCCGGTCATGAGGTCGTCAATCGCCACGCCAACTTTCATCGGCCCGCCGCCAGCAACCTCATCGGCCTCGCCGGTGATGCTCATCAGCCCACCCATGCCCTGGATGATGAAGTCGTAGCCGGCGCGGTCCTTGTACGGGCCCGTTTGCCCGAAACCGGTGATCGAACAATAGACCAAACGTGGATTGACGCCGCCAAGACTTGCGTAATCGAGCCCATAGCGCCGCATGTCGCCAACCTTGTAGTTCTCGATCACCACATCCGACCGCGCGGCCAGCTCGCGCACGAGCGCCGCGCCCCGCGGCGCCGCGATGTCGATGGTGACGGACTTCTTGCCGCGATTGGCCGCGAAAAAATAGGCCGCATCCTCGATCTCGCGGCCGTCGGCATTTTTCGGGTAGGGCGGGCCCCAGCCCCGCGTATCGTCGCCTCCCTGCGGGCGCTCAACCTTGATCACCTCGGCCCCCAGATCGGCAAACAGCTGGGTGGCCCACGGCCCGGCCAGGACTCTCGTCAAATCCAGCACCCGCAAATGTTCCAGCGCACCACTCATGAGATAGCTCGCTCAGTATCGATCTTGGATGAAACCCACGACAGCGCCACATTAACCCAAAGCCGTATCCAGAAACATCATCACCGCGAATCCCGCCATCAAACCCACCGTTGCCGCCGTCTGATGGCCGTTGCGATGCGTCTCGGGGATGACCTCATGAGACACCACAAAAATCATCGCCCCCGCGGCCAAGCCCAGGCCGATCGGGTACGCGGCGGGCAAGCCGCTGGCTATCCCGACGCCGAGCAGCGCACCCAACGGCTCCATCAAACCGGAACCGATGGCGATGAGAATCGAAGCATGCAGCGGCTGGCCAATCGCGCGCAGCGCCAGAACCACCGCCAGGCCTTCCGGAATATCCTGAATGGCAATGGCCACCGTCAACGGCAGGCCGACCGCCAGATCCCCATGCGCAAAACTGACGCCGATCGCCATGCCTTCGGGCAAGTTGTGCAAAATGATTGCCAGCACGAAAAGCCACACGCCGCCGATTCGTCGGCCCGACGGGCCGTGCATCCCCGTGCTCTCATGCGCATGAGGCGTGAAATAATCCAGCCCCAGCATCAGCAGCACCCCCAGGGCCAGCCCGAAAACCACAATGAGCGCGCCGCCGACGCTGCTATCCAACAGCGCGTGCGCCGACTCCAGCCCCGGCAATATCAGCGAGAAGGAACTGGCCGCCAGCATCATGCCGGCGGCGAAACCCAGCATGCAGTCGTTCGTGCGCACCTCGACCGCGCGCACCGCCAGGGCCAGGAGCGCGCCCAGCGCGGTCGCCCCGAAACCAGCGGCGCCACCAGCGACGGCATAGCCGAGGTAGTCGCGATTTTCGCCGGAAAATGCTTCCACTCCCGTGATGAACAGCAGCGCAAGCACCACCAGAACGGCCAGCAGCAACCCCACCGCGACACTGCGATGCCCGCGTATCTGATTACGCCAGGCCTGGGCGAAAGAGAGCGATGATGCCTGATAGTCGTTGCTTGCCATTTCGACCCCGGTTTTCTGCAAGTAATGGCACCAGCGTGCTTGTGCTCGTGTGCCGGTACGCGGCACACGATAGAGTTATCCTAAGAAAACCGTCGGACGTCGATCACACGTTGAACAGAAAGTTCATCACGTCGCCATCCTGGACGACGTAGTCCTTCCCCTCCGCCCGCATCTTCCCGGCTTCCCGCGCGCCCTGCTCGCCCTTGTACGCGACGTAATCAGCATACCCGATGGTCTGGGCGCGGATGAAGCCGCGCTCGAAGTCGGTGTGGATGACGCCGGCCGCTTTGGGCGCCGTGTCGCCCACGTGTATGGTCCAGGCGCGCACTTCCTTCTCGCCCGCGGTGAAATAGGTTTGCAGACCCAACAACCGGTAGCTGGCGCGGATGACACGGTTCAGGCCCGGTTCTTCCATGCCCATGTCGGCCAGGAACTCATGTTTGTCTTCCTCGTCGAGATCGGCGATTTCCGCCTCGAGCGCGGCGCACAGAGCCACCACCGGCGCGCCCTCGGTCTTGGCATGCGCCCGCACCGCGTCCAGCTGCGGGTTGTCGTGGAAGCCGCCGTCCTTGACGTTGGCGACGTACAGCGCGGGTTTCGCGGTCAGAAAAAAATACTGACGGATCATGGCCGCCGCCTCATCATCCAGCTTCAGCGAGCGAATGGCACGCGCTTCGTTCAATGCCGCCACGATTCTCTCGAGCAGGGCAACCAATTTCGCGGCGGCCTTGTCGCCCGAGTTGGCGAGCTTCGAATTCTTCTGCAATGCCTTGTCAGCCGTGACGAGGTCGGCCAGCGCCAGTTCCGTGTTGATGACGCCGATATCGGCCAGCGGGTCGACCTTGCCGGCAACGTGCACGACGTTCGCATCCTCGAAGCAGCGCACAACGTGCACGATGGCATCGGTTTCGCGGATATTGGCGAGGAACTGGTTGCCCAGTCCCTCTCCCCGGGATGCGCCTGCCACGAGCCCGGCAATGTCCACGAACTCGACCACCGCCGGAACGATGCGCTGGGGCGTCACGATTGCGGCAAGGGCGGCCAGTCGCTCGTCTGGCACTTCGACGACGCCGACATTCGGCTCTATGGTGCAGAATGGATAGTTCTCGGCCGCGATGCCGGCCTTGGTCAGCGCATTGAAGAGCGTCGATTTACCAACGTTGGGCAAGCCAACGATGCCGCATTGCAAAGCCATCGTTCAACTATCCTTCAGAAAA
>SCQX01000182.1 GCA_004298545.1 Candidimonas sp. | reverse complement strand
CCGGCCGCTTTTATTCCATCCAGTGTCTTGAAGCATGTGGCGCGCGCCTGATCCAGAAACGCGTGCAGATAATGTGTCGTGGCATCTTCCACGCGCACCGCGGCATACAGCGTGCGCCACACGCCTTTCACCCCAAGCCGGCAAATGTGCAGCCACGGCTGGTCACGATATTCCGTCAACGCCCAGTTCGGCAGTGCGGCCACACCACGCTGGCTGGCGATCAACTGGACGATCATGGGTGTGAGTTCCGCCTTGCGTATGGCGGCCGGTTCGATGCCGGCCAGATCGAGAAACGCCGTGTAGACGTCCAGGCGCTGCTTGTCAACCGGATAGGTGATCAGCACCTGGTCCGCCAGCTGTTCCGCTTCAATATGCGGGTATCGGGCCAGCGGATTTGCCGTCGACACCGCCAGCACCAGTTCATAGCTGAATAGTGGCAGGTATTGCACCGCTTCGTTTACCTGCGGATCGGATGTGATGACGACGTCGAGATCGCCGCGCAGCAGTGCCGGCAGTGGCGCAAAAGAGAAGGCGGCCGACAGGTCGAGCGCAACGTCGGGCCAGTTCTGGCGAAAAGTATCCAGCGCAGGCATCAGCCATTGAAAGCACGAATGGCACTCGATCGCCAGGTGCAGGCGCCCGGTGCGGCCCGACGCGAGCCGCTGGATGTCGTGCTCGGTGGCTTTCAGCCGCGGCAGAACTTCCTCGGCGAGCGCCACGATGCGCAGCGCGGCGGTCGTCAGGCGAGCTGGCCGGGTGCGGCGATTCAGCAGCGGCGTCTTCAGCCTGACTTCCAGGTCGCGCAGCTGGTGCGAAAGCGCCGATTGCGTGACGTGCAATCGTTCGGCCGCTTCCTGCAGGCTTCCTGTTTCGCGGATTGCCGTGAGCGTTTCGAGATGACGGATTTCAAGCATGTCCAGCGCTCCAACACACGATGATGCCCATGACCCACGATGGTGCCTGTGAGCGCGATGGGTCTATGCACGATACACCGCTCTTTGTATGAGGGATACTCATATTATAGATGTTCGATTTGATTTTTTATCGGCGGTGAAATGGCGCAGAATACTCGTTTTCCCTCAGCAATCAACCTCTTGCCAACTGAAAAATCAAATGACTGTCATTCATAATCTCGGCTTTCCACGCATCGGCGCCCAACGTGAGTTGAAGCGCGCGCTTGAAGCGTACTGGGCGGGGCGGCAGGGCGCCGATGCGCTGCTGGCCACCGGCCGCGAATTGCGCGCGCGCCATTGGGCGCTGCAGGCACGGGCGGGCTTGAAGTTCGTTCCCGTGGGAGATTTCGCGTGGTACGACCAAATTCTCGAGTGGACGACGCTGCTGGGGGCCGTGCCGGCCCGCTTCGGCCAGTCGCCAACCGAAGCCGTCGGTCTGGATACGCTGTTTCGCATGGCGCGAGGCCGCGCCCCTACCGGCACGCCCGCCGCCGCGTGCGAAATGACGAAGTGGTTCGATACCAACTACCACTACATCGTGCCTGAACTCGTTCCCGGGCAAACTTATCGCATCGCGCGCGAAGCATTGTTCGATCAGATCGGCGAGGCGCTCGGGCA
>SCQX01000181.1 GCA_004298545.1 Candidimonas sp. | reverse complement strand
CGAGAATCTTGCGTCTTCGTCGGCTTGCGCTTGGTGTGTGATCGGCCAGCAGGTATAGTGAAAGCCTGATTCATGCTTGGTCGCCACGGCGGGGCAGCAGCGTTTTGCCACGTGCCGCGGCGCGCCGATGTCTTTCGGGCCACTTCCATGTTGGAACCACGTTTAGATTTCGTTACTTGTGCCGGCCCCAGCGGCTTGCATCGCATGGCTTATTGGGAATGGGGCGATCCGGCCAATGGCCGCGTGCTGCTGTGCGTGCACGGCCTGACCCGCACGGGGCGCGATTTCGACACGCTGGCGCGGCGGCTTTGTGGTACCTATCGCGTGGTGTGCCCCGATGTCGTCGGCCGCGGCGCGTCGGATTGGCTGGTCGATGCGGCCGGCTACGTCGTGCCGCAGTATGTGGCCGACATGCTGGCGCTGATCGCGCGCGCGCATCCCTCGCGGCTCGACTGGGTGGGCACCTCCATGGGCGGGCTGATCGCTCTCGCGCTGTTGGGCGCGTATGCCCAGGCGCGCGTGGCGCGTCCCGAGACGGTGGTTCGCGGCCTGGATCCGGCACTCGGCATTCCGTTTGGCCGCATCGTGCTCAACGATATCGGCCCCGACCTCGACCCCGACGGAGTGGCGCGCATCGCCGACTACGTGGGGCAGCCGGTTGCATTCGGCTCGTTCGATCAGGCGGTCGATTACGTGCGCGACATTTCGCCGGGCTTTGGCCCGCATACGCGCGCGCAATGGGAAACCTTGGCACGCCATGTGATGGTGCGCCACGACTCACAGTGGGTCAAGCATTACGATCTGCGCATTGCCCAGCCGTTTTCGTTGCAGGACGCCGCGGCATTGAAGGCGTCCGAGGCCATCCTGTGGTCCTCGTACGAGAGCATCCCGGTGCCGCTGCTGATATTACGTGGCGAGCAGTCCGACCTTCTCTCGGCCGATTCCGCGGCGCGCATGCTGGCACGCAATTCCGCGGCCCGTTTGCAGGTGGTGGCGGGTGTGGGGCATGCCCCCACGCTCATGGCCGACATTCAGATCGAACCGATCGAGCGTTTTCTTCTGGCGGACGACCAGTCATGAACAAAGCTTTCGTCAAAGAGTCCGACAACGATGACGATGACGACGCCGCCGGCACGCCGCCGGCAAGCTTGCCGGCGGGCGTCAAGAACTACATTACGACGCTGGGCTACCGGCGCTTGCGCGATGAACTGACGCATCTCATGAATGAGGAGCGGCCCGCCGTCGTGCAGGTCGTCTCCTGGGCCGCTTCGAATGGCGATCGCTCCGAGAACGGCGATTACATTTATGGCAAGAAGCGCTTGCGGGAAATCGATCGGCGCATGCGGTTCCTGACGAAGCGGCTGGAGATGGCGGAAGTCGTGGATCCGGCCGCGCAACCCAATCGCGAACAGGTTTTCTTTGGCGCTACCGTTGTCTATTCCGACAAGGCGGGCGAGGAATACCGCGTCACCATCGTGGGCGTCGACGAGGCCGAGCCGCTGCAAGGCCGCATCAGCTGGATATCGCCAGTGGCGCGCGCGCTGCTCAAGGCGCGCGAGGGCGATGTGGTCCAGCTGCGCACACCCGCCGGGCTCGACGAGCTTGACGTGCTGGAAGTGCATTACCCCGATCCGGGCGGACAGCCCGCCTGATGCCGCGGCACTTTCCGCCGGTTAAAGCACCTCGTCCTTGAGGTAATACCATTTGTAGAGGAGCCGTTGCCCGATGCGGCGATACGGCGCGAAGAATTCCGACGTAATCATTTCGCGCACGTTGGGAAACGGCAGCCGCCCGCGGAAAATCGGCAGATCGAAGGCGCCGTCCGGCTTGCCGGCGATCAGCATCGCCAGCCGCCTGCCCGCCTGCGCGGAATACATGACGCCGTTGCCGCCATAACCCAGCGAGTAGTAAATGGACAGTTTCGGATCTGGCTGAACGATGCGCGGCATCATGTCGTGGCTGACGTCCACCCATCCCCACCATGAATACTTCGGCCCCACGTGCTTGAGCGATGGAAACTTGCGGTGCATGTCGCTTATCAGCAAATCTTCGTATTTCTTGTCGGGCGCGGCGCGGCCGGTGATTGCGCTGCGGCTGCCGATTTGCAGCGAATGGTCGGGCATCAGGCGATAGTAGTGGCGCAGAATGCGTGTGTCGGTGAAGAACTGGGTGGTGTGGATGCCCGCTTCCGCGACCTCGGCGTCGGTGAGGGGGCGCGTGGCGATCGAGTTCGACAAGATGGGCATCAGGCGGTTCCGGAGCTCGCGGTGCAGCGTTTGCGACGTGTAGCCGCCGGTTGCGACACCCACGGCTTTCGCGCGGACGATGCCGTTCGGCGTTTTCAGATGGTGGATTCCGTTCTTCGTTTCCCAGCCGATGACAGGGCTTGCCGGATGCACTTTGGCGCCCAGCGCGCGCGCCTTCCGCAGGTAGGCGAAGGCCAGTTTGCCGGCGTGTATGCCGATACCCTCGGGTTCGTGCATGGCACCTGCGCATTCGTGGTCATCCACCCAGTCGCGCCGCACGGTTGCCGCGTCGACCATGCGCGCGTCGTAATTGAATGTCTCGCGCAGCAATTTCGCCTCTTTTTCCAGGCGGGGCATGACGCTTGGCCGGTGGGCGATGTACCAGTGCCCGCCCGGCTGCTGCTCGCAATCGATGTCGGCGATCATTTGTTTGAAATATTCCATGCCGTCGACGCATTCCTGGTGCATGCGCCTGGCGGTTGCCAGGCCCCAGCGCGCTATCCACTGCGAGCGTGAAAGCCGCCCCGATGCGCATTGCGCCTGCCCGCCGTTGCGGGTGCTGCAACCCCAGGACGAGCGGTTGGCTTCCAGAACCGTTGCCTGGATGCCGTAGTCGCGCGCCAGCGCGATGGCCGCATTCAGCCCCGTGAAGCCGGAGCCGATGATGGCCACATCGACGTCCATGTCGCCTTGAACCGGGCCGTCGTCCGGCGGGGGATCGCCGGCCGTGCCGATCCAGTAGGTTGGCGCGTATTCGCGGCCGCGCCCGGGGCTGCCATCTTCCAGCGGATCGTAGGCGGGATCGTAGCGGTCTTGCGCCGGCGTGGCGTGGGATGGGGAGTTGGACGGCGGATTTGTGGTGTTCATTGCAGGCTGTGAGTGAGTCGGCCAAAGTACCATTTCCGGTGCGGGCGTGAGAATGACAGCCGCACTGGGAATCTATTTGGCGAATTGATGGGGATGGTCCCGGCGAAACGTGTTCTTGGATGTGATTTTGTCGTTAGTCTATCGTTTCGGCACGGCCATGCGTAGGTCCAAAGACGGTATCTCGCAGGAGCCAGTTGCCGTCACGCGGCCCCGTGGCTCGCGACCCGGCTAAAATGATTGGCCGGCGCTACCGCCGATTGCCACCGTTCGCCCCATTCCCCTTCGCGGCACCTTGCATTGTGACCTCCATTCTGACTCTTCCCGGCCCGTCCGCCTTGTCGGCGTTTCGCCGCGACCGTTTGCTGCGACGGTTGACCGATTCTTCACTGCCCGTCACCGGCGTATGCGCTCGTTATGAGCATTTCGTATGGCTGGATGGCGAGTGGGACGACGCGGGGCGGGCGCATCTGGCGGCGTTCCTGGATTATGGCGAGCTCCCGAACGCGGCGGCGTCCGACCGGCACGCCTTGGTATTGCGGGTGGTTCCGCGCCTGGGCACCGTGTCGCCCTGGGCCAGCAAGGCGACGGACATTGCGCACAACTGCGGCTTTTCGTCGATACGCCGTATAGAGCGTGGAATTCGGTACGCTTTGACACTGGATCGCGGGTTGTTGAACACGCGAAAAATAGGGTCGGAACAACTGGCCGCCGTCGCGGCGTGTTTGCACGACCGCATGACCGAGACGGTCGTGGATGCCGATTTCGACGGCCGCGCGCTGTTTCAATCGCTGGTCGGCAAGCCCGTGCGGCGCATCCCCGTGTGTGGCGAGGGCCGTGCGGCGCTGTCGCGGGCCAATCACGAGCTTGGATTGGCGCTCTCCGACGACGAGATCGACTACCTGGTGGCCGCATTCGGCGGCCTGGGCCGCGATCCCACCGATGTGGAATTGATGATGTTCGCGCAGGCCAACAGCGAGCATTGTCGACACAAGATTTTCAACGCGCGCTGGATCGTCGATGGTGCTGCGCGGGAAAGCACCTTGTTTGATTTCATTCGCGCCACGCACGCGGCGCAGCCCGCAGGCACCGTGGTCGCCTATTCCGACAACTCGGCGGTCATGCAAGGCGGATCCGTCGGGTTGTTCGACGCGGCGCCAGCCCCCGTGGACTCGGGTGACGGACCCCGTGTGTACGCGCACCGCGAAGCGCTGATGCACATCTTGATGAAAGTGGAGACGCACAATCATCCAACGGCCATCGCGCCGTTTCCGGGTGCCGCTACCGGCGCCGGCGGGGAAATTCGCGATGAGGGGGCGACGGGGCGCGGATCGAAGCCGAAAGCGGGGCTGACTGGCTTCACGGTGTCGAATTTGCGCTTCAGTGATGCAGCCGAACCCTGGGAGGCGGACGATCTGCCGTGCCCGCCCGCTCGCATCGCCTCGCCACTGGACATCATGACCGAAGGTCCCATCGGCGCCGCCGCTTTCAACAACGAGTTCGGCCGCCCCAACCTGCTGGGCTACTTCCGCTGCTACGAACAGCGCGTGGGCGGGCGTGTCTGGGGCTATCACAAGCCCATCATGCTGGCGGGCGGCCTGGGCGGCGTGGCGGGTTCCCAAACTTTGAAGAGCGGCATTCCGCCCGGCGCCTTGCTCATCCAGCTGGGCGGGCCGGGCATGCGTATCGGCCTGGGAGGTGGCGCCGCATCGAGCGTGAGCGCCGGCGCCAACGATGCCGAGCTGGATTTCGATTCCGTTCAGCGGGGTAATCCGGAAATGCAGCGGCGCGCGCAGGAAGTCATCGATCGGTGCTGGCAGCAGGAAGCCGCCAATCCCATTCTGGCGATTCACGACGTAGGCGCGGGAGGCCTTTCCAACGCATTCCCCGAGCTGGTCGACGGTGCGGGGCGGGGCGCAATTCTCGATCTCGATCGAGTCCCCGTCGAGGAATCCGGCCTGTCGGCGGCCGAGATCTGGAGCAACGAATCGCAGGAACGCTATGTTCTGGCGGTTCTGCCGCGCGATCTGGCCCGTTTCGCCGCCATTGCGCGGCGCGAACGGTGCCCTTACGCAGTGGTGGGCGTGGCGACGGAAGACCGTCACCTGCGGGTGACACGCGGCGGGGTGGTTCCCGGCCTGCCTGCGATCGCGCCGGACGCCGTTTTGCGGGACTCGGCCGTGGAGGCGGCGGCCGCCGGGGAGGTCACGCCGGTCGACGTTCCCCTGGAGGTGATCCTGGGCAAACCGCCCCGCATGACGCGCGACGCGCGGCGCGAGGCGGGCGCCGGCGGGCCGCTCGACCTTACCGTGATTTCCCTGGAAGAGGCGGCGCTGCGCGTGCTGCGCCATCCAACCGTCGCCAACAAGACTTTCCTGGTGACCATCGGCGACCGGACGGTTGGTGGGCTCACCAGCCGCGATCAGATGGTGGGCCCCTGGCAGGTGGCGGTTGCGGATTGCGCCGTGACGCTTGCGGGTTTCGAGACGACGCGCGGCGAGGCCATGGCGATGGGCGAGCGCACGCCGCTTGCCGTCATCGATGCGCCGGCGTCCGGGCGCATGGCGGTTGCCGAGGCGCTGACCAATCTGGCGGCGGCCGACGTACAGTCGCTGCGCGACGTGAAGTTGTCCGCGAACTGGATGGCCGCCTGCGGCACGCACGGGCAGGACGCAGCGCTGTACGACACGGTTGCCGCGGTGAGCGCCTGGTGTCGCGCGCTGGGTGTGTCCATTCCGGTGGGCAAGGATTCGCTCTCCATGCGCACGGCATGGGAAGACGGCGCGGGGGAGCACGAGGTGATTGCGCCGGTGTCGCTCGTCGTCACGGCGTTCGCCCCCGTGGCGGACGCGCGCGCAACGCTGACCCCCCAGCTGCGTACGGACCAGGGGGAAACCGTACTGATCCTCGTCGATCTGGGCATGGGCCGGCGCAGGCTGGGTGGTTCCGTGCTGTGCCAGGTATTCGGCCAGGTGGGAACGGTCGCTCCCGACATGAGTGACGCGGAATCATTGCGGTCGTTCTTCACCGTGGTGCGCGACCTGGCGCGGCGGGACCTCATCCTGGCCTATCACGATCGCTCGGACGGCGGTTTGTGGGCAACCGCCTGTGAGATGGCATTCGCCGGTCACACGGGGCTGTCGCTCAATCTCGACATGGTGACGATCGATCCCGTTGCCGAAGACTGGGGCGATTTCAAGATACGCGCGGAGCAGCTCCAGGTGCGGCGTGACGAAATCACGCTGGAGGCCTTGTTCAATGAGGAGGCGGGCGCGCTGCTGCAGGTGCGCCGCGGCCAGCGCGATGACGTGCTGCATGCGCTGCGCCGCGCGGGCCTGTCCGTGCATGCGCACGTGGTGGGATCCCTCAACACGCTCGATGAAATTCAGCTTTTTCGTGATGGCCACTCTATTTACAAAAAATCGCGCGTTGAACTCGCGCAGGCCTGGAGCGAGGTCAGCCGGCGCATCATGCTGCGGCGCGACAATCCGGCCTGCGCGCAGGCGGAGTTCGACGTGTGGGACGATGCGAGCGACCCGGGGCTATCGCCCGTGGTCGCGTTCGACCCGCGGGAAGATGTGGCGGCGCCGTTCATCGCGTCGGGCGCGCGCCCGAAGGTGGCCATTCTGCGCGAACAGGGGTGCAACAGCCAGGTCGAGATGGCGTGGGCCTTCGACATGGCGGGGTTCGAAGCGCTGGACGTGCATATGACGGATCTGCTGGCTGGCCGTGTCCGGCTCGATGACGTGCGCGGGCTGGTCGCGGTGGGCGGCTTCAGCTATGGCGACGTGCTGGGCGCTGGCGAAGGCTGGGCCCGCGGCATTCGCTTCAACCCCGCGCTGGCCGAACAGTTCGGCGCGTACTTCGCGCGTGGCGACACGTTTGCGCTGGGGGTATGCAACGGCTGCCAGATGATGGCGGCCCTCACGTCGATCATTCCGGGCGCGGCGCACTGGCCGCGTTTCACGCGCAATGTTTCCGAGAAGTACGAGGCGCGCCTGTCGCTGGTGGAAATTCCCGACTCCCCATCGATATTCTTCCGCGGCATGGCGGGCACCCGCGTGCCGGTGGCCGTGGCGCATGGCGAGGGCTACGCCAATTTCTCGCGGCAGGGCGACGCCTCTCAAGCGGTGGGCGCGCTGTACTTCGTCGACAACCTGGGGCGGCGCACGGAACGTTATCCGTTCAATCCCAATGGAAGCGCGCAGGGATTGGCGGGCGTCACCACCGCCGATGGCCGCTTCACCGCG
>SCQX01000180.1 GCA_004298545.1 Candidimonas sp. | reverse complement strand
AGCAGCCGGCGCGGCTCGAGCGCCAGCACCGTGCTGTCGATCTTGCGCCCGCTGTCTTCGAAATCGATGCGCACCGCGCCGCCTATCCGCAATTCGATCGTTCCGCCCGCCAACCACTGCGCAAGCGATTGCGGCTCTGTCAACATGCGCCAGACGGCATCCTGATCGTGCGCGTAGAAATGCTCCAGTCGCCCTTCGAAACAATCCTCGAGGCGCTGAATCCGCCCCGGCTTGAAACCGCTGTCTTCCATCGAAGTTTCCTCACGTTTTGAACCGTTCACCAGGCACCGTGCGCCGATACGTTCACGCCACCGTTCCACGCGGCGTGACCGCCACCAGGCCCGATCGATGCGCCGATCGACGACCACGCCGGACATCCACGCCATCTCGTCAAAATGTATCACGAAACGCTCCGGCGGGGCCGGCCGGATCCCGGCCAGGGTCGCCCATGTGACCGGCAGAACCCGGACGCGATGGATGGCGCGCCGGACGAAATCGACGCGCCATGGGCGTTCACCGGCAATGGATGTAGCATTCGGTGATATCCGCCGCCTGGCCGTTCGAGCCCATCGCGGTACACGCGGAAACGCGACCACCACCAGGAGCCGCCGCGACATGCTCACACTCTATTCCTACTTCCGCAGTTCCGCTGCCTATCGCGTCCGCATCGCGCTTGCTTTGAAAAACCTTCCGTTCGACCTCATCCCGGTGGAACTCGTGCGGCACGGGGGCGAACAGCACACGCCGGCTTACCACGCGCTCAATCCCCAGAACCTCGTGCCAACCCTCATTGACGACGGCGCAGTGCTCACCCAGTCACTGGCGATCATCGAGTATCTGGACGAGGCATACGGCGCGGCGCCGCTGCTGCCGAAGAATCCACTGGCGCGTGCGCGCGTGCGCTCTCTCGCACAATTGGTGGCCTGCGACATACATCCGCTGGACAATCTGCGTGTGCTGCGTTGGCTGGCGCACGAGATGCAAGTGGAGAAACCGATACGCGACGCGTGGTATTCGCACTGGATAACCATTGGGTTCGACGCGCTGGAAGCACGCCTGCAATCACCCGAAACCGGGCGGTGCAGCCACGGCGACGCGCCCGGCCTGGCCGACTGCTGCCTCATCCCGCAAGTTCACAACGCGCGCAGCCATTCGATCGACGTGTCGCCCTGGCCCACGATCGCCCGCATCGCGGAATACTGCAACACCCTGCCGGCCTTTCAGGCGGCTCATCCCGACGCGCAGCCCGATGCGATCGCGTGAGTGGGGGCCACCCATTCATACACCAAACCTAGCGTGCGCTAGGAAATAAATATTGGTGTTTATCGGTTGAATGACAGACCATGTGAACTGCAAAAAGCGACTTACGCATTTCGAACGCACGAATGATGTCCAGTTCAGATCACACCTATCGGATCGGTCAAATCGTACCGAGCTCCAACACCACCATGGAAACGGAAGTGCCGCTCATGCTCCGCCGTGTGGGCGAGAAATTCGGCCACCGTTTCACATTCCATTCAAGCCGCATGCGAATGAAACAAGTGACGCCCGAGGAACTGCGGGCGATGGATGCAGATTCCGACCGCTGCGCCCTGGAGCTGTCGGACGCGCACGTCGATGTGCTCGGCTACGCCTGCCTCGTGGCAATCATGAGCATGGGTCACGGCTATCACAGGCAGTCGGAAGCCCGGCTCCACCAAGTTACCATCGATAACGGATGCCCCGCGCCGGTGGTGTCCAGCGCTGGCGCGCTGGTGGAAAGCTTGCACACCATGGGCGCGAAACGCGTGTCCATCCTCACGCCCTACATGAAGCCCCTCACCAAGGTCGTCGCCGATTACATCGAGAGCGAGGGCATCACGGTGAAGGACGCGCTGTCGCTAGAAATTCCCGACAACGTGGCAGTCGGCTTGCAAAGCCCGCTTGCCCCGGCCGAGCACGTCAAACAGCTGGACACCCGCGGGGTCGACGCGGTCGCGCTGTCGGCCTGCGTGCAGATGCCGTCGTTCGAGTCGGTTCAGCGGGTGGAAGATTCCCTGGGGATTCCCGTGGTGACCGCCTCCATTTGCACCGTCTATCAAATGCTTCAACGCCTGGGCCTCGAACGGGAACTGCCAGGCGCGGGCAGTCTCCTGTCGGGACGATACTGAAGAACACTCGGCGGAAGGTAATCCGTTTCATGCACAAGGAAGGGTGCCCGAATGGGACAAGCACTATCACACACTGACCCAGGGTCCGCTCACTGGTACGACAACCTGACGCGCATGCATTGGCGCACGCTGGTTGGCAGCTTCCTTGGCTGGATATTCGACGGCTACGAGGCATTCACTATCTTCGTCGCGCTCGGCCCGATGATGCACTCGGTGCTCACTCCTCAGCAGGCGGCATCCGTTCACGTCTACGCCGGCCTGGTGATCGGCATCACGCTGCTCGGCTGGGGCATCGGCGGGATGTGCGGCGGCGTGCTCGCCGACTATATCGGCCGCAAACGCATGATGATGTGGTCGGTATTCCTGTACGCGGTATTTTCCGGCCTGACCGCACTTTCCAACAGCGTGGAAATGCTATTGGCGATGCGTGCCCTCACCGGCCTTGCCCTGGGGAGCGAATGGAGCACCGGCGTCGCGCTCGTGACGGAAACGTGGCCCGACGAAGCGCGCGCCAAGGGTCTAGGGTTCCTGCAATCGGGATTCGGTTGGGGATCACTGGTCGCGGCGGTCGTCTGGGCAATCCTGTCGTTCGCGAACCCGCTCGGGGATCAGACGTGGCGGCTGGTGTTCGTGGTGGGCGCCATCCCTGCCCTGTTCGTTCTGTACCTGCGCCGTGGCCTGGACGAGTCCGAGGCGTGGCAGAATGCCGTGAGGAAGAAGCGCTGGAACCCGATCGAAAACGCAACTGGCGAAAGGTCCGGCGCAAGCGCGGCCACCAGCGCCGGCAGCCGCCCATTCACCCTGAAAATGCTGTTCACCGATCATGAAGCCATGCGCCGCATGATCGTTGCAATCCTGCTGTCCATCGTGACAACAGTGGGCTGGTGGGCAATTTCGAGTCTGCTGCACGGATACACGGCGGCAATCGGCAAGGCCCAGGGCGTGGCCGACCCGCTGACTTGGGCGTCGCGCGTCTCCATCGCCTATACCGTTGGCGCCATCGTTGCCTACCTGCTGGCCGGATTCATCATCGACATTCTCGGGCGGCGACTCTTCATGAGCCTGACATTCGTCGGCTCCCTGCTGGTCACGATCGCCACTTACAAGTTCACGAGCACCGTTGGCGGAATGGTTGCCCTGGCTCCCGTCAACGGATTTTTCACCTTGGGGTGCGCCTACGTGTGGATGGCCATTTACGTTCCCGAAATGTTCACGCCGACGGTGCGCTCATCGGCGATCAGCGTGGTATTCAACGGCGCGCGTTTGATCGCATGGCTATTTCCGATCATTGCCGGCTTCATGATCAAGTCGTTCGGCGGGGTGGCGAACACCGCTCTTGCCCTCGGCTCTATCTACGCGCTCGGCATCATCCTGCCATGGTTCCTGCCCGAGACGCGCGGCCACAAACTCCCCGAATGAACGCCACCCGACGCCCAGGCAACCGTTTGATCGATCGCACTCACGCAACAGCCGCGTCTCCCGCCGCGCGCAGGATATCGATGAATACGCGCAACACCGCGCGTTCATTGTCCTTGCGCACGACGGCATGCACATCGCCATTCACGTCGGGAGGATCGAGGGGACGAAACACCAGCACACCTCGCTGGCAACCGATGGTGGATGCCGGCACCAGCGCAACGCCAAGCCCGGCCGAAACGAGACTGAGCTGCGCGGGCACCTGCACCACCGTCTGGCTGATGGTGGGCGAGAAACCACGCAAAACGCACGCATGCAAAAGGCGCTTCGCGAAGAACGATGATTCCCCGCTGAGCACGACAAACCGTTCTTTTGCCAGAGCGCTCAATCCGACGCGCTTGCGTCGCGCCAGACGATGTGCGGGTGGCAGCGCGACCATTACGGGGTCTGGCCACAAGGGGTAGCTGGTCAGCACGCCATCGTTGATCGACTGACGCGAGATGCTTACGTCGATGCGCTGTTCACGCACCGCGTCCAGCTGATCATTCGGCGCAAGCTCGTTGAGAATGATCCGCACACAGGGGTGGGAGACGGCCAGCTTTTCCATCAGCACGGGTAGCGGCCCCCAGAAATGCGAGCCCGACAACCCCACCTCGACGCGGCCGACCAGCCCCGCGCCGATGCGCTGCGCGCGCTGCGCCGCTTCTTTGAGCCGCTCTTGAATGACGCGAACGTCGCGGTAGAAAGCGGCTCCCGCCTCCGTCAACTCGACCCGACGGCTGTTGCGATAGAACAGTTTCACGCCCAAGCCATTCTCCAACTGGGAGATTTGCGCACTGAGGGGCGGCTGGGAAATATGAAGCCGCTGCGCCGCGTGTGTGAAGTTGAGTTCCTCGGCGAGGACCACGAAATAGCGTAACTGACGAAGTTCCATAAAGGTGGATGCGTCTACGATTCTGCGGCCGCCGCCCCGAATGCGCGAAAATTCTTGAAATCCCAGCCCGCTCCGGGCGCGGAGTTGATCAGTTCGCGCGTGTAAGCTTCCCGAGGCCTGGAGATGACCTCTTGCGGCACGCCCTGCTCAACGATCCGGCCGTATTGCATGACGACGATCCTGTCCGATATTTGCGCCGCCACACGCAGATCGTGCGTGATGAACAGCACGGCGATGTGGGTGCGGCGTTTGATGTCGAGCAGCAAGTCCAGCACCTGACCTTGCACGGTGACGTCCAGTGCGGACGTGGCTTCATCGGCGATCAGGACCTCCGGCTCCATGACGACCGCGCGCGCCAGGCACAGGCGCTGTCGCTGACCGCCCGAAAACTGATGCGGGTAGCGATCGAGCGCGCTGTCATCGAGGCCGATGATGGACAGCACGTCGGCAACTTTCTGGCGCGCACGCGCCGCCGGCATGCCGTAATTCACCAAGCCTTCCGTCAACGAGGCGACGATCCGGCGCCGTGGATTGAGTGAACGGTAGGGATCCTGAAAAACGATTTGAATCTTCTGCTTCACCGCATAGGGGCGGTCGCGGGATGCGGGCTCGAGCGGGCGCCCCGCAAGACTCACCTCGCCCGTCCAACCGCCGACCAGCCCGACGACACAGCGTGCAAGCGTGGACTTGCCCGATCCCGATTCGCCCACCACGCCGACCACCTCGTCGCGATGCACGTCGATATGGACGTCGCGTAGCGCGGCAATCGCGCGCGCGCGGCTGAACAACGTCTTTTTGCGATAGGTCTTGGAGAGGTCGCGCACCGACAGCACCAGGTCGTGCTTGGCCGGCTTCGGCGGCGGCGGGTGTATGCCGGGCACGGCCGAGACCAGTTCACGGGTGTAGGGGTCGACCGGCAGCGAGAGAATCTGATCGCGGCTGCCCGTCTCGACCATGGCACCATGCCGCATGACCAGAATGCGGTCGGCAATTTCGGCCACCACGCCAAAGTCATGGGTGATGAAGATGATCGAGGTGCCATGCGTCTTCTGCAACTGCTTCATCAAATACAGGATCTGCTTCTGCGTGGTGACGTCCAGCGCCGTGGTGGGTTCGTCGGCGATCAGCAGTTTCGGTTCCAGAATCAAGGCCATCGCGATGACGATGCGCTGGCGCTGACCGCCCGAGAGTTCATGGGGGTACGCGGCATAGACCCGGGGAGGATCGGGCAGGTTGACTTCCGCCAACATCTTCATGATCTTGTCTTTGCGCACCGCCGCCGGCAGTTTCCGGTGGATGCGAATGACTTCATCCAACTGTTCGCCCACGCGTTTGACGGGGTTCAGCGCCGTCATCGGCTCTTGGAAGACCATCGACATCGTCGTGGCGCGCAGCGCCAGGATATCGCCATAAGCGCTTTCGGCAAGATTGCGGCCATTGAGCAGAACCGTGCCCGCCGTCTGCCGCAGAGCGTCGGGCGGCAGCAAGCCCATGATGGAAAACGCGGTAACCGATTTGCCCGAGCCCGACTCGCCGACGATGCATAGCGTCTCCATCGGGTAGACGTCGAACGACACCGATTGCAGTATGGGTTTCGGATCCGAGCGGGACACGGTCTGGACGCCCAGATTCCTCACCGCGAGCACGGCATCCGCGGAAACCGCCGCGGACCGCGTCGAATCCACCGCTTGCGTCTGATCGGCCACGCGCATCGCCATCAATTCCTCGCCTCGAGCTTGGGGTCGAGCGTATCGCGCGCGGCATCGCCAAGCAGGTTGATCGCCAATATGGTCAGCGACAGCATGGCGCCCGGGTATAGTACCAGCCCGGGTTCCAGCTGGAAGTAATTGCGTCCGTTGGCGATGATGTTGCCCCACGAGGGGACTTCCGGCGGAACGCCGGCTCCCAGAAAGCTGAGAATGGCTTCGACCAGCACGGCGGACGCGAAGATGTACGTGCCCTGCACGATCAGCGGCGAGACGGTGCTGGGCAGCAAGTGCCGCCACAGCACCCGCATCGACGAGGTCCCCAATGTAATGGCCGCCTCGACATAGGGTTCGTTGACCACACTAAGAATGACGCTACGCACCAGACGCGTCACGCGAGGCGTTTCGGGAATGGCGATCGCGACGATCACGGTCGTCAGGCTCGAACCCGACACCGCCACGAGCGCGATGGCCAGCAACACGCGGGGAATGGCCATGATGCCGTCCATGGTCCGCATGATGACGCCGTCGAGCGCGCGGAAGTAGCCTGCCACCGCCCCCAGCGCCACGCCACAAATGATGCTGATGCACAAGATTGCCGCGCCGACGATCAGCGACACGCGCGAGCCGTAGACCACGCGGGAATACAAGTCGCGGCCAAACGGATCGGTGCCCAGCCAGTGCGCCGCCGACGGCCCCTGCAACCGAACACCCGGGTCCATGAAGATGGGGTCCTGCGTTCCCAGCCAGGGAGCGAACACTGCCATCAGCACCACCACGGCGATGATCGCCAGCGCGGCGCGCGTAGGCCAGTTCCATAGGAATATGCGCAGTTTGCTTTGAGTCGCCATATCAGCATGAAAGCGGAATTTTCAACGCCCGGCGGGGTTGCGTTCCATGGAACCCAACGGCGGGAGGGCGAGCGGCCGGCCGTGCCGCCGCTCAAGAATAATCGATACGCGGGTCGACGACCCGATAGAGGATGTCGATCACCAGATTGACCACAATATCCACCACCGAAAACAGAATGATCAACGACTGGATGATCGTGAAGTCTTTCGCCTGAATGGCCTCGACCGCCAGGCGCCCCAGCCCCGGAATATTGAACACCGATTCTGTCACCACCACGCCGCCGATCAGCATCGTGATGGAAATACCGATGATCGTCAGAATCGGTACGGCGGCATTGGGTAGCGCATGGTGGATGAGCACCGCGCGCTCGGCCAGTCCCTTGGCGCGCGCGGTGCGTATGTAGTCTTCACCTAGCGTGTCGATGACGCCCGAGCGGACGAAGCGCGTGATGAGCGCGATATATATCGTGCTCAGCGACGCCACCGGCAGAATCATGTACTGCGCATGCTGCCACACCCCCGCCCGCAAGGGCTTGTAGCCCTGCACCGGCAGCCAGCCAAGCCCCATCGAAAAAATGAAGATAAGAATGTAGGCCGTGATGAACACGGGAACCGAAAACCCCAGTACCGAAGCCAGCGTCACCACTTTGTCAGCCGCCCTGCCACGCCGCCAGGCCGCGATGATTCCCGCAGGGATCGAAATCAGCAGGGTGTACAGGATGGTATAGAGCGTGATGGCGATGGTCGGCCCCATACGGTCGAGGATCATGTTGCTGACCGGCAGCCCAGAAATCAGCGACGTGCCGAAATCGCCATGCAGAATATCGCGTATCCAGCGGTAAAACTGCACGGTGATCGGCTGGTCCAGCCCCATGTGGTGGCGGATCTGTTCGATCTGCTGCACCGTCGCGCCATCACCGGCCACGATGGCCGCGGGGTCGCCTGGAGTCAGTCTGAGTATGCTGAAAATGACGACGGCAACCACCACCAGAACGGGGATGGAAGCCGCCAGGCGCTTCAGTATGGTGATTAACATCAGCTGCCGGTTTTCTCGATATTCCAGAACACCGGCACCGGCGCATCGAGAACCCCTTTCAGCGATTTGCGCGTCGTCACCACCATCGCATACTCGCCCAGGGGCAGCACCACACCGTCATCCATGACCAGCTTCTGTATTCGCACCGCCAGCGATTTCAGTTCTTTCTCATCTTGCGTGGACGCGAACTGCCGCCGCAAGGTTTCTATTTCCGGCACGTTGGGCCAGCCGAACCATGCCTTGTCGCCGTTGGCCGCGATGGAAAAATTGCTGACCGGATCCTGGATGTCGGAACGTGTGAGCAGCGTCGTGAACCCGCTCCACCCGCCTTCCGCGACGGGCTTCTTCGACGTTCTGCGGATCAGCAGCGTCTGCCAGTCCATGTCCTGGATGTCAACCTTGAAACCACCGCGGCGCAATTCCTGCGCAACGATCGGGATGGTGGTGAAACCGATATTGCCAAAGCCCATTGGATGCAGCAGCACGACGGGAGCCCCGTCGTATCCCGCCTCTTTCAGCAGGGCCTTCGATTTCTCCGGGTCCGCCTTGATGAGATCCTTCGAGCCCTCGGTGGAGCCGTACTTGCTGTCGCAGCCGAGCACCGCGCCGCAGGTCTGGTAGTACTTGGGGTTGCCCACGTACGCCTGCATGATCTCGTTCTGGTCGATGGCGGCCATCGCCGCCTGTCGCACCAGCTTGTTGTTGAAAGGCGGCTGCGCGTGGTTCAGGCGAAGAACCGGAGACCCGCCCTGCTTCTTGGAAATGATCAGCCGCAGCTGATCGTCCTTTTCCAGGATGGGCAGCAGATCGTGCGGCGTGCGTTCGATATAGTCGATCTCGCCGCTCTTTATCGCGTTGACCGCCGTCATCGCGTCGGGCATGGCAACCCAGCGAACCCGATCGACCTTCACGACGTGCCCGCCGGCCAGATCGCTGGGCGGTTCGCGGCGTGGCACGTAGTCTTTGTTCTTGACGAAAACCGCCTGCACGCCCGGCCTGTACTGATCCTTGACGAACTTGAACGGGCCCGAGCCTATTGCCTCGGTGATGGGTTGTGTCGGGGGTGTTTCCGCGATGCGTTCAGGCATCATGAACGGAACCAGCGAGCCCGGTTTGCCGAGCGCGCGCAGCGCAACGTCGGTGGGTACGCCAAACGTCATGGAAAACGATTTATCGTTTATTTTGTCCATGGACGTGACCAGACTCATCATGATCTGGCCCGCCTTGTCCTGCGCCGCCCAGCGCTTGATGGACGCGATGCAGTCGGCCGCGGTGACCGGCTTGCCGTCGTGCCACTTCAGCCCATCGCGCAGGGTGAAGGTGTAGGTCTTGCCGTCGGGGGACACTTTCCAGTTGTCCACCATCTGCGGCTTGATGTCACCGTTGGCGTCCGTGCTGAGCAGGGTGTCGTACACCATGTAGCCATAATCGCGAAGGATGTAGGCAGTGGTGGTGACCGGGTCGAGCGAGCGCAGCGGCGCGTTCATCACGGCGGTGATCGTGGTCTCCGCCTGCGCCGTTCCGCACAGCGCGAGCCCGAGGCTTATCGGCAGAGCCACCAGCAGACCGCCCAATGCCCGACCGAATGGCACCGGGCCATGTGTTGCCCGGCCAACCCCTTGGCGTGTGATCATATAACGTTCCCTCCTCTGTTGTCCCTCGATGGAGCCGCCGATAGTCGCGCAGCCGATGAATGCGTATATTTTCTTTTCGACCGGTCAGTGCGCAACGCACCGCCCACCCTGACGGGTGACGTGGCGTTGCGTCGTTGATGTGACATCGCGCCTCTAAAGTACCGTAGAGGCGCCACGATGGCAACGGATTCACCTCTTGGGGAATACCCTGACACCTGGTGA
>SCQX01000179.1 GCA_004298545.1 Candidimonas sp. | reverse complement strand
CTGTCGAACACCGTGGCGGCCGAACGGCAACCCGCCAACCAGCACACCCCCATCTTTCTGGCGCACGGCACACTGGACCCCGTCGTCGCCCTGACGCGCGCCCAGGCAACCCACCAGCAACTGGAGGATCTGCGCTACGACGTGCGCTGGAAAACATATTCCATGCCACACGCCGTCTGCCCCGATGAAGTGGCGGACATCGCCGCCTTCCTGACGAGCGTGCTGAAATAGCCGCGGCGGCGATACGGTTCCCCATTCGCCCCAGGCGCGAAGCAACGGCGTCCGCACAATCGGCGTCACGCCTTCCAGGCCAAAGCGATCCACGCCCCCATCTCCTAAAATGAACCCGCGCCACGACACACCACACACCACGCCGGCCGCAAAACAACGTCACCACACACCATGACCCAAGCCGTTTCACCCCCCTCAGCGATACGCACACGCTTCGCGCCATCTCCCACCGGCTTTCTCCACCTCGGTGGCGCCCGCACCGCCCTGTTCTCATGGGCCTATGCCCGCCACCATCACGGAAAGTTCATCCTTCGCATCGAAGACACCGACCTCGAACGATCGACCCCGGAAGCGGTGCAGGCCATACTCGACGCCATGCAATGGCTCGACCTGCGCCCCGACGAAGGTCCGTTCTACCAAATGCGGCGCATGGACCGCTACCGCGAAGTCATCGCCGCCATGCTCGCGGCCGGCACCGCCTACTACTGCTACAGCAGCCCCGCGGAAGTCGAAGCCATGCGTGAGAAAGCCCGCGCCGCCGGCAACAAACCGCGCTACGACGGCACCTGGCGCCCGGAACCCGGCAAGACCCTGCCACCCATCCCGCCGGACCGCAAACCCGTCGTGCGATTCAAAAGCCCCCAGTCCGGCGCCACCGGATGGAACGACCTCATCAAGGGCCCCATCAGCTTCGACAACTCCGAACTCGACGACCTGGTCATCGCCCGCCCTGACGGAACGCCAACCTACAACTTCTGCGTCGTGGTCGACGACTGGGACATGAAAATCACCCATGTCATCCGCGGCGACGACCACGTCAACAACACCCCGCGGCAGATCGCCATTCTGCGCGCGCTGGGCGCGACCCCCCCCGAGTACGGACACGTCCCCATGATTCTCGGGCCGGACGGAGACAAATTGTCGAAACGCCACGGCGCGGTCAACGTGATGCAGTACGAGCGCGACGGCTACCTTCCCGAAGCCATGATCAACTACCTCGCCCGCCTCGGCTGGAGCCACGGCGATGAGGAAATCTTCAGCCGCGAACAACTCGTGGAATGGTTCGACACCCGCCACCTGAGCAAATCGCCGGCCCAATGGGATCCGAAGAAACTCAACTGGGTCAACGCGCACTACATCAGGGCCATGGACGACACCGCGCTTGCCGCGCGCGTCGCGCCCCGAATCCGCGCCCTGAACGGTGATCCCGACGCGATCGATCTGGCGGGGGTGATGGCGCTGCTGAAAACACGGGCGGAAACGCTGAACCAGCTGGCTGAAGACGCCATGCTGTTTTGTGGCCCATACCAAGCCGCTTCGGAAGGCCTGCAAGCACAGTATCTGGACGCAAGTGCCATCGAATTACTGAACGAATTCGCCCGCCGCGCCGCCGCGCTGCCCGACTGGGGAACGGCCCCGCTGTCGGCACTGATCAAGGCAATGCTCGATGAACATGCCATCAAAATGCCCAAGCTGGCAATCCCGCTGCGCATAGCCGTCACTGGCCGCAAGCACACCCCATCCATCGATGCCGTACTGTTCCTCCTGGGCCGCGCCACCGTGCTTGCCCGCCTCGACGCGCTATCGGGGGAATGACGCCGAATCCCCGCACGGGCAAGCGCTCACCGCCGTTCTCAATACGGCAGGCGATACGCTGGCGACATCCGCCGTGCATCCAGCAGCCCCTTCGCGCCACGCAAGACCAACGCGCGGGAAGCCTGTGACACCACGGCGTAATGATAGAGATAGGCGGGATCATCGGGTTCGACGGGCACACCGTTCGACTTGGTCGACCGCATGACCAGCGTATTGCCCTCACGGTGCCAGCAGCCCGTCTCGCTGAGACCCTGCGGTGGAATGCCCGCGCGCTTGAGTTGATTTTCGTAGCGCGCGGTGCCGTCGGCCGAGAACACCAGCAACACGCGGAATTCGCCAGCCACGCCCGCGCGCCGAAATTTACTGAGCCAGACGCCAACGGCCGGATCGCCTGGCGCCGCCGCCTGACAGACGGTTTGCGGCGACTGGGGTTTCGGCTGTGGTTTCCGATGCGGCGCGGGCGTCGAACACCCCGCCACGACCATTGCC
>SCQX01000178.1 GCA_004298545.1 Candidimonas sp. | reverse complement strand
GGCGCGGTCAACGACGAAATCGTCCTTGCCGCCGGCGGCAACGAGATCGTGGCGTCAATCACCAGTGAAAGCGCGCGCAACCTCGATCTGCATGTCGGCAAGCGTGTACTGGCCCTGGTCAAGGCGTCGTCCGTCCTGGTGGGCTTGCCCGCGGCCAACCCCGCGCTGTCCGCCCGCAACCAGTTGCGCGGCACCATCAGCCGCGTCACACCGGGCGCGGTCAACGGCGAAGTCGGTATACAACTTCCCCGCGGCCCGGTCATCACCGCCATCATCAGCCTCGACAGTCTCAAAGCGCTGGCGCTGAAGGAAGGCATGGAGGCCATGGCCATCTTCAACGCGTCGAGCGTCATTCTGGTGGGCGTCGAGTAGCGCCACCCCCGAGACTCCCCGGTTACGGAAGCCTTCGGAGAACATCCCGATCGTCCGGCCCCGTCACGGGCGCGAATGGCCACCCCGTTCAACCGGCCCCGTGCGAGCCTCTGCGGGTCGTGGCGCGAGCCGGACTGGCAATCCCTTGGGGAAATCCCCTATTAGGGTATAGGGCGCATTCAATTTACTATATAGTAAGTTATGTATCATCATACATACTATATATTTATATAAAACACGATAAAGGAGACGAAATGAAGCGCATTTTTTTACTCGCGGCAGCCACATTTTTCGCCCTCGGAATGACTGCGGGCGCTAGCGCGCAAAACAAGCCGGACGGCGGCAACGCGCAGTTTCGTGTACAGGAATACACGGGCTCGATACTGGGCATCCCCATGTGGGTAGCCATCGACAAGGGATTCTGCAAAAAATACAACCTGCGATGCGCTACCGTACGGCTTCCCAGCGGGCCGCTCGCATTACAGGCGTTGGCCGCGGGCAGCATCCAGGCTTCCTTCGCGTCCAACGACGTCAATCTCATGGCGGCGTCCCGGGGCAATGACATTCAGCTGGTCGTGGGGCACACCCCAACCATCTACTACCACCTGGATGTGCGAAAAGGCTACCCGATGCCGAATCGGGACAAAGGATTCCCGGCGTTCATGAAGGACTTCAGCGGGGCAAAAGTGGGGGTGACGGCACGCGGATCGGGGGTGGAAATGCTTTTCCGGGCTCTCATGAAGAGCGATGGCCTGACGGGCAATGAGGTGACCTACGTTGCTGTCGGCTCACCGGCAACCTCATACCCGACAATGCTCGCGGGCAAGATCGACGCGACCGTGTCATTCGAACCGTTCAACACGCTATGCGTGGCTGAGAAAACGTGCGTCGACCTGATGGATCTGAGCAGGCAGGGCCCGCCCGACATGCTGGCCATGAACGGAGGCTACGCCAGCTTCGCGATGGCGCGCGAATACGTCGAAAAGCATCCCAATGTCGTAAAAGCGTTCATTGCTGCCATCGAAGACGCCGATGCGTGGATAAAAGACCCGAAGAACTTCGATGAGCTCTTGGCCGATACCCGCAAACATATCTCACTGGGCGACATCCAGAACGCCAACGAGGTAATGGCGCAGCTGGTGAAAGGACAAGTCAAAAGTGTGGGCCCCGCCATCGAACGACGGTCGGTCGATGCGGTGTCGGATTTCCTTGTCAAGTATGGCTTGATTCAAAATCCGGTCTCATCGTCCAGCGTCGTGTATGCGGGAGCACCGAAGTAATCGACGAGCAGCTGCGGAAATATGAGTGACGGAGTCCGACCCATGATCGAAATTGCTGGATTGACGCACCGCTACAACAACAAGATGCTGGCGGTGCACGACATCAACATCTCCATCGCCGAAGGAGAGTTCGTTTCGATCATCGGCCCCAGCGGCTGCGGCAAAACGACCATACTGAATATCCTCGCCGGGCTGGTTGTCATCGATCAGAATCAAGGCACGGTCTCGATCGGTGGCCAACCCCCGAGGGCGGGCCGACGCGACATTGCCTACATGTTGGCCCGTGACAGTCTGTTTCCATGGCTTACCGCGTTGCAAAACGCGGAATTTGGTACGGAGGCGCGCGGAGAACCCGCCGATACACGACGTGAGAAAGCCATCGCGTTGCTCCATGCCGTGGGACTGAAAGGCTTCGAAACGAAATTGCCAAAGGCGCTGTCGCACGGCATGCGCCAGCGCGTCGCGCTGGCGAGGACTTTCTGCCTCGATTCCCAACTGTTGCTGATGGACGAACCTTTCGGAGCCTTGGACGCGCAGACCAAATTGCAACTCGAAGGGGTGCTCATGCAGCTATGGGCGGCTACTCAACGTTCGGTGATCTTCATCACGCACGATCTGGCCGAGGCCGTCGCTCTCTCAGACCGGGTTCTGGTCATGAGCGCGCGCCCCGGGCGCCTCGTCGCGAACGTGCGCATCGACCTGAAACGGCCGCGTCAGATCAACGAGCTGCAGCGCGATCCCGCTTACCACGAACTCTATGCCGAACTATGGTCCCAACTCGAGACGGGCATGGCCATGTCGTCGGGAGATGCGGAATGACGGGGAAAACAACAATCGTCATCGGCCGCCTGGTCGTCATGTTCGTCTTCTGCGCGGTGTGGCAGATCGTGTCGCTCGAACGCTGGATCAACCCGATCTTCATCGGACGCCCGACATCGATCATCAAATTCTTCTTTGACGGATTGTTCGTGAACTATGCCCTGGCGATAAACGCCTACTGGACACTGATAGCGACCGCCGTGGCATTCATCCTTGGAAGCGTCGGTGGCATCCTCTTCGGGTTCCTGTTCGTGACGTACCCGTCGGTCGAGCGATTCCTCGAACCGATATTCGACGGGTTGAACGCGCTACCGCGCATTGCGCTCGCCCCATTGTTCGTACTGTGGTTCGGACTGGGCCTGTCGTCGAAGATCGCGCTTGGATTCAGCCTTACCTTCTTTATTGTCCTGAGCAGCACCGTCGCGGGCGCCCGCAGCGTGAACACCGACTTCCTGGTGCTCGCCAAAACGCTAGACGCGTCGCCCATGTATGTATTCCGCAAGATAACCCTGCCAAGCGCCGTGCCCTCCATCTTCTCGGGATTGCGCCTGGGTCTGGTTTACGCCCTGCTGGGCGTGGTCGCGGGGGAGATCATCGCCGCTGAAAAAGGACTGGGGCAGCTGCTCACCTATCTCGC
>SCQX01000177.1 GCA_004298545.1 Candidimonas sp. | reverse complement strand
ACGCTGATGCTACTCATGGTGCACTCCTTCCCGCATTCGCGCGGAGTTGGATCTGCTCCCCTTGCGTAACAAGCGTGAAGCCGGGCCACCGCCCCGCTTCGCACGACTCTCAGCTTCCAGCCGCGTTGTTTTACCAGCGCCTACCTTGCTATCGTGTTCGTTTTCCTGTGCGCCCCGTTTCGTGTAATGGGCATCCTATACCACTTCACCGTGATGGTATATAGCCGCACGCGCCACGCACCGCCCTCATGAGAGGACACATTTATTTTGTAACCGTGCAACCAACCCACGGCGCGACGACCATGCAGATGATTCGCATCCGCATGCTTTACCCCCTGGCCGAATTCGACAGTAGCGGCGCCAAACCCCATCCAGACGAACCGCGCGAAGGCGAGGCGATACAATCGGGACCATGTTTGCGATGGGGCACGTGAGGAGAAACAACGGGACAGTCTGGCAAGTCATCCTTTGCCTGACGTTGTTGTCGTTTCTGTTTCGCGCGGCGTTCCCGATCGGCTACATGCCGAATCTGGCCGGACAGCACGACCAGCGGCTGACGATCACGCTGTGCACCATGGACGGGACATCCAGCGTCTGGCTGGACGATCTCTCCAGCCACGCGCCGCAATCATCGGGCCACGACGGAACGAGCCAGATCTGCCCGTTCTCGGCGGTCGTATCGCAAGCCGTCGCGTCTGGATCGGCCACGCTCGCGGCCGTTTCCGCGATCATTCCACAGATCGTCGCGCGACTTCCGCGCGACGAAACGCCGCCGCCGACTGCGGTCATCGGTCCGCCACTCGGATCCCGCGCTCCACCCATTTCCCTCGGTTAGTTCTCCATGCGCGCGCCCACCGCCGCGCGCTCCTGATCACACTGACACCGAGGTCTTCCATGTCCGCACTTCGCTTCGGCGCGCGCGCCGCGCCGTTGGCCGCAGCCGTCCTGGCGGCGGGCGGCGCGCTGTATCTACCTGTCGCGCAGATATGCGAAACAGGCGCGACGCGCTGGATCAGCAAACCCTCGGACGACAAAGCGGCCGGCCACGGCGGAACGCCCGCTCCGGCGCTCACGCTTCTGCCCAAGCGCCCCTGACCATTTAAAAAATCATCATCGAGAGGAAGAATCCATGCATTTCGGGAAAGCGAAAGCTTCGAACACTATCCGACCCAAGGCAATACCGGCGAAGCCGATCAACGCACTGACGCTGGCCATGCTCCTCGCGCTGCCCGGCATTGCGTCCACGGCCCATTCGGCCGAGTGGGCAGACACGGAAAAACAAGACGATCCCGCAACGCTGGGAACCGTCACCGTCCACGCCACCGACGAATCCGGCGCCATTCAGGCACGGCGGGCGCTCGTGCCGGGCGGCGTCACCATCGTCGACGGCCTCAGGCTCCAGGAGCGACCCGTCAACAACACCGCCGACGCGCTGCGCTACGTGCCTGGCGTCTACGTCACGAGCGAAGCGGGCGCCTCGGACGAAGTCCGCCTGTCGATTCGCGGCTCGAACCTGCACGCAACGAACTACGACAACAGCGGGGTGGCGCTCTTTCAGGACGGACTGCCGGTCACGACCGCCTCGGGCGACAACCACAACCGTCTCATCGACCCGCTCATCGCCAGCGACATCATCGTCGCGCGTGGCGCCAACGCGCTTACTTACGGCGCAAGCGACCTGGGCGGCGCCATGGACTTCATTTCGCGCACGGCCCGCAACAGCGATCCGCGCGAAGTGACGGTAACCGGGGGGAACGACGGCCTGGCCACTGCCCGCGCAAATATCGGCGGGGTCTCGGGCGCCCTCGACGGATTGCTCACCATCGAAGGCAAGCATCTGGACGGCTACCGGGCGCACAGCGAAGAGAACCGCCACAGCGTCTACGCCAACGCAGGCTGGCGGGCGAGCGATCATCTCGACTTGCGATTCTTCGGCGCCTACATCGACGCCAGGCAGGCGCTGCCGGGCGGGCTCACCCAGGCGCAGTTCGATGCCGACCCGCGCCAGGCGAACCCTTCGTACGCGGCCGGCAACCATCAGCTCGACGTCAAGACCTACCGGCTGGCCACCACGGGCACCTGGGAGATCAATGCGAAAAGCAAGCTGGAATTCGGCCTGTCCTACGAACACCAGACGCTCTATCACCCCATCGTGACCTCCCCGGACTACAGCCTGCTCATCGACACCCGGCAGCGCACCCTGGGCGGCATGCTGCGCTACAGCCTCACGACCGGCGGCCACAACATTCTGGCGGGGCTCAATCTGGCCAACACCACCGACAAAGGCGGCAACTACGCCAACGACGCTGGCGCCCGGGGCCAGTTGCAGGACGCCGTGAATACACACGCGGCCAGCGCCAACGTGTTCCTGATGGACCGCTGGAAGCTGGCGCCGCGGTGGACGCTGATCTACGGCGCCCAGGGGGTCGTCACGCGCCTGGCGGATCACACGATCGACGGGGTGAACGATGGCAACCGTTCGCCGCGCGACCGGCGGGATGCCTATTCCTCGGTCAACCCGAGAGCAGGCGTCATCTACGCGCTCACACCGCAAAGCGAAGCCTATGGCAACATCAGCCGCCTGTACGCGGCGCCCAACGGCTTCGACCTCGACAATGCCCGCACGGAGCGGGGGCCCAACGCGAGCCTCGATCCGATGCACGGGATATCCTATGAAGCCGGCCTGCGCGGCTCCACGGCGGCGCAGCCCGAAGCCCCCCGCTACCACTGGGACGTGTCGCTGTACTACGCGAAGCTCGGAAATGAGATTCTCTCGGTCGACAATCCGCAAAAGCCGGGCACTTTCCTCACGGGCAACGCCGCGCACACGACGCACGCCGGCATTGAAGCGCTCACGAGCGCCAGCTTTCCACTGCGCAACGGTGCGCGCATCGAACCACTGGTCAGCATCACCTACAACGATTTCCACTTCGACGGTGACCCCGCCTATGGCGGCAACCGCCTGCCGTCAGTGCCACGGTACGTCGCGCACGGCGAAATCATGTATCGCCACGCAGGCGGCTTCTACGCGGGACCAACCTTTGATCTGGCCAGCGACCGGTATGCGGACTACAGCAACACGTATCGCGTCAGCGGCTACGGCCTCCTGGGGGCGCGCGCCGGACTCAAGCGCGAGCGCTGGGAACTGTTTGCCGAGATCAACAATCTACTGGACAAAAAATATGTGGCATCGACAAGCGTGGAGGCCCGCGCCAGCGCGGGCGACGCCATCCTGAACCCGGGCGCGGGGCGATCGGTCTCGGCGGGGGTGCGGTTGTGGTATTGACGCGGCGCCGCGTTCGCAACGCCGCGATCGTCGCCGGGGTCGTGCTGCTGCACGGCGCGGCGCTCCGGGCGATGCAACGGAACGGTAGCACCGCGGCGCCGCCGGAGATCATCGTACCGGTTGCGATCGTCGTGGAGCGCATGCGTGCGCAGTCCATGGCACCGGCGACAGCACCCGAATCCGAAACACCGCCCAAACGTGAGCGAACACCTGAATCCGCCGCGACCAGCCTTCCGCCAGCGCCATCAGCCAGAGAGTCCCTGCCCGCGCGCAAACCACGGACGGAGCCCGGGCATAACCCAAAGCGCCACACGCGGCAGGCGCCGCCGCGCAAGCCGGCTGCGCGGCCACCCAAGCGTCAGATGCCGGAAACCAGGGCGGACGCGGCCAGCCCTTCTCAGTCGTCGGCCAGCGCCGTACCGACACCCGCCGCCACCGTTGCCGCACCGGCCGCGGCAGCCACGCCAGTCACGCAGCCATCGGCAAGCGCCGCGTATCTGAACAATCCTGCGCCGCCGTACCCACGCACGAGCCGCCGCCTGGGCGAGTCGGGTCGCGTCGTCATCCGCGTCCTGATCGACGCCGACGGGCGAGCGCGGGAAGCCCGCATCGCGCATTCGAGCGGCTATGCCCGTCTCGACCAAGCGGCGCTCGAAGCCGCGCGGGATCGCTGGCGCTACAAGCCCGGCACGCGCGGCGGCGTGCCGCAAGCCATGTGGTTCGACGTTCCCATAAACTTTGTATTGGACTGATCTACGATGAATACCGGTATCTATGGCCTTGCCCACATCTGGACGCAGGGTGATTTCGTGACCCGCCTTGTGTTTTCTGCGCTGGCCGCCATGTCGATCCTCACCTGGGTCGTGATCCTCATCAAAGCATTCGACTTGTGGCGCCACCGCGGACAGGCAGCCCGGCTGGACGACTTCTGGCGAGCGCGGGAGCCCGATCGAGGGCTTCCCGAACCGGGTCGGCTCACGGACAACCCATTCCACACATTGGCCGCTGAAGCGCTGGCGGCCACGCGCCGGCGAGGCCCCAACGCGCCGGGGACCACGCCCGGCGCCGACGACGACGTCGCGCAAGCCCTGCGGTACGGCATGGACGATGCGCGATCCAGGCTGCAAAGCGGCCTCACGGTTCTTGCCTCGGTGGGTTCGACGGCGCCATTTGTGGGTCTCTTCGGGACGGTCTGGGGGATTTACCACGCGCTGATGGCCATCAGCGTGGCCGGGCAGGCAAGCATCGACCAAGTGGCGGGTCCGATCGGCGAAGCGCTGATCATGACGGCCATGGGCCTTGCCGCCGCAATTCCCGCCGTTCTGGGCTACAACGCGCTGGTGCGTGGGAACAAAACGGTCCTCGCGCGCCTCAGACGCTTCGCCCACCACTTGCGCGTCTTCTGCGCGACGGGCGAGCGTCCCTCTGCGCCGCGAAATCGAAGCACCGAATCCTTACGCACACGGTGAGGCGGCCATGTCCGAATCCGATCCCATGGAAGGCGATGAGGCGCTGAGCGAGATCAACATGATTCCCTTCATCGACGTCATGCTGGTGCTGCTCATCGTCTTCATCATCACGGTTCCCGTCATCTATCACGCGGTCAACGTGAATCTGCCACGCGCAAGCGACGCGCGTGAGGTCGTCACGCCCGAAACCGTGGAACTCACCATCGACGCCGCGGGCCGCTATTTTCTGGACCGCCGGCCGGTGACCGACGGCGAACTCATGATGCGGCTGCATGCCGATGCCGCGAAAGACCCACAACCGGATCTTCACATTCGCGGCGACCGCGACGTGCGTTACGAACGCGTCGCACAAGCCATGGCCACCGCCCAGCGCGCGGGTATTCGTAAAATCGGCTTCGTAACGAAACCCGTGCGTTGATCCCGCGGCGGTAGAATGCCCGATATGGACTGGCTTACGGCGGGAGCGTGGCTGGCGAGGATGTGGCCCGTGTCGGTGTGGAATCGTTGAGAATGTTTCGTTCGAGAAAGCTGGGTGGTGTTCTGCTCGCGGCCTGCGTGCTGGCGCTTGCGGGATGCGGCGCGGAGCATAAGAAACTTGTCTGGGATACGCAGAACGTCACCGGCGGGCTGCCCGACCTTCAGTTCATCCTGACCGACGACAACGGTCACACCGTGCATGCCTCAGACTACGCAGGCAAGATTCGGCTCGTGTACTTCGGGTACACCCACTGCCCTGATGTCTGCCCGCTGACGCTCGACACGCTGCACGAAGCCCTGCAAAGCCTGGGCAAACAGGCCAACGCGGTGCGGGTGCTGTTCGTGAGCGTCGATCCGAAGCGCGATACGCCGCCCATCTTGAAGACGTACGCATCGGCATTCGGGCCCGACATCATCGGATTGACCGGCACGCAGGCGCAACTGCACGCCGTCACGAGCCGCTACCACGTCACCTACAGTTACTACGCGCCAGACGCGGCGGGCGACTATGAGGTGCAGCACAGCTCGGCGGTCTTCGTTTTCGACCGCGGCGGCAAGGCACGGCTG
>SCQX01000176.1 GCA_004298545.1 Candidimonas sp. | reverse complement strand
CCGTTTGCCGGAGGTGGCCGTGGCCAGCCCGGTTGTTGCGGTCGAGGCGTCGTTGCCGGCGCGGCGCGAGACGCTGGATATTCTGGGTGTGGATGTGTTCCGGGCAATGGCGATCAATCCGGGGCTGGTCGGGGCGCCGTCGGGCGCGCGCGCGTCGCGGCTCGACCCTCTCGATCCGTCTGCCGTGTTTCTATCACCGGCGGCGCTGGCCTGGCTGCATTTGAAGCCCGGTGAAATGCTCCATGTGCGGGCGGGGTCGGGGGGGTTGTCGTTGCGCGTGGCCGGCACGCTGCCGGTGACGAGCGCGGGACTGCGCCTGGGCGTGATGGACATTGGCGCGGCGCAGTGGCGGTTCGGCACGCTGGGTCGGCTGCAGCGGATCGATCTGCGGTTGCGGTCAGGCGTAGATGTTGCCGCTTTCCGCGAGAAAGTCGCGGCGCTTTTGCCGCCGGGCGTCGTGGCGGTCACCCCCGAAGACACGCGGCATCTCCTGTCCAATCTGTCGCTGGCGTATCGCGTCAACCTGAACGTATTGGCGCTGGTGGCGCTATTCACGGGTGCCTTTCTGGTATTTTCCGGACAGTCGCTGTCGGTATTGTCGCGGCGTGCGCAATTTGCCTTGTTGCGCGCCCTGGGGGTGACGCGCCGCGGATTGCTGCGGCTGATCGTCACCGAGAGCCTGGTACTGGGTGTGGCGGGGGCGGCGCTTGGCGTACTGCTGGGTGCCCTGTTGGCCGCTGCGGTATTGCGTTACGGCGGTGGTGATCTGGGGGGAGGGTATTTTCCCGGCGTGCAGCCCACTCTGCGCCTTGGGGTACCGGCCGCGTTGTCGTTTTTCGCCCTGGGTGTGGCGGCGGCGGTGTTGGGGGGCACGGTTCCCGCGTGGGAAGTTTCTTCGGCGTCGCCGGCCGCCGCGCTCAAGGCGGGTGACGACGGCGACGCGGCCACGCGCATGCGCACCGTGTGGCCCGCGCTGGCCTTGGTTGCGGCCGGCGTTGCCCTGACAGGGGCCGGGCCGGTGGACGGTTTGCCGCTATTTGCCTATCTGTCGATTGCGCTGCTGTTGACCGGTACCGTTTTATGGATACCGCATCTGGCGCGCTGGGTGTTCCGCATGCTGCCGCGCCCGCATCGTGCCGTGCCGTTTCTGGCGACTGCACAGCTGGCGGGTGCGCCGCGCCGCATGGCCATCGGGCTGGCAGGCGTGGTCGTGAGCTTCGGCTTGATGGCGGCGATGGCGATCATGGTGAGCAGTTTCCGCGGTTCGTTTGAAGCATGGCTCGACACTGTGCTGCCGGCGCAACTATACCTGCGGGCTGCGGGCGGGGGTACGACCGGCTATTTTTCCGATGAGGAACGGCGCGCACTCGCAGCCTTGCCCGGCATTGAAAACATTGAATTCATGCGAACCGATCAACTCACGTTGAATCCGCGCTTGCCGCCGGTCGCGTTGATCGTTCGACCGATCGACCCACGCCATCCGGAGAAGCGCCTGGCGCTGCTGGGCGCCACCGTCGATCCGGCGACGGGGCCGCCGCCGGTATGGGTGAGCGAAGCCATGGTCGATTTGTACGGGATGCGCGTGGGGGCGCATATCGAACTGCCGCTGGCAGGGCAGCGGCGGGCGTTCACGGTGGCGGGGGTGTGGCGCGATTATGCGCGGCAGTTCGGGGCAATCGTGATGAGCACCAGCGACGCGCGTCGTTTCACGGGAGGGCTGCGCGCCACGGAGGCCGCGCTGTGGCTTGCGCCGCACACGACAGTCGCGCAGGCTGCCCGCGCCATACGCGAGCGCCTGCAGGGGGCGGGTCGGATCGAGTTCGAATCCGCTGGCGACATGCGTGCCGCCAGTGTGCGTATTTTCGATCGCAGTTTCGCGGTCACTTATCTGCTGGAAGGCGTGGCGATCGTCATCGGTGTGTTCGGCGTGGCCGTCAGCTTTGGCGCGCAGGCGCTGGCCCGTGCGCGCGAGTTCGGCATGCTGCGGCATATCGGGGTGACGCGTGCCCAGGTCGGTTTGGTGCTGGCGATCGAAGGCGCGCTGCTTGGGCTGTTGGGGGTGGTGATGGGGCTTGTGCTGGGTTGGGGCGTGGCGCTGATACTGGTGACGATCGTCAACCCCCAGTCGTTTCATTGGACGATGTCGATGCACACGCCATGGGGCCTGCTCGGCGCGGCCGCCCTCGCACTGCTCGCCGCCGCGTCGCTGACCGCGGTGATCAGTGGGCGGCGCGTCATGTCGGGCGAAGTCGTGCGCGCCGTGCGCGAGGACTGGTGATGCGACGCTCGCCACGGCGTTTTCTTCTCTTGCTGGTATGGTGGCTGGTGGGCGGATCGGCACTGGCCGCCGGCGCGCTGCCGGATTACCCAGCGGTGGTACCGGGCGTGGCACTGCGGTTCCCCGCCGATTATGGCGCGCATCCGGCGTTTCGCACCGAGTGGTGGTACATCACCGGCTGGCTGCACCCGGCCTCCGGTGAGCCACTGGGGTTTCAAGTCACTTTCTTTCGTTCGCGCCCATCGCTGGATCAACGCGACCCCAGTCGCTTTGCGCCGAAACAACTCATCTTCGCGCATGCGGCCCTTGCCGATCCGAAAGTCGGCCGCCTCCTGCACGATCAGCGCGCGGCGCGCGCCGGGTTTGATCTGGCTGGCGCCGCCGTCGGCGATACGCGGATCCATATCGGTGACTGGTCGCTGGCGCGCGGCGCCGGTGGCCTTTACTGCGCTGTGGTGCAAGCCCGCGAGTTCACATTCGACCTGACGTTCAAACCCACGGAACCGGTCCTGCCGGAGGGTGACGCGGGGTACAGCCGCAAGGGGCCGTCGCCGGCGCAGGCTAGTTATTACTACAGCATGCCGCAGCTTGCCGTGGTTGGAACGGTGACGCGCAATGGGGCGCGCGCCACCGTCACCGGCACTGCGTGGCTGGATCATGAGTGGTCGTCGGAAGTGCTTGCGGCCGGCGCGGTCGGTTGGGACTGGACTGGCATCAACTTCGATGACGGCGGGGCCTTGATGGCGTTTCGCATCCGCGACAAGAAAGGCACCGCGCTGTGGGCGGGCGGCACGCTGCGCGCGGCGAACGGGCATGTCACGGTATTGCCGCCATCGGCGGTGGCATTTGCCCCCGAGCACTGGTGGCGATCTCCCCGAACCGACACAAATTACCCCATTGCAATGCGCCTGCGGGCGGGCGATCTCACCCTCGACATCCAGCCGCTGATGGCCGATCAGGAACTCGACACGCGCGCGAGCACGGGGGCAGTCTACTGGGAAGGGGCGGTGTCGGCGGATAGTGATGGGCGGCGTGTCGGGCGCGGCTATCTTGAACTGACGGGCTACTTTCAGCCGCTCCATTTCTAGCGGTTTCGCGAGGCGGCGTGCCGTAGCGTCTTCATACGCGCGCTTACAGAACGTGCGGGGATGGCATTTCAAACGCTATAAAATGAGCGGTCTCGGGGCAGGCCGTATGGCTTGGCCTTTCAGAAAGGATGGACTATGAAGAAATACCATTTGGCGGGTGTGCTGGGCGCGGCGCTGTGTGTCACGCTATCGGCCTGCTCCACTACCAGAACGGCGACCACGCCGAATCAGCTGGCGCAAAAAACGGTGAATTATGAATGCCACGCACCCGGACAGCGGTCGGTGAATCTGGAGGTGCAGTACACCTTCCAGGGCAGCGATCCGGTCACGGCGCAGATTATTTACGACGATCAGGCCATTGCGCTGACGCGCACCACCGACAGTAAGGTCAACATGGTTGGCAATACCTTCGCCGGCAACGGTTATACGTGGACAACGGGCCAGTTCACGGTCGTGAATGCCGCTCAGGTCGACGGCGACATGCTGACGCGCGCCGACACCACCGCCAGCGGCGGCGCACCGGTCAACACCATCATTGCCAGGAACTGCAAGGTCAAGGGTTGATCGCGGCGGTTCATCGCCCGCGCGCCGGGCGCTGGTACATCAGGTCAGCACGCCTGGCATATAGGTTCTGAGCAGCAGAATGGCGGCAACCGCGGCGGCGATTGCCGCGAAAGCACCTTGCAGGAAGTGCGCCGGCATGTGTGCCGCCAGCAGGCGACCGACGATCATGCCGGCGACGGCGGCCACCACGAAGTACCAGCCAGTAGCGGTGATGGGCGTTCCGCGCGCCAGCAGGGTTGCGACCGTTCCGATGGCGATCAGCGCGATCACGCAAAGCGATGTGGCAACGATACTGTGCATGTCGACGTTGGTGAAGCGCTTGAATGCGGGTACCACGATGAACCCGCCACCGACGCCGAGCAGACCCGCGAACAGGCCGGTGGCCGCGCCGATTCCTGCCAGGGTCGCGGCGCACCGTGGCGTCCATCTGAGCTTGCCGGTGCCCGGGTCGATCATGCAGCTTTTCGGCGGTTGGGGCACACCTGCCGCGAGGGCCTGTTGCGTGCCGCGCGCCATGCGCCAGGCGGCCAGCAGCATGACGAACGCAAATAGTGTCATCAGCGCGGACTCGGGCATGATTCGTGCCAGAGCGATGCCGACGTAAGACGTCAGCGACCCCAGCGCGGCCATCAGCGCCGCGGCGCGGTACCGCACAATTTTCTTCGACAGTCCGTCCAGTGCACCGACGAACGCCGACGCCCCGACGGCCATCAGAGAGACCGGTACAGCCGCCGCCATGCTGAAGCCCAGCCCCGCAACCAGCGCGGGCACCGCCAGAATGCCGCCGCCGGCGCCGGTCAGTCCCATGACCAGACCGATCAGCGAGCCAAGAAAGACGGTGAGCAGCATGGTTCGTTCTCCGCGATGGTCGGTCGTGGACGGCTGACTGGCCGGCCGTTCCC
>SCQX01000175.1 GCA_004298545.1 Candidimonas sp. | reverse complement strand
GATGACCTTCTTCTTGCCCATGTGTTTGGCGACGAGCACTTCCCCCAGGCAGTGATTGATCTTGTGCGCGCCCGTGTGGTTGAGGTCTTCGCGCTTCAAGTGGATTTGTGCGCCACCCAGCTGGTCCGACAGGCGCCGCGCGTGGAAAATCGGGCTTGGGCGACCGACGTAGTCGGCATAGAGCTGCGCGAGTTCATTCTGGAAGTCTTCGCGCCGCGTGATCTCTGCGTAGACGCGCGCGATATCGTCCATTGCCGCTTTTACCGGTGGTGGTACCTCCTGGCCGCCGTAGGGGCCATAGAAACCGTTGGCGTCGGGTAGCGGGGCAAGCGTGAAAGGTGCGTTCATGTTCCGTTTAGAGAAGGGGGCGAGCGGTGCGAGCCATTATATAGATAGAACTCAAATCCATTTGGCTTTGACTTAGAATCTGGCGGATTCGGCGCGCTGTCTGGACGCGCCAGGTGATTGGAGGGGTCGTCGATGAGCCACTGCGGTGACGAGTGTGGTGAGGGCGGGTCGCCGTTCGTGGGTACCACCCGCGGGATAAGCCGCCGCGCGGTGCTCAAGAGAATTGGCGGCGTCATGGGTGGCGCCGCGGCGATTGCCGCGCTTCCCGCGTATGCGCTCGCGGCGAACGAGCCGGTAAAGCTCGCGTTTTGCAGCCAGCTGCTTTGCGTGGTGCCCTATGAGGTGACGCGTGCGGCGGGGTTTTTCGCCGAGCAGGGCCTGGACGTGCAGCTCGTCTACAGTCGCGGGGGGTCGGCCGCGCTGCAGGCGCTCAATTCGGGCGGGGTCGATTACGCGGCCACGTCGTTCGACGCGGCGCTGAACGCGTTTTCGCACAAAGCGGGCATCGTGCGGTTTGCGGAAACAGGCCGGCTACCGCTTTTCGCGCTGGCAACCAGCCCCCGGATGGCGGGGAAAATCACCGCCATCACCGATCTCAAGGGGAAAATCCTGGGCGTGGCCCAGCTGGGAAACGCCGACCATGCCCTGGCCATTTACCTGCTCAAACGCAATGGGGTGGATCCGGAGACGGTGCAATTCGCCACGCTGGGGCCCAACCTGTACCAGGCGCTGCGCCTCGGCCAGGTGGATGCCGGCATGGTGCAGGAGCCCGGCCTGACGCTGTTGGGCAAAGAAGGCGCGCGTACGCTGGTGAACCTCATGGATCTCGCGGATGCGAAACGGTATCTCGGCGGCCCCTACGCGTTCATGGGAGTTGCGGTGCGCTCGGGCGAGGTCGGCGCGCGACTGGCGCAGATGCGTCGGCTTGGGCAGGCGCTGGCCGCGGGCTTGAAGTACATGAAGGAAGCGCCGATCGGCGATGTCATCAAAGCCTTGCCCGACATTCTCGTGGCCGGGGGAAATATCGACGTGCTGGCGCAGGCGCTCGACAAGCATCGCCAGTCGCTCTATCCGTCTCGCGTCCAGATCGACCGCAGCGCCTGCGAGCGCGTCATGCGGATACAGGTGGATGCGGGGGTGCAGAGCAAGCCTGTCGACCTGAACGTGCTGCTCGATCAGGCAGTATTGGGTACTTGATGTCGACGATCTCCGGGCTCGACCTTCTTGCTGGAAGCTTGATGCTTGCCGTCTCTGGCCTCGATCTTCGTTACGGGGAGGCGCAGCCGGTCCTGGAAGACGTGAATCTGTCCGTGGGACGCGGGGAGCTCGTCAGCATCGTCGGCCCTTCGGGGTGCGGCAAGAGTACGTTGCTGCGCATAATTTCCCGCCTTCAGGCGGCAAGCCGTGGGTCGGTCTCCGTGGCGGTTGGGCCCCGCGAGGTGGGCATCCTGTTTCAGGATGACGCGCTGCTGCCCTGGCGCACGGCCCGTGAAAACGTCGCACTGGGCTTGCGGGCACACGGCGCGAGTCGCTCCGATGCGCGCGCTTGCGCGGATCAATGGCTGAACTCGGTCGGACTCGCCGGCCTGGGTACGCGCTACCCGAACGAACTCTCGGGGGGCCAGCGCAAGCGGGTATCGATCGCGCAGGTACTGGCCCTGCATCCGAAACTTCTTCTGATGGATGAACCGTTCGCGTCGCTGGACGCGATCGTGCGGCGCTACATCACG
>SCQX01000174.1 GCA_004298545.1 Candidimonas sp. | reverse complement strand
CGTCGCATCGGTGTGAACGTGCGGGCCCGGCGCGATGTCCGCGCTTGTTCGCGCGTGTTTTACGCTTTATAGAGGCAAGACTATGGCTACGACCGAAACCGAAGAAGGTGTCATGAAGCAGGGTTTCATGACGACCAGCGCCGACAAGTTCCTGAACTGGGCGCGCACCGGGTCTTTGTGGCCCATGACGTTCGGGTTGGCCTGTTGCGCGGTGGAAATGATGCACGCCGGCGCCGCGCGGTATGACCTCGACCAATTCGGTATCATTTTCCGGCCCAGCCCGCGCCAGTCCGACCTGATGATCGTGGCGGGCACCTTGTGCAACAAGATGGCGCCGGCGCTGCGCAAGGTCTACGACCAGATGCCCGAGCCGCGCTGGGTCGTCTCCATGGGGTCGTGCGCGAACGGCGGCGGCTACTACCATTACTCCTATTCCGTCGTGCGCGGCTGCGACCGCATCGTGCCGGTCGACATTTACGTGCCCGGCTGCCCGCCGACGGCCGAGGCGCTGGTCTACGGCCTGCTGCAGATGCAGAACAAAATCCGCCTGACCAACACGATTGCCCGCTGATCATGACGGGCCGTCTTTTCTTCCTGTTCAACGGCTGGGACCATGACGCGGCTTGAAACGCTAAAAACCAACCTGCTGGCGCAGTTCGGCGAGGGCGCCGCGCTGGTCGAAAGGCTTGACGAGCTCACCCTGGAGGTGTCGGCCGGCGCATGGATCGACAGCTGCCTTGCGCTGCGCGATCAGGCCGCACTGCGGTTCGAGACCTGTATCGATCTCTGCGCAGTCGACTATTCCACGTACGGTTTGCCGACCTTCCCCGGCGCGCCGGCGCCCGCGCGCCATCCCACCCGCTACGCGGTGGTGGTGCATCTGCTGTCGATTGCGCACAATTGGCGCCTGCGCGTGCGCACCTGGGTTCCCAACGACGAATTCCCGGTGATCGCGTCGCTGGTCGACGTCTGGCCAGGCGTCAACTGGTACGAGCGCGAGGCGTTCGACCTGTTCGGCGTCGTGTTCGAAGGCCATCCCGACTTGCGCCGCATCCTCACCGATTATGGTTTCATCGGCCATCCCTTCCGCAAGGATTTTCCGCTGTCGGGCAATGTGGAGATGCGCTACGACACCGAGCAGAAGCGGGTGATCTACCAGCCGGTCACGATCGAGCCGCGCGAAATCACGCCGCGCGTGGTGCGGGAAGACAAATACGGGCAGGGGCGATAGACGATGGCCGAAATCAAGAACTACACCCTGAACTTCGGGCCCCAGCATCCGGCGGCGCACGGCGTGCTGCGTCTGGTGCTGGAACTCGACGGCGAGGTCGTGCAGCGCGCCGACCCGCACATTGGCCTGCTGCACCGCGCCACCGAAAAATTGGCCGAGCACAAGACCTTCATTCAGTCGCTGCCATACATGGACCGGCTGGATTACGTGTCCATGATGTGCAACGAGCACGCCTATGTGATGGCGATCGAAAAGCTGCTGGGCATCGAGGTGCCGCTGCGGGCGCAATACATCCGCGTGATGTTCGACGAGATCACGCGCATTCTGAACCACCTGATGTTCCTGGGCTCGCACGCGCTCGACGTGGGCGCCATGGGCGTGTTCCTGTACGCGTTTCGCGAGCGCGAAGACCTCATGGACTGCTACGAGGCCGCGTCGGGGGCGCGCATGCACGCCGCCTACTACCGCCCGGGCGGGGTCTACCGCGATTTGCCCGATTCCATGCCGCAATACGGCGACACCAGCAAATATCGCGGGGCCAAAGAGCTGCGCGCCATGAACGAGGCGCGCTCGGGCACGCTGCTCGATTTCATCGAAGACTTCACCAATCGCTTCCCCACCTGTGTGGACGAGTACGAGGTGCTGCTCACCGAGAACCGCATCTGGAAGCAGCGCCTGGTGGGCATAGGCGTCATGGACCCTGAACGCGCCAAGGCGCTGGGCTTCACCGGCCCCATGTTGCGCGGGTCGGGCGTGGAGTGGGATTTGCGCCGCAAACAGCCGTACGAGGTCTACGACCGGCTGGAATTCGACATTCCGGTGGGCACCAACGGCGACAGCTACGACCGCTATCTTGTGCGCATCGCCGAGATGCGCGAGAGCAACCGCATCATCCGCCAGTGCGTGAACTGGCTGCGCAATAATCCCGGCCCGGTCATCGTCAGCAATTACAAGGTGGCGCCGCCGCCGCGCGCGCGCATGAAGTGGGGCATGGAAGACCTCATTCACCATTTCAAGCTGTTCACCGAGGGCATGCACGTGCCCAGCGGCGAGGCCTACGCCAGCATCGAGCATCCCAAGGGCGAATTCGGCATTTACCTGGTGTCCGATGGCGCCAACAAGCCATACCGCATGAAGATACGCGCGCCCGGCTTCGCACACCTGCAGGCGCTCGACGAACTGGCGCGCGGCCACATGATTTCTGACGTGGTCACGCTGATAGGCACGATAGACATCGTGTTTGGTGAAATCGACCGTTAGGCGGCCGATTCATTTACGGGTTTCACTTATGCTGCTTTCCGAACAAGCCTACCGCAAGATCGACGAGGAAGTCACCAAGTTTCCGCAGGGCAAGGCGCGCTCCGCCGTGCTGGCGTCGCTGACGATCGCCCAGGACGAGAAAGGCTGGGTGTCGCCCGAGATCGTCGAGGACGTGGCCAATTACCTGGGCGTTCCGCCCATCGCGGTGCAAGAGGTGGCGTCGTTCTACAACATGCTCGACACCAAACCCGTGGGCCGCTACAAGCTGGCGGTCTGCACCAATCTGCCCTGTGCGCTGTGCGGCGCCGAGAAGGCGCTGGCCCACATCCGCGAGAAGCTGGGGGTCGATCTGGGCGGCACCACGCCCGACGGCCTCTTCACGGTGGTCGAGGCCGAGTGCATGGGGGCGTGCGGCGATGCGCCGCTGGTGCTGGTCAACAACAAGCAGATGTGTGTGCGCATGTCCGACGACAAGCTCGACGCCATGATCGATCTGATACGCCGGGAGGGAAAGGCATGACGGCGCCCGTGTTCAAGGAATTTTCGCAGGGGCTCGACGGCAATCCGGGCGGCGACCTGTCCAACAGCCTGATGTGCCATGGCCGCCACATCAATCCGCTGATCTTCGATGGGCTGGACGGCGCCAACTGGCATCTGAAGGATTACATGGCGCGTGGCGGCTACGAGGCGTTGCGCAAGATTCTCACCACCCCCATGAAGCAAGAGGATGTCATTGCGGAGGTCAAGGCGGCGGGGCTGCGCGGGCGTGGCGGCGCGGGCTTTCCCACCGGCCTGAAATGGAGTTTCATTCCGCGCACCCTGCCGGGCCAGAAGTACCTCATCTGCAATTCCGACGAGGGCGAGCCGGGCACGTTCAAAGATCGCGACATCCTGCGCTTCAATCCGCACATCGTGATCGAGGGCATCGCCATCGGCGCCTACGCCATGGGCATCGACACGGCCTACAACTACATCCACGGCGAAATCTTCGAAGTGTATGAACGCTTCCAGGAGGCGCTGGAAGAGGCGCGCGCGGCGGGCATCCTGGGCAAGAACATTTTCGGGTCGGGCTTCAATTTCCAGATTCATGCGTTCCATGGCTATGGCGCCTACATCTGCGGCGAGGAAACGGCGCTGCTGGAGTCGCTCGAGGGCAAACGCGGGCTGCCGCGCTTCAAGCCGCCGTTTCCCGCGGGGTTCGGGCTGTACGGCCGGCCAACCACCATCAACAACACGGAAACGTTCGCCGCGGTGCCGTGGATTTTCCGGCATAGTGCGCAGGAATTTCTCGACCTTGGCGTGCCGAAGGCGGGCGGCACCAAAATCTTCTCCGTCACGGGCGATGTGGAACTGCCCGGCAACTATGAGGTGCCGCTCGGCACGCCGTTCACCAAGCTGCTCGAACTGGCCGGCGGCGTGCGCGGCGGGCGCGCGCTCAAGGCGGTGGTGCCGGGCGGGTCCAGCGCACCGGTGCTGCCGGCCAGCGTCATGATGACCCTCAACATGGATTACGATTCGATCGCCAAGGCAGGTTCCATGCTGGGCTCGGGGGCGGTCATCGTCATGGACGATACGCGCTGCATGGTGAAGTCGCTGCTGCGCCTTTCCTACTTCTACTTCGAGGAAAGTTGCGGGCAGTGCACGCCGTGCCGCGAGGGCACGGGGTGGCTGTACCGCATGGTCAATCGCATCGAGCACGGTGAGGGCCGGGCGGAAGACATGGATGTGCTCGACGACGTCGCCCACAACATCATGGGGCGCACCATCTGCGCGTTCGGTGATGCGGCGGCCATGCCGGTGCGCAGTTTCATCAAGCATTTCCGCGACGAATTCGCGTACCACGTCGAGCACAAGTGCTGCGTGGTGCCCAAGTATCTGTAGTGCAATTTGCAGGGTACGGTAATGGTTGAACTCACCATCGACGGCATTAAGGTTCAGGCCCAAGAGGGCACCATGGTCATCCGCGCGGCGCATGAAGCGGGAATCTATGTGCCGCATTTCTGTTATCACAAGAAGCTCACCATCGCGGCGAACTGCCGCATGTGTCTGGTCGAGATCGAGAAGGCGCCCAAGGTCATGCCCGCGTGCGCGACGCCGGTGACCAACGGCATGGTGGTCTATACCAATTCGGCGAAGGCGATCGCCGCGCAAAAGAGTGTGATGGAGTTCCTGCTGATCAATCACCCGCTGGATTGCCCGGTGTGCGACCAGGGCGGCGAGTGCCAGCTGCAGGATCTGGCCGTGGGCTATGGCGCGTCGGGATCGCGCTATAAAGAAACCAAGCGTGTCGTGGTGGCCAAGCCCATGGGGCCGCTGATTTCGGCCGAGGAAATGCAGCGCTGCATCCATTGCACGCGCTGCATTCGTTTTGGCATCGAAATCGGCGGCATCATGGAAATCGGCATGGTCAACCGCACCGAATTCTCCGAGATCACCACTTTCGTCGGACGGGCGGTCGACTCCGAACTCTCCGGCAACATGATCGATATCTGCCCGGTGGGCGCGCTCACGTCGAAACCCTTCCGGTTCGCCGCCCGCACCTGGGAGCTCGCGCGCCGCCGCTCGGTCAGCCCGCACGACAGCCTGGGCGCGAACCTGGTCGTCCAGGTCAAGGACCATCGCGTGCTGCGCGTGGTGCCGTTCGAGAACGAACCGGTCAACGAGTGCTGGATCAGCGACCGCGACCGCTTCGCCTATAAAGGGCTGTACGTCGAGGACCGCCTCACGCACCCCATGATCAAAGAGGGCGGGCAGTGGCGCGAGGCGTCGTGGAGCGACGCGCTGACCGCGGTGGTCAAAGGCATCGGCCAGGTGCGCGAACGCCATGGCGACGATCAGTTGGGGGCCATCGGCAGCTATATGGCCACCACCGAAGAGCTGGCGCTGCTGGCGCGTCTTACGCGCGCCCTGGGCTCGCAGAACGTTGATTTCCGTCTGCGCCGGACCGATGACGGGCTGGACGGGGCGCTGGCCGGAGTGCCGTGGCTGGGCCTGCCGATCGCCGAACTGGAACGTCTCGACCGTGTGCTGGTGGTGGGCTCGTTCCTGCGCAAGGATCATCCGCTCATGGCGCATCGCCTGCGCGAAGCCGTCAAGCGGGGCACCCAGGTGTCGTTCGTCGGCTCGGTGGCCGACGACCCGCTGTTCGTTTTCGTCCATGACCGCATGAATGTGGCTCCCAGCGCGTATCCGCGCGCCATTGCCCAGGTGCTGGTTGCCGCGGCGCAGGCGGCGGGGCAGCCAGTGCCCGCGGCGCTGGCCGATGTCGCGCCGTCGGACGACGCGCGCCGCATTGCCGCCAGTCTGGCGTCGGGCAAGAAAACGGCGGTGTTCATCGGCAACGTGGCGGCTGCGTCTCCCCAGGCGTCGCTCATCGCCGCCAACGCGTCGGCGCTTGCCGCGCTGGTGGGCGCGAGCTTCGGGTTCCTCACGGAGGGCGGCAATACGGTTGGCGGTTATCTGGCGCAGGCAACGCCGCGCGATGGCGGTCTGAATGCCCGCCAGATGCTGGCGCAGCCGCTCAAGGCGTACCTGGTGTTGCATGCCGAACCGGCGCTCGACGCCGACGAGGGCGCGCGCGCCGTGCAGTCGCTGCGGGCCGCGGAATTCGCCGTGGCGCTCACGTCGTACCGCTCGGCCGCCGAGGATTGGGCGCAGGTCATGCTGCCGATCTCGCCGTTCACCGAAACCTCGGGTACGTTCGTCAATGCGGAGGGGCGGGTGCAGAGCTTCAAGGGTACGGTCGAGACTTACGGCGACACGCGTCCGGCGTGGAAGGTGCTGCGGGTTCTGGGCAATCTGTTCCAACTGCCGGGGTTTGACGACGAAACCTCCGAGTCGGTGCGCGACAGCGTGCTGGTCGACGGGGTGCAGGGGCGGCTCTCGAACGAGATTCGCGCGGCGGTCGGCACCGGGCAGGCGCTCGACGGGCTGGAACGCATTGCCGACGTGCCCATCTATCGCACCGACCCCATGGTGCGGCGCGCCGAGCCGCTGCAGCAGACGTCGGATTCGCGCGCGCCCGAGGCCTGTATGGCCGGCGCCACGCTGCGTCAGCTGGGTATCGCGTCGGGCGCGCGCGTGCGGGTGCGCTCGGCCCAGGGCGAGGTGGCGCTGACGGCGCTGGGCGATGACACCGTGGCACCCGGCTGCGTACGCATATCGGCCGGGTTCGCCGAAACCGCGCCGCTGGGAAGCGCGTTCGCGCAAATCACCGTGGAGCAGGCATGAATTGGCTGACCGCCTTCGAAGATTACGGCTCCAGTCTGCTGGGGCCTACACCCTGGCTGGTGGTATGGATCGTCATCAAGATTCTCATCATTGCCATACCCATCATCCTGTGCGTGGCGTATCTCACCTACTGGGAACGCAAGATGATCGGCGCCATGCACGTGCGCCTGGGGCCCACGCGCGTGGGCTATCGCGGCCTGCTGCAGCCGTTCGCCGACGTCTTCAAGCTGCTGCTCAAGGAAGTCATCCAGCCCACTCGTTCCAACAAGGTGCTGTTCATCCTGGCGCCGGTGGTGACGCTCATGCCCGCGCTGGCGGCGTGGGCGGTCATTCCGTTCGGACCCGAGGCCGTGCTGTCGAACATCAACGGCGGGCTGCTGTATGTCATGGCGATCACTTCGCTGGGCGTGTACGGCGTCATCGTCGCGGGATGGGCGTCGAACTCGAAGTATGCGTTGCTGGGCGCTCTGCGCGCCTCGGCGCAGATGATCTCGTATGAGCTGCCCGTTGGCTTCGTCATGGTGACCGTGCTGCTGGTGTCGGGCACGCTGCGCATGAACGGCATCGTCGATGGTCAGGCGCAGGGGTGGTTCGCCTCGCATGGCGTGGCGTTCATGTCGTGGAACTGGCTGCCGCTGCTGCCGCTGTTCGTGATCTACGTGGTGTCGTCGGTGGCCGAAACCAACCGCCACCCGTTCGACGTGGTCGAGGGGGAATCGGAAATCGTGGCCGGCCACATGGTGGAATACTCCGGCATGGCGTTCGCCCTGTTCTTTCTTGGCGAGTACGCCAACATGATCCTGCTCTCGTCGCTGGCGTCCGTCATGTTTTTGGGCGGCTGGATGCCGCCGCTCGACTTCGCCCCATTCACCTGGGTTCCCGGCTGGATCTGGCTGGGCATCAAGACGTTTTTCGTGGTATCGATGTTCATCTGGTTCCGCGCGACGTTCCCGCGCTACCGTTACGATCAGATCATGCGGCTGGGCTGGAAGGTTTTCATTCCGCTCACCGGGGTGTGGCTGCTGGTCGTCGCGATCTGGATGCAGACGCCCTGGAATATCTGGCACTGATCGTGTCCGGAGGCTAATCATGGAAGCAATCAAGGATTTTTTCAGCAGTCTGATGCTGACCGAAATGTTCGAAGGGCTGCGCCTGACCGGCAAGTATTTCTTCCGCCGCAAGGTTACGCTGCGCTATCCGGAAGAGAAAACGCCGAAGTCGCCGCGGTTCCGCGGCCTGCATGCGTTGCGCCGCTACCCCAATGGGGAAGAGCGTTGCATTGCCTGTAAATTGTGCGAGGCGGTTTGCCCGGCGCTGGCCATCACCATCGAATCGGCCGAGCGCGACGACGGTACGCGGCGCACCACCCGCTACGACATCGATCTCTACAAGTGCATTTTCTGCGGTTTCTGTGAAGAAAGCTGCCCGGTGGACTCCATCGTTGAAACCCGCATCTCCGAATACCACGGCGAAGAGCGGGGTGATTTGTACTTCACCAAAGACATGCTGCTGGCGGTGGGCGACCGCTACGAAAAGGAAATCGCGGCGGACCGCGCGGCTGACGCCCGCTATCGCTGACGTCAGGGCCCGACACTCATGATCTTCAACTCCATTCTGTTTTATCTGTTTTCACTGGTACTCGTCATTGCCGCGTTTCGCGTCATTACCGCGAACAACCCGGTCACGGGCGTGCTGCACCTGATACTTGCGTTCTTCACCGCCGCCATGCTGTGGATTCTGCTCAACGCTGAATTCCTGGCGCTGCTGCTGGTGCTGGTCTACGTGGGCGCCGTCATGGTGCTGTTCCTTTTCGTCGTCATGATGCTGGATTTTCGCGATGGCCCCACGCGCGAGGGCCTGAAGGCCTATCTCCCGCTGGGGCTGGTGATCGGCATCGTGATGGTTCTCGAGATGGCGTTCGTGGTGATCAAGTCGTGGGCTGGCGCGGACGCGCCCAAGCCGCTGCCGGCCAACTACGACAACACCCACGCCCTGGGCGTGGCCATGTACTCGCACTATCTGTTTGCCGTCGAAGTTGGCGCGGTGATCCTGCTGGTGGGCATGGTGTCGGCCATCGCGCTCACGTTGCGCCATCGGCGCGATGCGAAGTTCCAGCGGCCGGGCGATCAGGTGCGGGTGCGCGCGCGCGACCGCCTGCGGCTGGTCGATCTGCCGTCCCAGACGGAACACCCGCCGGCGCCGGCGGAAGCGCCAGGCGTGCCGGACCCGGCAAAGGGGGAAGCCAAATGATGACCATCACGCTTGCGCACTATCTGGTGCTGGGTGCCATTCTGTTCGCCATCGGCATCTTCGGTTTCTTTCTGAACCGCCGCAATCTCATCATCCTGCTGATGTCGATCGAGCTCATTCTGCTGGCGGCGAACATGAATTTCGTCGCCTTCTCCAGCTGGTCCGGCAATGCCGCGGGGCAGGTGTTCGTCTTCTTCATTCTTACGGTGGCGGCGGCGGAGACGGCCATCGGGCTGGCGATTCTGGTCTTGCTGTTCCGTAATCTGAATACGATCAACGTCGAAGAACTGGATCATCTCAAGGGTTGATGGAGCCGCAACGATCATGAGTTCAACCACGCTTTATCTCATTGTCGCCCTGGCTCCGCTGGTGGGCGCCATTCTGGCCGGGTTTTTCGGCACGGGCTTCATGGGCCGGCTCCTGGGCCGCGCGGGCTCGCACAGTGTCACCATCCTGGCCGTATTCATTTCGTTCGTCGGGTCGGTCGTGGTGCTGTTCCAGGTGCTGCACGGGCAGACGTTCGATGGCGACATCTACACCTGGACGTTCATCGGCAGCGCCAAGGTCAGCATCGGCTTCCTGATCGACCCCCTCACGGCGCTGATGATGACAGTCGTCTCGTTCGTGTCGCTCATGGTGCACATCTACACCATCGGCTATATGGCGGAAGACCCGGGGTACAACCGCTTCTTCTCGTACATTTCGCTGTTCACGTTCTCGATGCTGATGCTGGTCATGGCCAACAACATGCTCCAGCTGTTCTTCGGCTGGGAGGCGGTGGGGCTGGTGTCGTACCTGCTGATCGGCTTCTGGTTCACCAAGCCCACCGCCATTTTCGCCGGGCTCAAGGCTTTCATCATCAACCGCGTGGGCGACTTCGGCTTCATCGTCGGCATCGGCATTCTGTTCGCCTACACCGGCACCATGCACTACGAGACGATTTTCGGCGAGGCCGGCAAGCTGTCAGGCATGGTGCTTCCCGGCACCGACTGGCGGGTGGTGACGGTTGCCTGTCTGTGCCTGTTCGTGGGGGCCATGGGCAAATCGGCGCAAGTGCCGCTGCACGCGTGGTTGCCCGATTCCATGGAAGGCCCCACGCCCATTTCCGCGTTGATCCACGCGGCTACCATGGTGACCGCAGGAATTTTCATGGTGGCGCGTTTTTCACCCGTGTTCGAGCATTCCAACGTGGCGCTCTCGGTCATGCTGGTCATCGGCGCCATCGGCGCGCTGTTCATGGGCATACTGGGCATCGTGCAGAACGACATCAAGCGTGTCATCGCCTACTCCACCCTGTCGCAGCTGGGCTACATGACGGTAGCGCTTGGCGCATCCGCCTATCAGGTCGCCATCTTCCACCTGATGACGCACGCCTTCTTCAAGGCGCTGCTTTTCCTGGGCGCCGGTTCGGTGATCATGGCCATGCACCACGACCAGGACGTCCGCAACATGGGCGGTCTGGGCAAGCACATGCCCATCACCGCCATCACCTTCCTGCTGGCCACGCTGGCGCTGGTGGGCACGCCGTTCTTCGCCGGCTATTACTCGAAGGAACACATCGTCGAAGCGGCCGAGGCGGCCAATGTGTGGGGGGCGCACTTCGCCTACTACTGCACGTTCGCCGGCCTGTTCGTCACGTCGCTGTATTCATTCCGGGTGTACTTCCTGGTGTTCCATGGCAAGGAACGGTTCCACGACCCGAAGTTCGGCGAACTGGCCGCGCATCATGGCGAGCCCGGGCACCACGAGATCGTGCCGCGCGAATCGCCCTGGGTGGTCACCGTGCCGCTGGTGCTGCTGGCGATTCCTTCGGTGGTCGCGGGCGCCATCTTCATCGATCCGCTGCTGTTCGGCGGCTACTTCGAACACAGTATCGCCGTACTGGCGGCGCATCCGGCAATGGCCGAAATTGCCGAGCATTGGCGCGGCTGGGTGGCCTATGGGCTCAGCGGCCTGACCTCGCCCGGGTTCGGGCTGCTGCTGGCGGGGCTGGTGGTGGCGTGGTACTGCTACCTGATCGATACGCGGGTGCCGGAGGTACTGAGCAAGCGGTTCTCGGGGCTGTATACGCTGCTGGTGAACAAGTACTACGACGACTGGTTCAATGAGCAGGTGGTGGCTCGCGGCGCGCGTGCGCTGGGCCACGGCCTGTGGCAGGGCGGCGACCGCGGCGTGATCGACGGCATCGTCAATGGCAGCGCCCGGCTGATCGGCTGGACGGCTTCAGTGGGCCGGTTGGTGCAGAGCGGATTCATCTATCACTACGCATTCGGGATGATCATCGGCATCATGGCTCTCCTTACCTTCTTCGTGCTGACGGTTCACTGATGGCTAGCGACATGGCGTCTTCTACTTTCCCCTGGCTAACGCTTTCGATTTTCGTACCGATCGTCGCTGGCCTGATCGTGCTGGCGGTCGGCAGCGAGAAGCGGCCCGACATCGCGCGCAAGCTGGCCCTGGCGGGAGCGATCCTGGGTTTTCTCGTCACCCTGCCGCTCTACATCGGCTTCGATCCGCACACGGCCCAGATGCAGTTCGTCGAGAACGTCCCGTGGATTCCGTCGCTGGCCATGAACTACCACCTGGGAATCGACGGCATTTCCCTGTGGTTCGTCCTGCTGACGTCGTTCATCACGGTGATCGTCGTGCTGGCCGGCTGGGAGTCGGTGACCAAGCACGTGGCGCAGTACATGGCGGCGTTCCTCATATTGTCGGGCTTCATGGTCGGCGTCTTCTGCGCGCTCGACGGCATGCTGTTCTACATCTTCTTCGAGGCCACGCTGATTCCGATGTACATCATCATCGGCGCGTGGGGCGGCCCCAACCGCGTGTACGCGGCGCTGAAGTTTTTTCTGTACACCCTGATGGGTTCGCTGCTGACGCTCATCGCGTTCATTTACCTGTGGCACGCGGCGGGCGATTCGTTCGACGTCCACAAGTGGCAGAATACGCCGCTGACCTATACCGCCCAGGTGTTCGTGTTCATCGCGCTGTGGGCCTCCTTCGCCGTGAAGGTGCCGATGTGGCCGATCCACACCTGGCTGCCGGATGCGCACGTCGAGGCGCCGACGGGTGGGTCGGTCGTGCTGGCGGCGGTCATGCTCAAGCTGGGCTGCTATGGTTTCCTGCGGTTTCTGCTGCCCATCGCGCCCGACGCGTCGCATGGGCTGGCGGGAGTCATCATCGCCCTGTCGCTCATCGCGATCATCTACATCGGGCTGGTGGCCATCGTCCAGGACGACATGAAGAAGCTGGTGGCGTATTCGTCCGTGGCGCACATGGGGTTCGTCACTCTGGGCTTCTTCATTTTCAATGCGGCTGGCCTGGAGGGCGCCATCGTGCAGATGCTCTCGCACGGTTTCGTGTCGGGCGCCATGTTCCTGTGTATCGGCGTCATGTACGACCGCCTGCACACGCGGCGCATCGCCGACTATGGCGGCGTCATCAATCCCATGCCGCGGTTCGTCGCCTTTTTCGTGCTGTTCTCCATGGCCAATTGCGGCCTGCCGGGCACCAGCGGGTTCGTCGGCGAGTTCACGGTCATCATGGGCGCCGTCCAGTACAACTTCTGGATCGGCCTGGCGACGGCCAGCGCGCTGATCTGGGGCGCGTCGTACTCGCTGTGGATGCTCAAGCGCGTGGCCTATGGGCCGATCGGCAATGACCGGGTACGCGCCATGAAAGAGTTGAGCGGGCGTGAATTCCTCATTCTGGGGCTGATGGCGATCATGGTGCTGTATCTTGGCATTTACCCGCAGTTCTTCACGGACCCGATGCATGCGTCCGTGCAGGCCCTGTTGAACCATGTCGCCGTTTCGAAACTGTAAGCCTGGATCATTATGCATAGCTCTTTTCAACTAGCCCTCGTAGCGCCCGAGATTCTGCTGCTGATCCTGGCAACGGTCGTGCTGCTGGCCGATGCGTTCGTGAAATCGGTGCAGCGGCGCACCACGTTCGCCCTGACGCTGGCGTCGCTGTTCCTGCTGACGCTGGTGTCGCTGTGGCAGTGGAGTGAAGGGGTCCACGGCAGCGCCTTCGGCGGAATGTACATCGCCGATTCCCTGTCGCATCTGCTGAAGATCGCGTCGTACATCGCCGTCGCGCTCATCCTCGTGTACGGGCGCGACTACGCCGAGGAGCACGAGGTCATGCTCACCGGCGGCGAGTTCTATTCGCTGACGCTGCTGACCCTGATGGGGCAGATGGTGATGATCTCGGCCGGCAACATGATCACCGTGTACATGGGCATCGAACTGATGTCGTGTTCGCTGTACGCGCTCATTGCGCTGCGGCGCGACAGCGTGGTGGCCACCGAGGCCGCCATGAAATATTTCGTGCTGGGGGCGCTGACGTCCGGCATCTTGCTCTACGGCATGTCCATGATCTACGGCGCCACGGGCGAGCTGGGGCTGCACCAGATTGCGCAGGTCGTCGCCGGCGGCGGCGCCGGGCGCCTGCCGCTGGTGTTCGGCACGGTCTTCATCGTGGCCGCCTTCGCCTTCAAGCTGGGGTCAGTGCCATTCCACATGTGGGTTCCCGATGTCTATGACGGCTCGCCCACGTCGGTCACCCTGGTCGTCAGCACGACGCCGTATCTGGCCGTCTTCGCGGCGATGGTGCGGCTCATCAACTTGAGCCTGCACGGCGTGGCGCTCGACTGGCAGCCGATGCTGCTGCTGCTGGCCATGCTGTCGCTGGCGGTCGGCAACATCGTGGCGATCGCGCAGACGAGCTTCAAGCGCATGCTCGCTTATTCCATGATCGCCCATCTGGGTTATGTGTTCCTCGGCCTGCTGTCGGGGGTGGTGGAGAATCGTCCGCCAGCGCTGGAACAGGCCTACGGCGCGTCGCTCTTCTATCTGCTGATCTACGTGTTTTCAACGTCGCTCACCTTCGGCCTCATCGTGGTCATGACCCGCCGCGGCATCGAATGCGACCAGATCACCGATTTGCGGGGTCTCAACCGGCGCAGCCCGCTGCTGGCGGGCGCGCTGCTGGCGGCCATGTTTTCATTGGCGGGCATCCCGCCGTTCGCGGGCTTCTATGCCAAACTCAGTGTGCTGCAGGCGCTGGTGGGCGCCGATCACGTGGCGGTCGCGGTGTTCGCGGTGATGATGTCGCTGATTGGCGCCTTCTATTATTTGCGCGTCGTCAAGATGGCGTATTTCGACGAACCCGAGGGCGAGGTGGTCGCGGGTACCGCGGGCACCTTCGCCAACCGGCTGCTGTCGCTCAACGGCCTGGCGCTGCTGGTGGTGGGGGTCGTGCCGGGTGGCCTGATGGCCTTGTGCATTCAGGCCATCGGCAGTTCGGTCGGGTTCGGCTCGTAGACAGGAAAACGCCGTCGATTCACGGAGGGTCGTATGGATCAGTCCACTGCGGTATGGTTCGTCATCGGTCTTGCCATTGTCACGGCCAACCTGCCCTTTCTGATCGAACGCCCCCTTCTGGCGGTGCCATGGGAACACGCGGGCGAACCGGCGCGCGCGCGGTGGATGCGCGGTCTGGAGTCGCTGGTGTTTTTCGTGCTGCTGGTGGCTCTGGGGTATGCCACCCGGCCGCTGATCGGCTCGGCAACTTTTTCGGGCGGCGATCAAGCTTCCGTGCTACTGTTCCTGGTGAAGCTGGTGGCGGTGCTGGGGGGCGCGGCCGCACTGCTGTCGTATCCGGGCTGGCGGCTGCGCGGCGCGCCGGTGGCCAAACCATTCTTCGAGCGCTTGCTCGAGCTGCTGGTATTCTATGGCTTGGTGGGCGCGCTGGGCTTCGGGTTCGAAGCGAATATCGGCAATCCGTTTCCGCAGAGCTGGCAGTTCTATGTCGTGTCGCTGTGTCTGTTCGTCGTTCTTGGCTACCCGGGCTTCGTTTATCGCTACCTGATGCGCCGCCGCGCGTTGATCAAGATGCCTGGTCGCTCCGCCGTGGTTCAGCGGCCCGCGGGCTCATCGGCGGGGCAGGCTGCGTCGACCGGTCAGGCGCAAGCGCATAGCCGCGCCGCCTCCGCAGTCAACCCCCCCGCAGGGTCAGCCGCGGCGCCGGTGCCCCGCGCGGCGTCGCACCGCGGTTGACGCGTGGTTCATGGCGGTCGCGCGGCGGTGCGACGGGCACGCGGTCATTCGTGGACGGTTTCAGAGAAGTTGAGGGTTACTACTAGTAGTTAGTTGTGCAACTACTATAATGGAACGCATCGGGGGGTGCCGCGATAGGTTTCGCGCGCGGCGATCGCGTTTTTCCGCGATTTCCCCACAATTCACGGACACCGTCAATGCATTCAATTTCCAGCACTGCCGCCAAGAGCCTGTCGCGCGATGCGGTTGGCGAGGCGCTGCTGCCGCGCACCCCCAATCTGGCCGATCCCGATGTCGCCCGCCTGCGGGCGGCACTGAAAGCCTATTTTCTGTCGACGTTCGACCGCTACGAGTCGCTTTTCGACTGTTTGTCCGGCGACGCGGCCTACTACGCCAAACCCATTGCGCTGCGCCACCCGTTGATTTTCTATCTGGGCCATACGGCGACGTTCTTCGTGAACAAGCTGCTGCTGGCGCGTCTTATCGACAAGCGCATCGATGCGCGGCTCGAGTCGGTTTTCGCGGTGGGCGTCGACGAGATGAGCTGGGACGATCTCGACGATACGCACTACGAGTGGCCCACTGTTGCAGAAGTGCAACATTATCGCGATCGGGTGCGCGCGCTGATCGCGCGGCTCATCGATCACGCCCCCATGAAGTCGCCCATCGATTGGAATAGCCCGTGGTGGGCCGTCATCATGGGTATCGAACACGAGCGCATTCATCTCGAGACGTCATCGGTGCTGATACGCCAGCATGCGTTGAAATACGTTCAGCCCTCTGAAAACTGGCCGGCGCTGCGCGAAGAGCCAGGCACGCCGCCCGCCAATGACTTGGTGCGCGTGCCGGGCGGCATGGTGCGCGTGGGCAAGGCGTTTTCCTCGGCGCAGTACGGCTGGGACAACGAGTACGGGCATCACGAAGAGCGGGTGGGCGATTTTCAGGCGGGCCGCTATCTGGTCAGCAACGCCGAGTTCCTCGAGTTCGTCGACGCCGGTGGCTATCGCGAACCCGCGCATTGGCAGGACGAAGGCCGCAAATGGCTGGCGTACAGCCGTGCCGAGCACCCGACGTTCTGGGTGCGCGACGGCGCGCGCTGGCGTCTGCGGTTGATGACCGAGGAAGTGGCCATGCCGTGGAGCTGGCCCGTGGAGGTCAACTATCACGAGGCCAAGGCGTTCTGCAACTGGAAGAAGGCCAAGACCGGCTTGCCGGTGCGCCTGCCCACGGAAGACGAATGGTATCGTGTGTACGATGTTGCCGGCCTCGCCGACCCGGGGGAAGCGCGCATCGAGGCCAACATTCACCTTGATCATTGGGCGTCGTCATGCCCGGTCGACCGCTTTCGTCATGGCCAGTTCTATGATGTGGTGGGCAACGTCTGGCAGTGGACGGAAACGCCTACCTATCCGTTCGATGGCTTCGACACCCATCCTTATTACGATGATTTCACGACGCCGACATTCGACGGGCGCCATAACCTGCTCAAGGGCGGGTCGTGGATCTCATGCGGCAACGAGGCCGTGCGCGCCTCGCGTTACGCCTTTCGCCGCCATTTCTTCCAGCACGCGGGGTTCCGCTATGTTGTCTCTGAAGACGTCCCCGTGAATCCAAGCCCTTATTACGAAACCGATAAGCTGCTGTCGGAGTATGCAGAGTTTCATTACGGCGCAGAGTATTTCGGCGTGCCGAATTTCTCGCGCAGCCTGGTGGAATTGGCGCGGCCTTTCCTGGAAGGCCGGCGGCGCGACAATGCCCTGGATCTGGGCTGCGCATCCGGGCGCGCAACGTTCGAGCTTGCGCGTTACTTCAAGCATGCGACTGGGGTTGATTTCTCGGCGCGTTTCATCGAGCAGGGCGTGCTGCTGGCCGGGCAGGGCACATTGCGTTATGCGCTGGCCGATGAAGGCGAGCTGGTGGCCTATCGGTCCAGCAGCCTGGCGGCGCTGGGTCTCGACGGCGTGCGCGGCAAGGTCGATTTCTATCAGGGCGACGCCTGCAACCTCAAGCCGCGGTACACCGGCTACGATTTCGTGCTGGCGGCCAATCTGATCGATCGCCTCTACAGCCCCGCCAAGTTTCTCGATATGATCCACGAGCGCATCGTGGCGGGTGGTGTCCTGATGGTGGCCTCGCCCTATACCTGGCTGGTCGAGCACACGCCGCGTGAAGCGTGGGTCGGCGGCTTCAAGAAGGACGGCGAGAGCTACACCACGTTCGATGGCCTGAAGGCGCATCTGGGCGCGCATTTCAAGCTGCTGCACGGGCCGGTCGAGGTGCCGTTCGTCATACGCGAGACACGCCGGAAGTTCCAGCACACGCTGTCGGAAGTGACACTGTGGGAACGCGTTGATGACGGCGGCGGCAAGTAGCGCCAGGGCCCTATCTGGTTGGTTTGAGCGCTTGAATTCGGATGTCGAGGATCCGGATTAGCCAGACAGACAGGGCACTAGGGGTTTCTGGATCAGTGGCTGCGGCGGAACCAGTTCAGCACGGCGTCGAGCGGGCTGACGTTCAATGCGAACCGCGCCCGGCCGCGCACCACCGGTTTGGCGCGGTACGCCACTGAATAACCGGCAAGCGCCAGCATGGGCAGGTCGTTGGCGCCATCACCGATGGCGATGATCTGCTCGGGCGCGGCCGCTTCGCTTTGCGCCAAGTCTTGCAGGAACGCCGCCTTGGCGTGCCCGTCCACGATGGGGCCGAGAATCTGTCCAGTGAGTGCGCCGTCGACGATCTCCAGCTCGTTTGCGTGAGCGCTGTGCAGCCCCAGGCGCTCGACCAGGCGTTGCGTGAAAAAGGTGAAGCCGCCCGAAACGAGCATGACTTTCACGCGGTGCTTCTTCACGCCCGTTATCAATTGCTGGGCGCCGGGATTCAGTCGCAGGCGCTCCTGGTAGACGCGATCGAGTGTCGATACCGGCACGCCGCGCAGCAGGCTGACGCGGCGACGCAGGCTCGCGGAAAAATCCTTGATCTCGCCACGCATCGTTGCTTCGGTGATGGCCGCGATTTCCGCCTTTTTGCCGGCGAGGTCAGCGATTTCGTCGATGCATTCGATGTTGACCAGGGTCGAATCCATGTCGGACGCCAGGATCTTGCAATCGGCCAGCCGCGCGACGGCGTCGAGAAACGCGTAATCCATGCGTCGGCTTTCGCAGAACGCGCCCGTTTCCGCTTGCCGCGTCGCGTCCACGTTCAGCAGGCGCACGACGGTTGGTCCCATATACTGGACACCGTCGGCCTCGAGGTCGGCGGCGAGGTTCTCTATCGTGGCCGAATCCAGATTGGGTGCCTGAAGAATCAGATGAGTCATGCGTCGCACGCGTCAGCGCGGATGGTGAACGGGTAGCGAGGCGCCGGGCAGGTCATGGTCGAAATGCCGTGATGCGCGATATCAGGCCAGCGCGAGCAGTATCTTGCGCACGGCATCGGTGCGGCCGGCAAGCGGGCTACCCTGTGCGAGCGTGACTTTGAGCCGGTTCTGGCCGGCAAGCCGCACATTCTTCTGTGTTTGGAGGAGCTGGACGACGTGCTGGGGCTCGATTGCCGCGGCATCGGAGAACTGGATGAGCGCCTGGGATTCGCTGGCGTCGATCTTGGTGACGCCCATGGGCTCGGCCCGTATGCGCAGCCGGTGTGTGGCCAGCAGGTTGCGCGCCGCCTCGGGCAGTTTGCCGTAGCGGTCGATCAGTTCCTCTTGAATGGCCAGCAGGTCGTCTTCGCTGGTGGCGTGCGACAGGCGCTTGTAGAGTTGCAGCCGCGCGTGCACGTCGGGGCAGTAGTCCGACGGAAGCAGCGAAGACGCGTGCAGGTTGACCTCGCACACGCGGGTGAACGGCGTGTCGAGATCGGGTTCGGCGCCCGCCTTCAGGGCGCGCACGGCGGTATCGAGCATGTCGGCATACAGTGAGAAGCCCACCTCGTGAATATTGCCCGACTGCGAATCGCCCAGGATTTCACCCGTTCCGCGTATCTCCATGTCGTGCATCGCCAGGTAGAAGCCCGAGCCCAGCTCCTCCATGGACTGCACGGCTTCCAGCCGCTTTTTCGCATTGGTGGAGATGGCGTCCTCGCCGGGCGTAAGCAGGTACGCATAAGCCTGGTGGTGCGAGCGCCCGACGCGACCGCGCAACTGGTGAAGCTGGGCAAGCCCCAGGCGGTCGGCGCGCTCGATGATGATGGTGTTGGCGGTGGGCACGTCGATTCCGGTCTCGATGATGGTCGTGCACAGCAGCACGTTGTAGCGCTGCTGGTAGAACCCTTTCATCACGTTTTCCAGCTCGCGCTCGGGCATCTGCCCGTGTGCCACGGCGACGCGCGCCTCGGGCACCAGCGCTTCCAGGCGCGCGCGGCGGTTGTCGATGGTTTCCACCTCGTTGTGCAGGAAGTACGCCTGGCCGCCGCGCTTGAGTTCGCGCAGCAGGGCCTCGCGGATGGTGCTGCCGTCTTCGCGCCGCACGAAGGTCTTGATGGCGAGGCGCCGCCGCGGCGCGGTGGCGATGACCGAAAAGTCGCGTATGCCTTCCAGGGACATGCCGAGTGTGCGCGGGATGGGGGTGGCGGTGAGCGTCAGCACGTCGACTTCCGCGCGCAGCGCCTTCAGCGTTTCTTTTTGCCGCACGCCAAAGCGGTGTTCCTCGTCGATGATGACCAGCCCCAGCCGTTTGAACTTCACGTTGCCGGTAAGCAGCTTGTGGGTGCCGATGGCGATGTCCACGCTGCCGTCGGCCAGGCCGCGCACGGCGCCGTCCACTTCTTTCGAGGAGCGGAAGCGCGACAGCTGCGCGATTTTCACCGGCCAGTCGGCGAAACGGTCAAGGAAAGTCTGGGTATGCTGCTCTGCCAGCAGGGTGGTGGGGCAGAGCAGCGCCACCTGTTTGCCGTTGAGCACGGCCAGGAAGGCGGCGCGCAGCGCCACTTCGGTCTTGCCGAAACCCACGTCGCCACAGACCAGCCGATCCATCGGCTTGCCCGATGTCATGTCGCCGACGACCGCGGCGATGGCGGCCGCCTGATCGGGCGTTTCATCGAAACCGAACCCTTCGACGAACGCCTCGTAATCGCCCGGTGGCAGTTTGAACGCGTAACCCTCGCGCGACGCGCGCAATGCGTACAGCGCCAGCAGTTCGGCGGCCGCGTCGCGAACCTGCCGGGCGGCCTTGCGCCGCGCCTTTTCCCATTGGCCCGATCCCAGTTCGTGCAGCGGGGCGTGTTCGGGGTTGGCGCCGCTGTAACGCGAGATGAGGTGCAGCTGGGCCACGGGCACGTAGAGCGTGCCGCCGCCAGCGTATTCCAGGTGCAGGAACTCCATCGCCCCCTCGCCCAGATCCATGTCGACCAGACCACGGTAGCGGCCGATGCCGTGTTGGGCATGGACCACCGGATCGCCCTCGCGCAGTTCCGAGAGGTCGCGCACCATGGCTTCGACATTGCTGTCCGCCTCTTGGGCGCGCCGGGCGCGGCGCCGGACGCCCGCCTGGCTGGGGTAGAGATCGTTTTCCGTCAGGATGGACAGGGCGAGCGACGGGATGCGAAACCCGCCATCCAGGGGGGCGATGGTCAGGGTGAGCCCCGGTGGTGCCCCCAGGGCATCGCGCAGCGTATCGTGCACGTGGTCGGGCGCCAGCTTGAATTCCCCCAGCATCTGCAGCAGCGTTTCGCGTCGGCCGGCGGAATCGGCGCACAGGATGGTGTGGCCGGCGTCTTGCGATACGACGGCGCGCAGGCGCGCGACCGGGTCGTCGGCGCGGCGCGTGACGGCAACATCGGGCGGCGGCTGGAAATCGGAGTGCGTGTCCGCGGCGGTCAGCGCCAGACGCGGGAATGCCTTGAGATGGACGTGAAAGGCCTCGTCGCTCAGGAAGAGGTCGGCCGGCGGCAGTATGGGGCGTTCGCGGTCGGCCTTGAGGAATTGATAGCGGCTGTGCGTGTCTTGCGTGAACTGCCGTATGGCGGCGTCGATGTCGCCGCGCGTGACGACCAGCGTGTCGGGCGGCAGGTAGTCGAACAGCGTGGCGGTGTGTTCGAAGAACAGGGGCAGATAGTACTCGATGCCCGCGAACGCGATGCCGTGGCCGATGTCGCGATAGGGCGCCGCGCGCGAGGGGTCCCCCTCGAATACTTCGCGGAATGCGGCGCGAAAATGGTTGCGCGCCGCTTCGTCCATGGGGAATTCCCGCCCAGGCAGCAGCTGGACGGTTTTCACCGGATAGAGGCTGCGCTGGGTGTCGACGTCGAACGAGCGTATCGACTCGATCTCGTTGTCGAACAGATCGATGCGGTATGGCAGCGCCGAGCCCATCGGGAACAGGTCGATGAGGCCGCCGCGGATGCTGAATTCGCCCGGCGCCGTCACCTGCGTGACGTGCGTGTAGTTGGCGAGCGCCAGCTGGCGGCGCAGGCGCTGTTCGTCGAGCGTGTCCCGCTGCGTGAACGAAAAGGTGTAAGCCGCCAGAAACTCGGGGGGTGCCAGGTGATAGAGCGCGGTGCTGACCGGCACGGTCAGTATGTCGACCCCGCGGCCCATGAGCGCATGCAGGGTGCGCAGCCGTTCGGAGATGAGGTCCTCGTGCGGCGAGAAGCTGTCGTAGGGAAGGGTCTCCCAATCGGGCAGCTGCCGCACCCGCGGCTTTGGCGTCAGCAGGGTGATTTCCTCCGCCAGGCGCTGCGCGCTGAGCGGATCGGCCGTAAAGACGACAAGCGGCCTGGCCGCGGTGCGCACCAGGTCGGCGAGCAGCCAGGCGTCTCCCGACCCGGGCGGAATCGGCACGGCATAACGCTGACCGGGCTTGAGTGCCGCGGTGAGTCGGGAGGTGCTTGGGAGTGATACGGAGATGCTGGCTTGGGCGGACATATCACCATCCATTATAAAATTCTTTCCCATGGCCGTCTCTTCCACATGCGCGCGCATCATTGCCATCGTCCCCGCCGCCGGCGCTGGCGAGCGCGCGCATTGCGCGCGCGTGGAGCGGCGGCCGGGCGAGTTCGATTCGCTCGACGCGGTTGATCCGGACAGCATCCCCAAGCAGTACCGTCTGTTGCGCGGCGAACCGATGTTGCGCTGGGCGGTGCGGGCGTTGCTCGCCGACGAACGCATCGCGCAGGTGCGGGTCATTGCCGCGGCGGGCGATGCGCGCATCGCCCGGGCGCTGGCCGCCTTGCCGCGCACGGTCTGGCGTTTCTGCGGCGGGCGCACGCGCGCCGCCACGGTGCTGGCCGCGCTGGAAGACTTGGCCCCGGAGCCCGATGTCTGGGCGCTCGTGCACGATGCCGCGCGCCCGGGGTTGCCGGCCGACGCGTTGCGCCGGCTCGTGGATGTCTGCCTTGCGCGCGACAGGGGCGGGTTGCTGGCGCGGCGTGTCGCAGACACCGTGAAGCGACAGCGTTCGGCCGGCGCGTTCTGCGATGAGGTCGCGCGGTCGGTAGCGCGCGGCGGTTTGTGGCTTGCCCAGACGCCGCAGGTCTTTCCCGCGCGGGCGCTGCTGGAGGCGCTACGGGCGGCGGCGGCCGATCCGCGGGTAACCGATGAGGCGTCGGCCATGGAGCGGGCGGGCTATACGCCGTTGCTCATTCCAGGGTCGCGGCGCAATTTCAAAGTGACTTGGCCGGAAGATTTCGAATTGATGGAGCGATGGCTGGGATGAAATTTTTCAGGAGCCGACCATGAGCCTTCCATTTCGCATCGGCCAGGGGTACGACGTGCATGCGCTTGCCGTGGGGCGACCGTTGATCGTCGGTGGCGTGCTCATTGCGCACGACCGCGGCCTGGTGGGTCATTCCGACGCAGACGTGCTGCTGCACGCGCTGATCGATGCCCTGCTTGGCGCGGCTGCGCTGGGTGACATCGGCCGTCGTTTTCCCGATACCGATCCCGCGTTTCGGGGCGTTGACAGCCGGGTATTGCTGCGCGATGCGGTACGCGCCGTTCATGCGGCCGGCTGGGTCGTTGGCAATGTCGACGCCACGATACACGCCCAGATGCCCAGGATGATGCCGCACATACCGGCCATGGTCGCGAATATCGCGGCTGACCTCGATCTGGACGCCGCGGCAGTGAACGTCAAGGCCAAGACGGCCGAGGGGATGGGGTTTCTGGGGCGCGCCGAAGGCATCGCGGCGGAAGTCGTCGCCTTGCTGGCGCGCCAGTGAATGGCGCGTGGCGCCGTTGCCGGCCCGCAAGCCGCCGCTACAGGGTGTCGCCACCCACGGCGCGGTTGCACGCGCATAGCTCGTCGGTTTGCAGCCCGTCGAGAATGCGCAGGATTTCTTCCGGGCTGCGGCCAACGTTGATGTTGTTGACCGAGACATGCTGAATGACGTTGTCGGGGTCGATGATGAAAGTGGCGCGCAGTGCGACACCCTCGGATTTTTCGCGGATGCCGAGCTGGTCGACCAGGGCGCCCGCCGTGTCGCCGAATTGGTAGTGCCCCAGTTTGTTGAGGTCGGGATATTCCCGCCGCCAGGCCAGTTTCACCAGGGCGTTGTCGACCGAGCCACCCATCAGTACGGCGTCGTGCTCGGAGAAATCGCGCACCAGCTTGTTGAAGCCGACGATTTCCGTCGGGCAGACGAAACTGAAGTCCTTCGGGTAGAAGTAAATGATCTTCCACTTGCCGGGAAATGAGCTTTCGGTAATGTCCTCGAATGCGGATACGCCGTTTTCCTCGCGCTGATTGAAGCCAGGTTTCACGCCGGTGACCTTGAATGGCTCCAGCTTGTCGCCTACCGTCTTCATGGGGACTCCTGTCGGTGTGAACGAATGCCTGCGCGGGTGTGCGCGCGCCTGTTCCGCCCCCATTGTACGCTGTTGGCTATGGCGACTACACGCTTGCGTCCAATTGAAAATTCCTGACATTGACGCGCGAGCGGGGAATTTCTATGCGCGCGGTAAGGCCATGCGGCGGTTCGGACGACAGCTTGAATCGGCCGCCAACCTGCCGCAGCAGGCGCTCGACGATCGCCAGACCGAGGCCCGCGCCGCTGCCTCCCGTGCGCGCCATTTCACCCCGGGAGAACGGGCGCAGCAACCGTTCGACGTCGGCCGCCGCGATTCCCACGCCTTCATCGACGACCAGTATGACGAGCAGGCCGTCCTCATCGTTCAACGACAGGTGGATGTGTGGCTTGCCGTCGGACGGCGAGCGTCCGTAGCGACGGGCATTTTCGATCAGGTTGCCGACGATGCGCTTGAGATCGTGCGCCGTGATTTTTGCGCGCAGACCGGGCGCGATGGAGGCGGTGAGTTCGCCACCGAGTGATTCGGTATGGGTGCGCTCGCGCTCGTAGAGGTTGTGCAGGGCCTCCGACACGTCGGTACCCTGTTCAGGCACCACCCCCGCCGGACGCGCATACTCCATGAGCTGGCCGATACTGTGGTCGATCTGGCCCAAGTCTTCGTCGATGGCCTGGCGCGCTTCGTCGGTCACGGCGCTCATCTCGATTTCCAGGCGCATGCGCGCCAGGGGCGTGCGCAGGTCGTGCGAGATGCCAGCCAGCATGATTTCGCGGTCCGCCTCGGTTTGACGCAAGTCGCGCGCCATGCGGTTGAACGCGACATTCATTTCACGGATTTCCAGGGGGCCTTTCTCCGGCAGCGGTGAAGGGCTTTCGCCACGCGCCAGTTGTCGTGCCACATTGGCCAACTGGGCCAGCGGCCGGTTCACGAACCGTACGCTCACCGCCGCGCCGATAAGCGCCAGCAATAGCGCCGTCGCGCCCCAGCCGAACCACTCCACGCCGGCGGTCAGACCAAGCTGTTCACGGTCGAAGACGAGCCAGTAGTGGTCGTTGTTGATTTCAAAGCTGACCCAGATGCCGGGAGTCTGGTTGACCGCCCACTCGATTTGCGTTTGCGGGCCCAGGCGCGTCCTGATTTCCACGGCCACGCGCCGCCAGTAGTTGGAGTCCGGCAGCGATTCCATGGTGTCCGCACCCTCGCGCGGCTGGACGCGCAGGCTTTCTTTGGTGGCGAGGTCGAGCAGGAGCGCCGGCCGGACGCTGGTCGGCGCGTAGATGAGCGCCGAGCGGGTGATGCTGACCGCGGTCGTCACGCGCTGTGCCATCTGCACCGCCCGGGGCCCCTCTTCCATGCCGAAGAATACCTGCAGCCAGGCGCCGAGACTGACCAGCATCAGCGTGGCCAGCAGCAGGAAGGAACGGCCGAACAGGCCGAGCCGCAGTCGCGAAGCGGCCTTCTTCAGCAATCGCTGGAAAGCGGGCATGGCGAATTTCGGGCAGTTGCGTGAGGAACGCCTTCGGGCTTACTGCCCGCCGTCGGGAACGAAGACGTACCCCAGGCCCCACACGGTTTGAATGAAGACCGGCTTCGATGGATTGGGTTCCACCAGCTTGCGCAGGCGGGAAATCTGAACGTCCAGGCTGCGGTCGAACGCTTCGTACTCGCGCCCGCGCGCCAGCTCCATGAGTTTGTCGCGCGACAGCGGAATTTTGGGATGGCGGGCGAAAACCTTGAGCACCGAGAATTCCCCGGTCGTGATCGGCACCGCCTCGTTGTTGCGCGTCAGCGTGCGCGTCGACAGGTTCAGTACGTACGGCCCGAATTCGATGGATTCGTTTTCCTGGCTGGGTGCGCCCGGGTGCTCTTCGCTGCCGCGGCGGCGCAGGATGGCGTTGACGCGGGCCAGGAGTTCGCGCGGGTTGAACGGCTTGGAGAGGTAGTCGTCGGCACCCATTTCCAGGCCGACGATGCGGTCTATTTCCTCGGCTTTGGCCGTGAGCATGATGATGGGCGTATTGTCGTGCCCGCCACGCAGGCGCCGGCAAATGGACAGGCCGTCTTCGCCCGGAAGCATCAGGTCGAGCACGAGCAGGTCGAAATGCTCCCGCTGCCAAAGCTTGCTCATTTCCTTTCCGTCTTCGGCCACGAAAACATTGAAACCCTGTTCCGACAGATAGCGGCGCAGCAGGTCGCGTAGGCGAGGATCGTCGTCGACGACCAGGATTTTGCGTGATAAGGATTGGTTTGATGTGTTCATGGTGGAAAATGTAACAGGCTAAAATGAACCCGGAAAGGGGTCTGTAGCATGATATTACACATTAAGTGCTTGGTAGAAAATGAGTTACACAGGCACTGGGGACCGGTGACGCGGCTGGCAAGGTCCGATCTCGTCGAATGTGAGGGGCAATAGCTTAGCACCACTCGATTTTGCCGCACTCGCGGACAAGTGTGGCATGGGTCGTCCGACCGGACGGCAGCGGTGGGCGGGTACACTTATTCCGGATTTTTCATTCATTGCGCGTCATGGACGTTCATCTGCTTGCTTTGGAGACTTCGTCGCGCCCGTGCGAAGTCGCGTTGCTGTCCTCCCTGCGTGGCCAGGCTCACGTGCGCATCGCGTCGCACGATGGCCAGGGCAGTCACGCCGAATGTCTGCTGCCCCTGGCCGATCGCCTGCTGGCGCAGGCCGGGCTGAGCCGCACCAGTCTGCGCGCGGTGGCCTTCGGACAGGGGCCGGGGGGCTTCACGGGCCTGCGTGTGGCGTGTGCGGTGGCGCAGGGCATCGCCATGGCGCTCGATATTCCCGTACTGCCCATCGGGTCTCTACAGGCGGCCGCGGCGCGTGATGTCTGGGCCGGCGGTGATACCGCCGGGCACATGGTGCGTGTCCTGCTGCAGGATGCGCGGATGGATGAAGTGTATTTGGCGGCCTACCAGTACGTTCCCGGTGCCAGTCGTGATGACGACGACTGGCGGGTCGTGCAGGCGCCCATGCTGTTGAGAAAGAATGATATCGGTCCGTGGCTGCGGCGCTTTCGCGCCGCGTGGCATGACGGCCATGGGCAACTGGCGCCGGTGCGGCTGCTGGGCGATGCGCTGGATGCCTATCCCGAGATCAGGGCGCTGGGGCGCGACCCCGATCTGAGTGGCGTCGAAATCGGAGCCGCCTGGCGGTCGAGCGCCGAGGCCGTCGCGCGCCTGGGGCTGGAGGCGTGGCGGCACCACCGCGCGGTTGCGCCGGAGTTTGCCGCGCCACTGTATGTGCGGGACCGCATCGCGTACACCACGGCGGAACGGAGCAATGGCCTGGGCGGTAATCCGAAAGTCGCGCCGTTGCCGGATGTCGCTGTCGAGGCGATGACCGCGGCCCACCTCGATGCGGTCGTGGCAATCGAGCGTTCTGTGCAATCGTTCCCCTGGACGCGGCGCAACTTCCAGGACGCGCTGGATTCGGGTTATGGTGCCTGGGTGGCGCGGCGCGACGGTGTGGTGGCGGGTTTTTTTCTTGCGCTGTACGCGCCCGACGTGGCGCACTTGCTGCTGATCGGCGTGGCGCCAAACTGTCAGCGCCAGGGGGTCGGCGCCCGTCTGCTGCGCCACTGCGAGCATGAATCGCTTGCTCGCGGCCTGGATCGCGTCCTGCTCGAGGTCAGGCCGTCGAACCAGCAGGCGCTGGCTTTCTATGGGCGGCATGGCTATGCGATGATGAGCCGCCGAAAAGACTATTACCCGACGGGGCGTCCCGAGCGCGAGGATGCCCTGGTGCTGGAGAAGAACTTGACCGACGCGCCCCCCGACTATGGTTGAGTCGCCACCGCGCCAGCCGGCGCTGCCGCGAATCAGCGCGCTGCAGCGGGCGTGGCTGGAAGAATTAGGGCTGGACGCGCCACTGTTGGCTCCCGGGCTGGTTCCCGACGACCCGCCGACCGTGCCATCCGGGCGTGCTGCGCGCACTGGCGAAGCGACCGCCAGGGTGGAAGACGCGGGTGATCATTTCATCGACGTCGGCCCCCGCCATCGTGCGCAGCGCGTCGGTGGCCATTCCGCCGGCGCTGATTCCCGGCAACGCGGGGGGGCCGAGGGGGAGGCGTGGCCGCGGGCCGCTCCTGCCGGTGAATTGGAAACTTTGCGGCGGCAGGTGGAACAGTGCCGCGCCTGCGGGCTTTGCGAGGGCCGCAGCCACGCGGTTTTCGGTGAGGGCGTGGCGCGCGCCCCCGACTGGATGGTGGTTGGCGAAGCGCCCGGAGATTGCGACGATCGCAGCGGCCGTCCGTTCCAGGGAGAGGCCGGGGCGCTGCTGGCAAACATGTTGTCGGCGGTCGGCATCGTGGCGGACGATCAGGTGTACGCCACGAATCTGGTCAAATGCCGGCCGTTGGGCAACCGACCGCCGCTGCCCGAAGAAATCGCGGCCTGTCTGCCTTACCTACGGCAACAGGTCGTGCTGCTGGCGCCGCGCCTCATACTGGCCGTGGGCCGCGTGGCGGCGCAGACGCTGACCGGCAGCCAGTCGACGCTGAGTCAGTTGCGTGGCCGCGTGCATGCGTTCGAGTCCCCCGATGGTCGGCAGATTCCCCTGGTGGTAACGCATCATCCCGCATCGCTGCTGCTGCAGCCGCAGCACAAGCTCGACGCCTGGCGCGATCTGGTCCTGGCGCGCCGGGCGGTGCGCTGACCCGATCCGGCTCCGGCACACCGGGTAGCGCGCTTGTCGTGCCCCTTACGGCAGCGCCTGGCCGTGGCCGTGCAGGCCGATCTGGCTGTTGAGGTTCGGGTTGGCCCTGTGGTTGAGGCGATTCCAGCGCATGAAGACCAGCATCAGCGCGGCGACCATCGCGCCGAAAAAGACAATGATGGCGTTGATGGAAAGGTGTAGCCACAGCATGAGGCTGTAGACGGCAAGCATGGCCAGAATATTGAGCTGCTCGTTGAAGTTCTGCACGGCGATAGAGTGCCCCGCCGACAGCAGCACATGCCCGCGATGCTGCAGGAGCGCGTTCATCGGGACGACGAAGAAGCCGGACAGCGCGCCGATTACCAGCAGCAGCGCGTAGGCCGCCCACTTCAGGTAAATGAATGGCATGAGGAGGATCACGACGCCCATCACCACCCCCACCGGTAATACCGACAGTGCACGGCGCAGCGGCACCTTGCCCGCGCACATGGCGCCGATCACGGTGCCGAGGGCGGCGACTCCCATCAGTATGGAAGCCTGGTCCAATCGGTAGTTCAGGTGCTGTGCGGCCCATTCGATGACGATGAACTGCAGCGTGGCGCCGGCTCCCCAGAACAGGGTAGTGACGGCCAGCGAGATTTGCCCCAGTTTATCGTGCCACAATATGCGCACGTAGCTTGCGAATGCGCGAATCAGCTTGAGGGGGTTGGACTGCTGGCGTGGGTACCAGGCCGTGGTGCGCGGGATGAGCAGGTTGCAGATGGCGGCCAGAAAATACACTACGGCAATGAGCAGAATCGCCGCTTCGGCGCGTGTGTGCGCCAGGCGGTATATCCAGGGATGCGACAGCAGCGCGTGCGAGACATCGGGGCGTATCAGCACGCCGCCGGCCACTGTGCCGATGATGATGGAGACGACCGTGAGCCCTTCGATCCAGCTGTTGCCCTTGACCAGCAGGTTCGGCTCCAGCATTTCGGTGACGATGCCGTATTTGGCCGGCGAATAGGCTGCCGCGCCGATGCCCACCACCGTATAGGCCAGAAACACCAGGGCGAGCTGGTGGTGGGTGACCAGCCCGAAACTCTGGTAACCGAACATCAGCAGACAGCCGACTATCTTGATGGCGTTGGTCAGGAACATGACGTGTCCCTTCGGAAATGCATCGGCAAGAGCGCCCACGAAGGCGGCCAGCAGAACGTAGGCCAGCGCGAACCACCACTTCATCAGGGGAGCCATCCAGTCGGGGCCGTGCAGATCGGCGATGAGCGCGATTGCCGCGATCAGCAGCGCATTGTCCGCCAATGAGGAAAGCGCCTGGGCCGCCATGACCAGATAAAAGCCTTTTTTCAATCGGATGTCCAGGAGGTGGAGGTGGAGGTCGAGTGGGTGTCAGTCATTGCTTGCCGACTGGTGCTCCGTTCGGTTGGTCTGAGGGCGGCCGAACGGGACACTGGACCGCCAAGCCGCGGAAGGGCGCTGGTCTGATGGGCGAAAACCAAGTTGAACCGCAAAAAATTGTTAGAGAGTATAGCGTTGGCGGCTGCGTTATCATACGAACCGTTTGCAGAATCCCGCTAGGCGGCCCCATGATTCAGAGGCCGTTCCCGTGATCGCCGGCATGGGCGGCGCCATTTTCATTTTTTCTTTGTGACTCGCTCGTTGTGCGTCTGACTCAGATCAAGCTGGCTGGCTTCAAGTCATTCGTCGATCCCACAGCCATTCCTACGCCAAGTCAACTGGTGGGCGTGGTGGGGCCGAACGGCTGCGGCAAGTCTAACATTATCGATGCCGTGCGCTGGGTGCTGGGCGAAACGCGCGCGTCGGAGCTGCGCGGCGAATCGATGCAGGATGTCATCTTCAACGGGTCGGGGCAGCGTAAACCGGCTGCGCGCGCGTCCGTCGAACTGGTTTTCGACAATTCGGCGGGGCGCGCGGCCGGACAGTGGAGCGCGTACGCCGAGATCGCGGTGCGGCGCGTGCTGACGCGGGACGGCAACAGCAGCTACCTGGTGAATAATCAGGCCGTGCGACGGCGTGATGTCCACGACATATTTCTGGGCACCGGACTGGGGGTACGCGGCTACGCGATCGTCGGGCAGGGCATGATCAATCGGCTCATTGAAGCCCGCCCCGAGGAATTGCGCGTCTTCCTCGAAGAGGCGGCGGGGGTGTCGCGCTATCGCGAGCGGCGGCGGGAAACCGAAAACCGGCTGGGCGACACGCGTGAGAATGTTGCACGTATCGAAGATATTCAGCGTGAGCAGCGATCGCACCTCGACAAGCTCGAGGCGCAGGCCGAAGTGGCTGGCCGTTATCGCGCGCTGCGCGACGAGGGGCGACGCAAGCAGCAGGCGCTGTGGTACTTGGCAGAGCGGGCGGCGCTGGCCGATCGCCGGCAAAAGGCCGAGGCCATCGAACAGGCGCAGGCCGAGCTGGACACGGCACTGGCTGATTTACGCGCCAGCGAAGCGGCGCTCGAAACCCGGCGTCAGGCGCATTATGCGGCGGCCGATGCCGTGCACGCGATTCAGGGCGAACTGTTCGAGGCCGGCGCGCAGGTCAGTCGCCTCGAGACGGAGATTCGTCACGTCGTCGAGGCCCGCGAGCGGATGCGGTCTCGCAGCGAACAACTGCAACAACAGGTGCGGGAATGGGACGAGCAGACCACCGGCTGCGCCGACCAGATCGAGCGGGCGCAGGTCGAGCTGGTCGCGGCCCAGACACGCGGCGAAGAACTGGGCGCGCGTGCCGACGATGCGCGCGCGGCGCTGCTCGCTGTCGAAGACCGTGTCCGCGCGGCGGCCGAAGCGCGCGATACACTGCGCCGCGCCGTGGCGGCGGTAGAGCGGGATTTGGCGCTTGCCGGGCAGACCCAGCACGATTCGGGGCGCCAGCTGGAAGCGCTGGATGCGCGGCGGGAGCGCCTCGAACAGCGGCGGCGCGAGCTCGACGTTCCCGATGGCGCTGAAGTGCAGCGCGTGGCGAGCGAACTGGCGGTGCTGGACGAGCAGCTCGAGCAGGCCCGGCAGCAGTTGCTTGCCTTGGAACGCCAGCTTCCCAGCCTGGACCAGCAGCGTGCCGCCGCGCATGCCGCCGCGCGCGATGAAGCGGCGGCGCTGGCGCGCCTGGACGCGCGCCTGGCGGCGCTGAGCAAGCTCCAGGACGATGTGCAAAAGCGCGGCGCACTGGGTCCGTGGCTGGACAAGCATGGGCTGTCGACATTGGAGACGTTGTGGCGCAAGCTGCGTGTCGACCCCGGTTGGGAGCCCGCGCTCGAGGCGGTGTTGCGTGAGCGCATTGGCGCCCTCGAAGTTCACGAACTCGATCGCGTCGGGGCTTTTGCCGATACCGAGATGCCGCCGGCGCGTCTGGCGTTTTATCAGTTGCCGCCGACCATTCCGCCGTTGTTGCCGCAATCGGCCCTGGTGCCGCTGGCAACCCGATTGCATGTCGACGATGCGCGGCTGCGCGCGCTGCTTGCAGATTGGTTGACGGGAGTGTACGCGGGGGACGGCGTGGCGGATGCGCTGGCGCGCCGCGGCGATCTTCCGCCCGGCGGCTGCTATATCGTGAAGGAAGGCCATCTCGTCGACCGGCAGTGTGTGCGGTTTTATGCACCGGATTCCGAGCAGGCTGGATTGTTGGCGCGCCAGCGGGAGATCGAGTACCTGCGGCGCGAGGTCAAGGCGGCGCGGCTGGTAGTGGACGAGGCTGTGGGGCAGGGCGCGCGGGCTGAGGCCGCCTGGCGGGAGGTGTCGGACGCGATGGCGCCCGCGCGCACGCGGGTCGGCGAACTCACCGGCCTGACGCACGATCTTCAGCTGCGGCATATGCAACTGACGCAGCAGGCGAGTCAGTCCACGGCGCTCGCGTCGCGCCTGGCCGCGGATCTGACGGAGATCGCGCGGGAGGCCAAGGAATTGGCGGCGACAAGGGAAGAATCCGAGGCGCGCTTCGAGCAGCTGGACGCGGATCTGGCGGAGCATCAGTCGCGGTTTGCCGAGGCGCAGGCCGCGGGCGAGAACCTGGCGGCCGAGGCGGAGCGCTCGCGCCTGGCGTTGCGCGATGCCGAGCGCGCCGCGCAGGAATGTGAGTTTGCGGCGCGCTCACAGCGCGCCCGCATCGACGATCTGACGCGTAATCAGGCCTTGGCGCGCGAGCAGGGCGAGCGCGCGCGGGCCGAGCTGGAAAGTTTGCGCACGGAACGGTCGCACCTCGACGAGACCGCATCGCGGGCGGGTTTGCAAGAGGCGCTGACAGCGCGTGTTGCCATCGAGGCGCGGCTGGGCGAGGCGCGTGTGGCGCTTGGCGCGGTCGAGGCTGACCTGCGCCACGTGGATGAGCAACGGGTGGTGCACGAGCGGTCGCTGGAACCGCGCCGTGCGCGCATCACCGAATTGCAGCTGGCGGAGCAGGCGGCCCGGTTGACGGTCGAGCAGTTTGCCGCGCAGCTCGACGCGGGCGGGGTGAATCGCGAGGAATTGTCGCGCACCCTGGCCCAGCGGCCCGATGCGTGGCGGCGCGCCGAATGGCTGGAAGCGGAAGTGCGGCGCATCGAGCGGCTGGCCGAGAGCCTCGGTCCCGTCAATCTCGCCGCGCTGGACGAACTGGAGGCGGCGCGCGAGCGTGGGCGGTTGCTTGATTCTCAATACGAAGACCTGACGGCGGCCATTCAGACGCTCGAGGATGCGATCAGGAGAATCGATCGTGAAACGCGCGCGCTGCTGCGGGAAACGTTCGATACCGTCAATGAGCATTTCGGGGTGATCTTTCCGCGCTTGTTCGGCGGTGGTCGTGCGAAGCTTTCGATCACGGGCGAGGAAATTCTCGATGCGGGGGTTCTGGTCATGGCGCAGCCCCCGGGCAAACGCAACAGCACCATCCATCTGTTGTCCGGCGGCGAGAAGGCGTTGACCGCAATTGCCCTGGTGTTCGCGCTGTTCAAACTGAACCCGGCGCCTTTCTGCCTGCTTGACGAAGTGGACGCGCCGCTTGATGATGCGAATACCGAACGTTATGCGAAACTGGTGGAAAGCATGAGCGATCGCACGCAGTTCCTGTTCATTTCGCACAATAGGATCGCCATGCGGATGGCCAAACAGCTGGTAGGGGTAACCATGCAGGAAGAGGGTGTGTCGCGCGTCGTCGCGGTCGACATCGAGTCGGCGCTCGAGTTTGCCGAGGCATAGCGTGGCGACAAATGTGCTGCGCCGCGTACCGGCCGCGGGATTCCGAAATGTGCCTGTGGGGCTGACATGAGTGATCTGCAAGTCGGGTTGATCTCGCTGGGGGTCGTACTGATCCTGGTGGTACTGGTATTCAACTGGTGGCAGGACAGGCGCATGCGCGGCAGAATGCGCGAGCATTTCCCGGAAACCGACCGTGATCCGCTCATGGGCGATGTAACGCCAGCGCCGGGGCGTCGCGAGCCCGGTCTGCACCTGGCGCCTGCCAGCGGCGACCTTCCAGCCGAAGACGCGGTCGACGTCGACCCGAACTGCGAGGCGGTGATCGATGTGACTTTTGCGCAGCCGGTACCATCCGACCGCCTGCATGCGGCGACGCAGGCGCTGCGCGCGGTGGGCAGCAAGGCTGTGCGCCTGTTTGCCAAAAACGACAACGGCGATCACCGCGCCATATTGCGCGAAGGCGAATCATATGCCTCCGTGCAGCTTGCGGTGCTGCTTGCGAACCGTTCGGGGCCGTTGACCGATATCGAATGGTCGCAATTGTGGACCATGGCGCAAAACCTTGCCGAGCGCTTCGACGGGTCGGTCGAGGGCCCCGAGCAGGCGCGGGTCATGGCGCGCGCCTCGCAGCTCGATGCGCTTTGCGCCGGGCTGGATGCCCAGGTTGGGCTCGCGTTGCGCCTCGGTGGCACGCGCCCCGTGGCCGACGTGACGCGCCAGGTCAAAGACGCCGGGTTCATGCTGCATGACGGTCAGCTCGCGTGGTTGTCCGAGGCTGGCATGCCGCGCTTCGTGCTTCTCTACGACGGTGTGCAGGTTCGTGATGTCCAGTCCGACGGCGTCGATCGAATCGACCTGCTGCTCGACGTGCCGAACAGCCCGGCCGACAGCCAGGCATTCAGCCGCATGGCGAGTGTGGGCCGCGACCTTGC
>SCQX01000173.1 GCA_004298545.1 Candidimonas sp. | reverse complement strand
CCCACCCGCGAAATTGACCGCGTACAAGCCTTTGTGAACCGACGCCACGATGTCTTCCGGCGCTTGCGTTCCCGCCAGCATGCAGGTGTTGGTCATGCGGGGCATGGGCAGATAGGCGAATGATTCGCGGCGCCCATTGCCGGTGACGGGGGCTTTCATCAGGCGGGCATTGAGCGAATCCTGCATGTAGCCCTTCAGTATGCCGTCTTCGATCAGCACATTGCGCTGTGTGGCGTTACCCTCGTCGTCGATGTTGAGTGAACCGCGACGCTCGGCCAGCGTGCCGTCATCGACCACCGTCACCCCTTTGGCGGCGACACGCTCGCCGATGCGGCCCGAGAATACGCTGGAACCTTTGCGGTTGAAGTCGCCCTCGAGGCCATGACCCACGGCTTCATGCAACAAAATGCCCGGCCAGCCCGCCCCCAACACGACTGTCATCTCGCCAGCCGGCGCGGGCCGCGCCTCGAGATTGATCAGTGCTTCGTGCACGGCCTGTTGCGCGTAGCCACGCAGAATCTCGTCGGTAAAATAAGCAAGCGTCGTACGCCCTCCCCCGCCACCATGCCCCATCTCACGGCGCCCGCCGTGCTCGGCGATCACGGTGAGCGACAGCCGAACCAGCGGCCGCACGTCCGCCACAAGGCGGCCGTCGCTGCCGGCAATGAGGATGACTTCGTACTCGGCGCCCAACGACGCCATGACCTGGATGACGCGCGGATCGGCAGACCGCGCCATGGATTCGACGCGCGTCAACAGCGCCACCTTATCGGGCGCAGCCAGAGAGGCCAGCGGATCGAGACTGCGATACAGATCATGCGCGGGCCCGCCCGGGCGGGTGACCTTGCGCCGTCCCGCGCCACGGCGCGCGATGCCGCGCACGGTTCGCGCCGAAGACAGCAGCGCATCGCGTGACAGGGTGTCGGAATACGCGAACGCCGTCTTCTCGCCACTGACCGCGCGCACGCCAACCCCCTGTGAAATGGAGAAATTGCCAGTCTTGACTATCCCCTCTTCCAGACTCCAGCCTTCGGAACGACTATATTGAAAATACAAATCGGCATAGTCGACGTGATGGGTGACGATTTCTCCCAGCGCGCGGGAAATGTCGGTTTCGCTCAGTGCCCAGGGGTCGAGCAAAACAGATTTGGCGGTGGCCAATGCGTTGATTGCGGAGTCGGAAACTTTCATGGGATGGTGCAAATGACGGAAGGAAGTGAACCGCGTGACGAACCAGTCTACATCGTACGATGTTTTAAGGCTGGAAGCGACTGACGCACCTCGAGCAGACGTTGCGCGTTGACCGCCCCGGACACTACCCCCGGCCCTTCGGCCAGCACGGCCACGATTTCGCCCCAGGGGTCGACCAGCATCGAATGCCCCCAGGTGCGCCGCCCGTTTTCATGGGTGCCGCCTTGTGCGCTTGCCAGCACATAGCATTGGTTCTCCACCGCCCGCGCGCGCACCAGAACCTCCCAGTGAGCCTTTCCGGTGGTGTAGGTGAAAGCTGCCGGCATCACGATCAGATTCACATCGCCCAGCGCGCGGAAAAATTCAGGGAAACGTAAATCGTAGCAAATTGCCATGCCGACTCTACCGCATGGCGCGAAAAATGATTGCGGCCGATTATCGCCCGGACGGATGGAAACCGCTTCGTCATACGCCTCCGCGCCGCGGCGAAAAGAAAATAAATGAACCTTGTCGTAGCGCGCCACTTGCGCCCCATCGGGCGAGTAAACCAGGCTTGCGTTGTAGATGCGGCCGGCATCGGGACACGCGAGCGGCAGCGTGCCACCCACCAACCAAATCTTGTGACGCGAGGCCTGCGCCAGCAGGAATTCCTGTATGGCGCCCGTTCCAGGATTCTCACGCATCTTGAGTTTGTCGCTATCGCGCCGACCGAGAAAGCAGAAATATTCGGGCAATACGACGAGTTCGGCGCCACGACTTACCGCTTGATCGATAAGGGTCATCGCCGTTTCGAGATTGTCGTCGACGGACGTGGACGACACCATTTGCACCGCCGCTACCTTGAAGTTGTCACTGATAGAACTTGAATTCATGATTCTCTGCCGTTGTTCAACGCCCGCACCGGCATTGCTGCATCGATGTGCCGCCTGGCATCGCGAGAAAGGACCCGTGCGGCGAGCAGGACATCATACGACAAACAAGATTTCTCACGTCGAGCGACACCGGACTTTACTAAAAAGAGTTTCACGTTGATATAATGGACGGCACGGCGCTTTCGCCACCAGCCGAATAACCATTGCTTCTCACGCTGCCTTCAATATTAGGGCTCCATCCTGTCAATATCACAAGCCAGGAAAGTATTTCATTCAATCGGCAACGGTTTGATTTTCGGCAGGGGATCAAGCCCGGTACTAGCCGGGTTGCCGCTTGCAAGGTTGGCCCGAAAGCGTCCGCGCAGATAGACTACCACGACCAAGCCGTCGGAAAAATAGCGAATGAACTATTTTTGGCGCATGGCCTTTCATACAATTCGCAACAGGATCCAATAATGCCTCGCGACACGTACTCCGTATTGCAAACAAAGATCGAAAAAGAAATCGCCAAACTGCAGAAGCAGGCGAACGCGCTACGCAACAAACGGCGCATCCCCGTCATCGCGTCTATTGTCCGTTCCATGCGCGAATACCAGATCGCACCGGAAGAGATTACCGCCGCGCTGAGCAAAAAGTCTGCAAAATCAGGGACGAAACTCAACGGATCGTCAGCAACTGCCAAACGTCCGGTACCCGTCAAATACCGCCATCCCGAAACGGGGGCAACCTGGACTGGCCGCGGAAAGGCGCCTCGCTGGATCGTCCAGGCCGAATCAGACGGAAAACAGCGCAGCGACTTCCTGGTTCAGGGTAAATGATTCAACGTTCTCCCAACTTGTAACGCACGACGCGCACCTGGCCGTTATTGCCCGGGAATTGATCGAAAACGGCGCGCGCCAGATAGGGCATCACGGCCATCAGATTGTTGCCTGACGTATTGGTGACGGCGCTGGACCGATATACTTCAGCGCCGTGCTGGTGATTGTCGTTTATCGTGACGGTCAGCGTATTGCTGAAAACCGTGACGGGAACGTTGACCATGGGGGGGCCGAACGGGCCGCCCCAATAGGGCCCCCAGGGGCCATAGTAGGGCATCGTGTCGGCATAGCGCGTGACCCACTCCACACCCTGCTTGACGCCATAGGTGAACGAAAGATCGAACCGTGGCGACTCTCCCGGCTTGGCCTGCACAAGGCCGGTGGGCCCGACCGCCGCGCGCACCGTATCGGCAAACGTCTGATATTCAAGACTATCGGTCTGACCGGGCGCGCGCACCAGGCGGTAGCTGGCGCCCACCGCGTTGGCCGGCCATTTCTCGAAACGCGTCACCTGCGCCGACAGCGTGGTTGCACATCCAGCCAGAAAACAGGCGGCCAGCAACAGGGCCGACGCGCGTACCAGCCCGCGCAGCGCGCCCGAATGGCGCCGGCGCGCGGCGGGCCAGGGAGACAGGGGAGCAAACATAGTGCGCGATCAACCTTCCGTCATCAGACCATAAGACATGCCCTAAGGTTTCCCGCCAGCACACGGAAACAGTGGTTTGCCACCAATACACGGCGACAGCGGTACCTTCGGTACGGCACTACTCTACAATCTCTACAATAATACCGATTTCACTCGAATGAGTTATCCGCCATGCCAGATCACGCCGTAAAAACCATTTCACGCCACGATTACCAGCCGTACTCCCACAAACTCGAACACGTATCGCTCCACTTTTCGCTGGCCCCCGCCGAAACGCGTGTGCAGTCGACACTGCGATTCAGCGGACCGGAGAACGTGCCGCTGGTTCTGGACGGACGCGACCTGAGGCTGGAATCCGTGAAGCTGGACGGCCGCGCCCTGTCACCCGACCAATACCAGCTCGACGACGAGCATCTTACACTGCGGCCAACCAACAATACTTTCGAAGTGGCAATCACCAGCTTTTGTCGGCCCGCCGACAACGCCTCGCTGATGGGCCTGTATGTATCGGGCGCGAGCTTGTTCACGCAATGCGAAGCTCAGGGCTTTCGCCGCATTACCTGGTTTCCCGACCGGCCCGACGTCATGGCCACCTACCGCGTCACGCTGGAAGCAGACAAGACGCGCTTTCCACTATTGCTCTCGAACGGCAATCTCATCGAAAACCGCGATTTGCCGAACGGGCGCCACCGGGTCGTCTGGGACGACCCGCATCCGAAGCCCTGCTACCTGTTCGCACTGGTTGCGGGCGACTTCAGCGTGCGCGAACGCACGATCAAAACCATCAGCGGGCGCAGCGCGCTACTCCAGGTATACAGCGATCGCGGCTCGGAGGACAAGACCGGCTGGGCACTCGATTCGCTCGTGCATGCGCTGGAATGGGACGAGCGCCGCTTCGGGCTGGAACTCGACCTCGACCGCTTCATGGTGGTAGCCGCCCGCGCCTTCAACATGGGCGCCATGGAGAACAAGGGCCTGAACATCTTCAACTCGGCCTATGTGCTGGCGGACCCCGAAACGGCCACGGACACAAGCTACCGCGCCGTGGAATCGGTCATCGGGCACGAATATTTCCACAACTGGACCGGTGACCGCGTCACCTGCCGCGACTGGTTCCAGATTTCCCTCAAAGAAGGCCTGACGGTGTTTCGAGAGCAGTCCTTCTCGGCCGACATGATGGCGCAGGGGCTCGACGACACGCAGGCGCGAAGCGCGCGCGCGGTCAAACGCATCGACGACGTCAGCGTGCTGCGCCTGGCGCAATTCCCCGAAGACGCCGGGCCCATGGCGCACCCCATCCGGCCGGAAAGCTATCAGGAAGTCGCAAACTTCTACACCGCCACCGTTTATGAAAAAGGCGCGGAAGTCATACGCATGCAACACACATTGCTGGGCGAAGCGGGGTTCCGCGCCGGCATGGACGAATACTTTCGCCGTCACGACGGCAGCGCCGTCACTTGCGACGACTTCGTCAACGCCATGGAATCCGTGTACGTGCGGCAAAACCCGGGGAAGAACCTGGACATATTTCGACGCTGGTATTCGCAGGCCGGCACGCCCCGCGTCACGGTGGACATGCGCTACGACGCCACCCGGCGCGAGTGCCAGGTCACGCTCCACCAGCGCTGCGCGCCAGTCGGCGTGGAAAAACTCATCACCCCTCCACTGGAGAAGCCGCCGCTGCACATACCCTTCGCCCTGGGGCTGCTCGGGCGGGACGGCCGGCCTCTGCCCATCCGGCACGCCGGGCTCACCGCCGACACCGTGCTGCTGGAACTCACCGGGGCCAGCCACACCTGGACCCTGTCCGACATTCCCGAACGGCCGATTCCATCACTGCTGCGGAATTTCTCGGCGCCGGTGATCGTCGAGTACGACCAGTCCGACGCGGATGTCACGCTGCTGGCGCGGCACGACACCGATCCATTCGCACGCTGGGAAGCATGCCAGGAACTGGCCACCCGCCAACTGCTGGCGCTGGTGGGCGCGCTGCACGCTCACGCACCGCTCACGGTGGACCCGGCATTCATCGACACCTGGCGCGCGCTGCTGCGCGACGAGTCGCTCACCCCCGCATACCAGGCCCGCGTATTGAGCCTTCCGCCCGAGAAGGTCACGCTGGAAAAAACCGCGCCCATGGATCCGATGGCGGTCATACGGGCGCGCGATCATCTGCGCCGCACACTGGGCGCATCGCTGGCGGAACAGTGGCTGGGTGCGTACACACGCAACAGCGACGCCACCGGCCACTATCAGATCGACGCCATCTCGGCCGGACGGCGCGCCTTGAAGAATCTTGCACTTGCATTTCTGGTGGCGGGGCAATGCCCGGACAGCGTCAAGATGGCGCACACGCAATATTACGGCGCACACAACATGACGGATCGCATGGGCGGCCTGTCGGCGCTCGTCAACTTCGCCGAGGCCGGCGAGGCCGGCCCCGCGCTGAGCCATTTCTACGAACAGTGGCAGCAAGACCCGCTGGTCGTCGACAAATGGTTCGCGCTTCAGGCCACCGCGCCGGCAACCACGGTGGAAACCGTGCGCGGCCTGATGCGTCATCCGGCATTCACCTTGCGCAACCCCAATCGCGCCCGCTCACTCATCTTCCAGTTCTGCATGAACAATCTGCGCGGTGTGCATACCGCGGAAGGCTATCGTTTCTGGGCCGAACAGGTCGCCACCATCGATCAGTTCAATCCGGAAGTCGCCGCCCGGCTGGCGCGCGCGTTCGACAACTGGTCGCGATTCGCGCAGCCGTACCGCGGGGAGCTCGAACAGGCATTGCGCGGCATCCAGTCGCAATCCACCCTGTCGCGCAACGTCAACGAGATCGTCACCAAATCGTTGAATCTATAAATGAAGGGGAACCGATTGGAACGCATCACACTCACACGGTACCTGGTCGAACAGCAACGCCAGAAACAGGCCGTTTCGGCCGAGGTTCGTCTGCTCATCGAAACCGTCGCCCGCGCCTGCAAGGCAATTGGCCACGCCGTGAGCAAGGGAGCACTGGGCGGCGTGCTGGGCAGCCAGGGCACGATGAACGTCCAGGGTGAGGTTCAAAAGAAGCTCGACGTCCTGTCCAACGAGATCCTGCTCGAGGCCAACGAATGGGGCGGGCATCTGGCCGCCATGGCGTCGGAGGAAATGGAAACCATTCACCGCATTCCCAACCGCTACCCGAGGGGTGAGTACCTGCTGCTGTTCGACCCGCTCGATGGCTCGTCGAATGTGGACGTCAACGTATCGATCGGCACGATATTCTCGGTTCTGCGCGCACCCCACCATGCGTCGGGCCGTGACGTGGAGGAAAGCGACTTCCTGCAGCCCGGCAGCCGGCAGGTAGCCGCAGGCTACGCGCTTTACGGCCCCCAGAGCATGCTGGTGCTCACCGTGGGGGCCGGCGTGGTCGCCTTCACGCTGGATCGCGAAATGGGGTCATGGCTGCTTACCGACAAACATGTCGTCATTCCCGAAGACACTGCCGAATTTGCCATCAACATGTCGAACATGCGCCATTGGCATCCACCCGTTCGCCGCTATATCGACGAATGCCTGGCGGGAAAAGATGGCCCGCGCGGCAAGGACTTCAACATGCGCTGGATCGCCTCCATGGTGGCCGACGTCCATCGCTTGCTCACGCGCGGCGGAATATTCATCTACCCGCGCGACCAGCGCCCAGCGGTACGCAACGGCAAATTGCGGCTGATGTACGAAGCGAACCCCATGAGCTTCATCGTGGAACAGGCGGGTGGCAGCGCCGTGGACGGCGCCGACCGCATTCTCGACATACAACCGCGGGCGGTGCACCAGCGTGTCGGTGTGGCGCTGGGTTCCAGAAACGAAGTGGAGCGCCTGCGGGCCTACCACCAAGAGGCCGCGCAAAAGGCCGGCCAATCCAGCGACGGGGCCGACTAATCCAGTGTCAATACCGTGGCGCCGGTAGTCTTGCGGGTCGCCAGCGCAATCTGTGCATCGCCGGCCCGTTCCAGCGGAAAACGCTGGCCGATCTGAATGGCAATCTTCTTTGCCACGACCAGATCGAAGAGTTCCTTCGCCGCCTTGGCCATCTTTTCGCGCGTAGGCACATAGCTGCCCAGGGTTGGCCGCGTGACATAGAGCGAGCCCTTGCTGGCCAGGATGCCCAGATTCACACCATCCACCGCGCCCGATGCATTGCCGAAGCTGACCATCAGGCCACGTGGCTCCAGACAGTCGAGCGAGGTGAGCCAGGTGTCCTTTCCCACGCCGTCGTAGACCACCGGCAGCTTCTTGCCGCCGGTGAGCTCAAGCACCCGCTCCACCACATTCTCGCGTGAGTAGTCGATAACCTTCCAGGCGCCGGCCGCCCTGGCACGCGCCACCTTGTCGGCGCCGGATGCCGTGCCGATGAGTTTCACACCCAGCGCGCGCGCCCACTGGCAGGCTATCAGGCCAACACCGCCCGCCGCGGCATGGAACAGAATGGTTTCATGCCCCTGCAGCCGATATGTCTGGCGAAGCAAGTACTGCACCGTCAGGCCCTTCAGCATCATGGCGGCGGCCTCGTCGAAGCCGATTGCCGCCGGAAGCTTGACGACCTGCCGTTCGGGCACGTTGTGCGCTTCGGCGTACGCGCCGATCGGACTCTGTCCGTAGGCAACACGGTCGCCGACCTTGAGGTGACGCACCTTGCTTCCCACCGCCGACACCACCCCGGCCGCCTCGAACCCGAGCCCATGGGGTGCGGACCGCGCATACAGGCCGGTGCGCCAATAGATGTCGACGAAATTCAGCCCGATAGCCTTATGCTCGACAGTGACCTCGTCATCGTTCGGGACAGGCAGTTCCACCGATTCGAACCTCAGTACTTCCGGACCTCCGTGTTCGTGGACACGGATTGCTTTCACGTTGCGAATCACAATAGGCTCCTTGAAGAAGGTCTCCAATCACGATGTTTCCGCCACTCGCGCGGCGACGGCGCGCCCGACATCGGACGTACTGGCGTGCCCCTTCATGTCGGGCGTGCGCGGGCCGTCGAGCAGCACCGACTCGATCGCCTCGACCACCGCATGCGCAGCGTCGGGATACCCCAAAAAGTCGAGCATGAGCGCGCCGCTCCATATCTGCCCGATCGGATTGGCGATTCCCTTGCCGTAAATGTCGGGCGCCGAGCCATGCACCGGCTCGAACAGCGACGGAAACCGCCGCTCCGGATTCAAATTCGCCGATGGCGCGATGCCTATCGTGCCGGCGCACGCAGGACCGAGATCGGACAAGATATCGCCAAACAGATTGGAACCCACGACGACATCGAACCAATCGGGATGCAGCACGAAGTGCGCGCACAACGCATCGATGTGATATTTGTCCCAGCGGACGTCGGGGTAGTTGTGCGCCATGTCGGCGACCCGCTCATCCCACCAGGGCATGGAAATCGAGATGCCATTCGACTTGGTGGCCGCCGTCAGGTGCCGGCCCCGCCTCTGGGCCAGCTCGAAAGCGAATTTCAGGACGCGATCGGCGCCCGTTCGCGTGAACACACTTTCCTGGATGACGATCTCTCGCGGCGTGCCCTCGAACAGCCGTCCACCGCTGTTGGAATACTCGCCCTCCGTATTCTCGCGCACAATATAGAAATCAATGTCGCCCGGCCGACGCCCGGTCAGTGGCGACGACACGCCCGGCATCAGGCGAACCGGGCGCAAATTCACGTACTGATCGAACTCGCGGCGAAACCGGAAGAGCGACCCCCACAGGGCAACGTGGTCCGGCACCTTGGCGGGCCAGCCGATCGCCCCAAAGAAGATTGCCTCCTGGCTCCCGATACGCGCCTTCCAGTCTTCAGGCATCATGCGGCCATGGGCCGCGTAATAGTCGCAGCCCCAATCCAGATGATCCCACGCGAAACCGATGCCGAACCGGGTAGCCGCCGCTTCCAGTACCCGCAAGCCCTCGGGTACCACCTCTTTCCCGATTCCGTCTCCGGGCATCACGGCGATTTTATGCAATGTCGACACAGACTCTCTCCAAGTTCTATCAATACCCCGAATCGCGATCCACCACCCCGGACACCGCGACACCGCGCTCCAGATCGCGTATTTTTCCAACGACTTGAGCAACAGCCGCACTCTGCAAGGTGATCGCCGCCACGTGCGGCGTAACGATAACGTCGCGGCGATGCCAGAATGGATGATCGGATGGCAACGGTTCGGAACGAAACACATCGAGCATCGCGCCCGCGATGCGCCCTTCGTCGAGAAGAGTCAGCAGGTCGTCTTCGACGAGATGTTGGCCTCTGGCAACATTGATGAGGTAACCACCCGCCAACAAGCGCGACAGATTGCGGTAATTCAGAATGTTTTCCGTATCGGGAGTCAATGGCAGAAGGTTGACCAGCACCCGGGTTCGCGACAGAAACGCGGCCAGGCCGGCTTGCCCCACATGATTTTCGACTCCCGCCATCCGGCGCGCCGAACGCGACCAGCCGGCCACCGGGTAGCCGAGGCGGGCGACGACCCGTGCCACTTCCGCGCCCATGGCGCCCATGCCCATGACGCCAACCGGCCAATCGTCACGACAAATCGCCGGCAGCTGCCGCCAGCGGGCATTCCCCTGTGCTGCTTCATAGCGGTCGAACCCGCGAGACGCGCGCACCAGACCGTACACGACATACTCTGTCATCTGCGCCGCCATGCCCGCGTCTTCCAGACGCACCACGGGCAACGACGGGGGCAGCTCTGGCATTTGCAGCAGGCTATCGACACCGGCACCAAGATTGAAAACCGCCTTGAGCGCCGTTTCGTGAAGGAACAGTTCGGCGGGCGGCCGCCAGACAATTGCATACGGGGCGTCGAGCGATGGCGACCCCCGTCCCGCCCAGGCATGGAATTGTGCTTCGGGCCAGGCACGCTGGAACGCCTCGCGCCACCGCTGGGTATTGTCGGCCGACTGCGCGGCCACGACCGCTTTCACCATTGACGGCAGCCCTTCGGAAAACGAAATCACGGTAAAGTGTGAGAGGCCAGTGTAATTCGGCGAACGATGTTCTGCACAGGGTAAAATAGCGGCTTCTTTTACGAAGTCGACGCCAGCGCATCATGTCCGGTCACAGCAAATGGGCAAACATCCAGCACCGCAAAGGGCGGCAAGACGCCAAGCGCGGCAAGCTCTGGACCAAAATCATCCGTGAGGTCACGGTGGCGGCACGGGCCGGCGGCTCCGACCCCGATGCCAACGCAAGGCTGCGTCTGGCCTGGGACAAAGCCACCGCCGCCAACATGCCCAAAGACACCATCCAGCGAGCCGCCGCGCGGGGTGCGGGCGGCAGCGACGGTGTCAATTACGAGGAAGTCCGCTACGAAGGCTACGGCATCGGCGGCGCCGCCGTCATGATCGACTGCATGACCGACAATCGCACGCGCACGGTGGCGGAAATCCGCCACGTGCTGTCCAAAAATGGTGGCAACCTCGGCCAGGAAGGATCGGTCAGCTTCATGTTCAAACACTGCGGTCAGTTCTTCTTCGCCCCGGGCACGTCGGAAGATCGCGTCATGGAGGCCGCCATCGACGCTGGTGCCGACGACGTATCGACCGATGACGACGGCATGATCGAGGTCGTGTGCGCACCGGCCGATTATCCGGCCGTGAAGGCATCGTTCGACGCGGCCAAGCTCACATCGGAAGTGCAAGGCCTGACCATGAAGGCGCTCAGCGAAACGGAACTGAGCGGCGAAGACGCGGAAAAAATGCAAAGGATACTCGATGCGCTGGAAGCCCTGGACGACGTCCAGGATGTCTACACCACAGCCGCTTTCGATGAGGCGCAATAACGCATACCGGCGCGGCGACCGCGGCGGCAACTATCCGACCCTATCCTCCAAACCATGAAACTTCTCGTAATCGGTGGCGGCGGGCGGGAACATGCCCTGGCCTGGCGGCTGGCTCAGTCCGCACGGGTGCAGCGGGTGTATATCGCTCCCGGTAACGGCGGAACGGATGGCGGTGAGCGCCTCGAGAACGTGGCGCTCACATCCATTGACGAACTGCTGAGTTTTGCGCGGAACCAGGGCATCGCCTACACAATCGTGGGCCCCGAAGCACCGCTGGCCCTCGGCGTGGTCGACGCCTTCCGCGACCGCGGCCTGAAAATTTTTGGCGCTACGCAGGCTGCGGCGCGAATCGAAAGCTCGAAAGACTTCGCCAAGGCGTTCATGGCGCGCCATCACATACCCACCGCCCCATACCAGACGTTCGACGACGCGGCCAAGGCCAAGGCATACCTCACCACGCAAGGCGCGCCCATCGTCGTCAAGGCCGACGGCCTGGCCGCGGGCAAGGGCGTCGTCGTCGCCGCAACCGTCGCGGAGGCCTGCGCAGCGGTGGACCGCATGCTCGACGCGAACGCCGGGTCACGTGTCGTCATCGAAGCCTGTCTGCAAGGTGAGGAAACGAGCTTCATCGTCATGTGCGACGGCAAGACCATCCTGCCACTGGCCACCAGTCAGGACCACAAACGACTGCGCGACGGCGACCAGGGGCCGAACACGGGCGGCATGGGCGCGTACTCGCCCGCGCCGCTGGTGACGCCAGCGCTGCACAACCGCATCATGCGGGAGATCATCAACCCCACGATCCATGGCATGGCGCGCGAAGGCATTCCGTACACCGGGTTCCTCTATGCCGGCCTGATGATAGGCGCCGGGCCCGACGCCACGCGACGCATCGATGTGCTGGAATTCAACTGCCGGCTGGGCGACCCTGAAACGCAGCCCATCATGATGCGCATCAAGAGTGACCTGGCTGACGTATTCGAACTGGCCGTCAACGGCCGCCTCGACGAGGCGACCATCGATTGGGACCGCCGCGTTGCGCTCGGCGTCGTCATGGTAGCGGAAAATTATCCAGCCGCGCCACGCACGGGCGACATCATCACGCAGCTGCCCGCCGATCGCGATGATTGCGTGATTTTTCACGCGGGCACCCGGCGTGACAACGGCGTTCTGAAAACCACAGGCGGGCGCGTACTGTGCGTCACCGCGTTGGGCGATTCCGTCAAGCGTGCACAGGCCACGGCCTATGCGGCGGTTCAGCAGACACACTTCGACGGCCAGCATTATCGGGGCGACATCGGTTGGCGCGCCCTGCCTGCAAGCGAAGCACAAACGTGACGGCGCAAGATATCAGACCCGACCCCCACCCGCGCGTGCTCGTGCCGGTAGAGGCCGCGCGCGCGTGGCTCCTGAAACTGCAGGCGGACATTGTCGCCGCGCTGGAGCACGCTGACGGCAACGTTTTTCAGACAGACGCCTGGACGCGCAAGGAAGGCGGCGGCGGATTATCCCGCTACCTCGAGGACGGTCCCCTGTTCGAGCGCGCGGGCGTTCTATTCAGCCACGTGGAAGGCAAGGCCCTGCCGCCCTCGGCCAGTGCGCACCGCCCCGAACTGGCGGGGCGGCGCTGGGAAGCCATGGGCGTTTCGATGGTGTTGCATCCGCGCAACCCCTACGTCCCCACCGTGCACATGAACGTGCGGCTCTTCGTGGCGCATGCCGAGGCCGACGCCGACGAGGTATTCTGGTTCGGCGGAGGCATGGACCTTACGCCCTACTACGTCTTCGAAGAAGACGCGCGGCATTTCCACGCAACGTGCCGCGCCGCGCTCGCACCCTACGGAACTGGCAAATATCCGCGTTACAAGAAATGGTGCGACCAATACTTCTACCTGAAACACCGCAACGAAACACGCGGTATCGGGGGATTGTTCTTCGACGACGTCAACGAAGACGGGTTCGATGCGTGTTTCGCCATGGTCCGGGATGTCGGCAACGCGCTCCTCGACGCCTACATGCCCATCGTCGACAGGCGGCGCGACACGCCGTATGGCGAGCGCGAGCGCGGCTTTCAAGCTTACCGGCGCGGCCGATACGTTGAATTCAATCTGGTGTTCGATCGCGGCACACTGTTCGGACTACAGTCGGGCGGACGAACCGAATCCATACTATTGTCGATGCCGCCATCGGCTGCCTGGCGCTACCGCTGGACGCCAATCCCCGGTTCACCCGAAGCGGCGCTCGCCAATTATCTGAAACCACGGGAATGGCTCTGAAAAAGGTCGGGTTGCTTGGAGGCAGCTTCGATCCCATCCACCTTGCGCATATTGCCCTCGCCGACGCGGCCCACCATGACGCCGGGCTGAGCACGGTGGAGCTCGTCCCCGCGGCCAATCCCTGGCAGCGCGCGCCGTTGGCGGCCACCACGAAACAGCGGCTCGACATGCTGCGGCTGGCCATCGGGCGGCGATCCTATGTATCGATCAACCTCATCGAGGTCACGCGCGGCGGCAAGACCTACACACTCGATACGGTCAAAGAACTGCCCGCCGCCACCGACTACTACTGGATTCTGGGGTCTGACCAGCTTGCCAATTTCTGCTCGTGGCACGGCTGGCGCGATATCGCCCTATGCGTCCACCTCATGGTGGCGCGACGCCCGGGCGCCGCACCGGCGCCACCCGTGCCACTGGCGCGTCACCTGGCGCGCCACGGTTTGCAACTGTTCGAACTGCCATTCCCCGAAATGGCGATCTCGGCGTCGGAAATACGCCGGCGGCTGGCGGCGGACGAACCTGTCGAGGGCATGCTCGATGCGGCCGTCGCGCAGTACATAAAAGACAACCAGCTGTATCGCGCCGCCACCTGATGTCATTCCGGCGCCATACTGGCCGCGTTCCCCGGGGCCCCACCGCCCCCCGCGCGGTGGCCCCCCGCCGCCCTTCACGTTATAGTTGACGCCATGAACCTGCAAAAGCTGCAACGCCTCGTCATCGACGCGCTCGAAGACGTCAAGGCTCAAGACATCAAAGTATTCAATACGTCGCACATTACCAGCCTGTTCGATCGCGTCGTCATTGCCAGCGGCACTTCCAACCGGCAGGCGCGCGCCATGGCCAACAGCGTCGTGGAGCGCGCCCGGGCGCGGCGCGCGCCGGTAATCGCCTGCGAAGGCGAAGAATCCGGCGAGTGGGTGCTGGTAGACCTGGGCGACATCGTGGTGCACTGCATGCAGCCATCCATTCGCGCGTATTACAACCTGGAAGAACTCTGGGGCGAGAAACCCGTGCGCGTTCACCTCTTGCCGCAATCCTCGCGCGTTGCGCCGGAGAACCACGCGGTTCGCCACGCGTGATCCTGCCAGCGCCCGTCTCGCGGCGGTTCGCACGCGCCACTCCCCCTAGCCACCTCCGGCCATGAAGCTGATCGTCACCGCCATTGGCACGCGGATGCCCGACTGGGTCGACGCCGCCTGGGAAGACTATGCGAGGCGCATGCCGGCCGACTGCGCGCTGATCATCCACGAGATCAAGCCGGAGCCACGCAATTCGGGCAAGACACCCACGCAAATCATGCGGGCGGAAGCGCAACGGATCGAATCTGCCGTCCCTGCGCGCGCGCACATCGTGGCGCTCGACGAGCATGGCACTGACCTGACAACCCGGCAACTGGCCGGCGAAATGCGCAGCTGGCGCGAACTGGGTCAGGACGTGGCGTTCATCATCGGGGGCCCCGACGGGCTGGATGCCGGCCTCAAGCGCCACGGCAATCAGCTCATGCGACTCTCTTCGCTCACGCTCCCCCATCCCCTGGTCCGCGTACTGCTGGCCGAGCAGCTGTATCGCGCCTGGACACTACTGGCCGGGCACCCCTACCACCGCGACTGATGGCAACCGGCGGCCCGACGCCGCCCGCTCCGCGACACGCATCACATCCGCACCCAACCATGAAGAATCATCTTGTGCTGTATCTGGCCTCCGCGAGTCCGCGCCGTCACGAAATCCTCACCCTGATGGGTATCGATCATCAGGTCCTGCGCGTGCCGCCACCGCCCGGGGACGACGAACCCAGACGCCCTGGCGAGGCGCCCGCCGATTACGTGACGCGCACGGCGCGGGAAAAAGCGGTGCGCGCCGTGCAATGGATCGCGCGGCAACACCTGCCCGTGCTGCCGATACTGGGCGCCGACACCACGGTAATCCTTGGCGATCGCATTCTGGGAAAGCCATTGGACCGGGCCGACGCGGCAAATACGCTGCGCGCGCTGTCGGGGCGTGAACACGAAGTGCGGACGGCCGTCGTCCTGCTCCACGCCGGGCACGCGTACGAAGAAACCTGCGTCACGCGCGTGCGCTTCCGCACCCTGACCGACGGCGAGATCGAAGATTACTGCGACAGCGGCGAACCCTTGGACAAAGCCGGCGGGTACGCCATCCAGGGCCGCGCCGGACGATTCGTTTCGCACCTCGAGGGCAGCTTTACGGGGGTGATGGGCCTGCCCATGTACGAGACCGACCGGTTGCTGGTCCATTCGGGGTTATCATGACAATTTTGTGCCGCTATCCGGTTCACGAGGGAGACGAACACCATGGCCAGCATGGACACTTTCAAAGCCAGACGCACGATGAACGTCGCGGGCAAGCAGTACGAAATATACAGTCTCAAGGCTGTCGCCGACGCGGGGTTCCCTGTTTCCAGTCTGCCCTACAGCCTGAAAATCCTGCTTGAAAACCTGTTGCGCAACGAAAACGGCAGCAACATCACGGCGGAGGACATCAAGGCTCTCGCGGGCTGGAATGCCGAATCGCCGGCCAACCGGGAAATCGCTTTCACGCCGGCCCGCGTACTGCTGCAGGATTTCACCGGAGTGCCCGCGGTGGTCGACCTCGCCGCCATGCGCGACGCCATGCGCGACCTCGGTGGCGATGCGAACCGAATCAACCCGCTCGCACCGGTCGAGCTCGTGATCGACCACTCCGTCATTGTGGACACGTTCGGCACCAACGCTGCGTTCAAACGAAACATTGAAATGGAGTACCACCGCAACGTGGAGCGCTACCAGTTCCTGCGCTGGGGGCAGAACGCCTTCCACGGTTTCAAAGTGGTGCCCCCCGATACAGGCATCGTGCACCAGGTCAATCTGGAGCACCTGGCGCGCGTCGTCTTCGCGCAGGAAGAAAATGGCGTCACGACGGCCTATCCCGATTCGTGCGTGGGCACCGATTCTCATACCCCCATGGTGAACGGACTGGGCGTCGTGGCCTGGGGAGTCGGCGGCATCGAAGCGGAAGCCGCCATGCTGGGCCAACCCATTTCCATGCTCATCCCGAAGGTGGTCGGCTTCAAGCTCACGGGGTCGCTACCCGAGGGTTCCACCGCCACTGACCTGGTCCTGACGATCACCGAGATGCTGCGCAAGCAGCACGTCGTGGGCAAGTTCGTCGAATTTTACGGCCCCGGCGTGGCCTCCGTCCCGCTGGCGAATCGCGCCACCATCGGCAACATGAGCCCCGAATACGGCTCCACGATCTCCATATTCCCCATTGACGACGTCACGCTGCGCTACCTCGAACTGACGGGGCGTCCGCCCGAGCAAGTGGCGCGCGTCAAAGCGTATGCCAAAGAGCAAGGCCTGTGGCACGAAACGAATACCGAAACCCGTTATTCCGAACGGCTGGAACTCGATTTGTCCACCGTCGTGCCGTCAATCGCGGGTCCCAAGCGCCCGCAAGACCGCATCCCGCTGTCGAACGCGAAACCGGCACTGCGCAAAGCGCTATGGGGGATCGTGGGCGGCACCCCCTCCGACAGCCAGCGTCCGTCGAACCCGGCATCCATCACCCTGAACGACGGAACCGCCTGTGTCGTCGACCACGGCTCCGTTGCGATCGCGGCGATCACGTCGTGCACGAACACATCGAATCCGGCGGTCATGATCGCCGCCGCGCTACTCGCAAAGAAGGCGGTCGAAAAAGGACTGCATCGCAAACCTTGGGTCAAGACCAGCCTCGCGCCCGGATCCCGTGTCGTCACCGACTACTACAAGCGCGCCGGGCTCATGCCCTACCTCGAAGCGCTGGGCTTCAATCTTGTCGGCTATGGCTGCACGACCTGCATCGGCAATTCGGGGCCGCTGATCGCGGAAGTCAGCCGCGCGGTGAACGACAACAACCTGGCGGTCGTGTCGGTCCTCTCGGGCAACCGCAACTTCGAGGGGCGCATCCACTCCGAAGTGAAGATGAACTATCTGATGTCGCCACCGCTGGTCGTGGCGTACGCGCTGGCCGGTACCATGGACATGGACTGGTACAGCGAACCCCTGGGTCGCGACCAGCAGGGGAAAGACGTCTATCTCAAAGACATCTGGCCAACGGCCAATGAAGTGGCCGCGGTGGTGGATTCGGCCATCGATCCCGACATGTACAAAAAGGGCTATGCCGACGTCTTCGCCGGTGACGAGCGCTGGCGCGGCCTTCCCGCGCCAAGCGGCGCGCTGTTCGATTGGAGCGATCAATCCACCTACGTGCGCAAGCCGCCGTATTTCGATGGCATGGCGCACAAACCGGAACCCATCGGCGACATCCATGGCGCGCGTGCCCTGGTCAAGCTGGGCGACTCCGTCACAACCGACCACATCAGCCCGGCCGGTTCCATCGCCCGCAACTCCCCGGCCGCGCAATATCTCGTCGAGCACGGTGTGGATCCCAAGGATTTCAATTCGTACGGTTCGCGCCGCGGCAACCACGAAGTGATGATACGTGGAACGTTTGCCAACGTTCGCCTGCGCAACCAGTTGGCCCCCGGTACCGAGGGCGGCTACACGCGCGACTTCACACAAGCCGGCACACCGGTTGCCACCATCTTCGATGCGTCCTGCCATTACCTGGCCGCAGGAACGCCGCTCGTGATACTGGCAGGCAAAGAGTACGGCTCGGGCTCGTCACGCGACTGGGCCGCGAAGGGTACCGTCCTGCTAGGGGTGCGCGCGGTCATTGCAGAGTCCTACGAGCGCATCCATCGCTCGAACCTGTTGGGGATGGGCGTGCTGCCTCTCCAGTACCTGGAGGGACAAAACGCCCAGACTCTTGGTCTGACGGGCGAAGAGGCGTTCGACATCATCGGCGTCGCGCACCTGAACGATGGCGATCGGGTGAGCACCGTGAAAGTCAAGGCCGGCAAGATAGAGTTCGATGCGCTCATTCGCATCGACACGCCCACCGAGGCGGCCTATTATCGCCACGGCGGCATTCTGCAGTATGCACTTCGCAAGCTGTTGAACTGACCCTCCCGTCGCGGCCAACGAGCCGCTCGCCGCCTGCGCCGCCCTCGATCGTCGGATACTCATCCGTTCCTCGAGGGCGGTTCCTTTATGCGCTGTTGTCGGGAGGTGGAGGTGCGGGGGGAGTTGGGGGGTAATTTTTGCGGTGGTGGGATGCCCCGAAGGGGGGTGTACTAAAAGGAACGCCCCGGCCGGGGTGAGCCGGGCGGGG
>SCQX01000172.1 GCA_004298545.1 Candidimonas sp. | reverse complement strand
TTCGAAATGGCGAATTTCACCGGAGCGTCCGTGCAGCTTCATTGCACCGCAGCCGGCCAGCCTTTCGTCTGTCTGACGAACGCTGCGCAGCACTGCGGTCCCATTGCTGCGGGCGCGGATCTGCGCGTGCAGTGGGAAAGATCCGACAGTCTGGTATTTCCCGCAACGCAGCATTGAAACGGATGAATCGGGCTCGGTTGGTGGCTGTTGTGATGAGCGTTTGAGGAGCGGTTTGTGAAGCAGCAGTTTGTGTCCGCCAGAGGCCGCGGTCGCGGCACGTATGACGCGGTTGTCGTTGGCGCCGGGCTGGTGGGTGCGTCCATCGCCTATGGGTTGGGGAAGCACCTTGCGCGTGTCGCCCTGCTGGATGAAGGCGATGTGGCATATCGCGCGTCGCGGGGTAATTTTGGGCTGGTGTGGGTACAGAGCAAAGGCGCGGGCATGGCGCCCTATGGTGCGTGGACATTGGGTGCGGCACGCTTGTGGCCGAGGCTTGCCGCCTCTCTGTTCGATGAGACGGGGGTTGACGTTCACCTGAAGCAGCGGGGTGGCTTGCACGTCATGCTGAGCGAAGAGGAACTGCGGGCGCGCGTTTCGTTCATGAATGGCCTGAAAGCGCAGCCGGGCATGCCCGATTCTGGGTGGCGTCTGCTCGATCGCCGCGAAGTGGCCGATGTGATGCCGGGCCTTGGCCCCGATGTAGCCGGCGCGATCTGGACGGACGTGGATGGTGCCGTGAATCCGCTCGAGCTGTTGCGTGCGCTGCACACCACATTCTTTTCGGGGCCGGTTCATTATTTGCCGGAAACGCCCGCCCGTTCCATCGAGTGGGTCAACGGCGTTTTCCACATCGCCACCCCCTTGGGCCGCATTGATACGCGCAAGCTCGTCATCGCGGCTGGTCTGGGGAGTACCGCGCTCGCCGCGCAGGTCGGGTTGGACATGCCGGTACGTCCGCAGCGCGGCCAGGTCATCGTTCTCGAGCGTTCGCGCCGCCGTCTGGAAGTACCGCTCAGCACCCTGAGGCAAATGGATGAAGGGAGTTGGCTCATCGGTGATTCACAGCAGGAGGCGGGTTTCGACGATCAGAGCGTGGGGTTTGATGTGCTGGCAACGTTGGCCGACCGGGCCAGGCGCACGTTGCCGGCGTTGGCACAACTAAGCGTCGTGCGCGCTTGGTCGGCGTTGCGGGTGATGCCGCGAGACGGCTTTCCGATTTACGACCAGTCGAAGTCGTGTCCGGGGGCCTTCGTGGCTGCCTGCCACAGCGGGGTGACGCTCGCCGCCGCTCATGCGTTGAAGCTCGCGCCGATGATCGCCGCCGGTGCCCTCGATAGGGAACTGGCGCCGTTCTCCACAAGGAGATTCCATGTTCAAGCGTCTTGACGAAGTAGTCCGCTACCTGGGGCGGCGGAAAGTTCGAGTGACCATCGACGGTGTCGACCATTCATGCGGCGCGTGCGATACGGTCGCCATCACGCTGTTGTCGGCCGGTTTTGCCGCGTGTCGGGAAACGGCCGTGAGCGGTGCGCCACGGGGACCATTTTGCCTGATGGGGACCTGTTACGACTGCCTGGTCACGATCGATGGCCGGCAGAACCAGCAGGCTTGTGCGGTTGTCGTGCGGGAAGGCATGCGCATCGAGTTGCAGCGCGGAGCGCGGGAGCTGGCGCCATGACCGCCGACTGCGAACTGCTTGTGGTGGGTGCGGGTCCGGCTGGAATGGCCGCCGCGGTTGCCGCGGCACGGCACGGTGTTGAAGTCGTGCTGGTCGATGAGCAGGCTGCGCCTGGCGGGCAGATCTATCGGTCGATCACGACCACGCCGTTGCGCGATCGCTCGGTGCTGGGAAGGGATTACTGGTACGGAGAGGCGCTCGTCGAGGCTCTGACCGGATCACCGGTGCATTATGAACCGTCGACGACCGTGTGGGCGCTGTCGCGTTTGGGAGGCGTTTCGGACAAGTCGCTTTTTGAGGTCGCCTGCTCCTCTGGCGGGCAGACCCGAATCGTGAGAACGCAGCGCATTTTGTTGGCCACCGGGGCGCTGGAGCGTCCATTTCCTTTTTCCGGGTGGACGTTGCCGGGCGTGATGACGGCCGGTGCGGCCCAGATTGCGCTCAAGACGGCGGGCATGGCGCCTTCCGACAGAACGGTGCTTGCCGGCACCGGCCCTTTGCTCTATCAGCTTGTCTGGCAATACATGAACGCCGGGGTGATGGTGGATCTGATCCTGGACACCACTCCCCGCGGCCGCATGCGCGCGGCACTCCCATATGCCTGGGATTTCATACGCTCACCCTATTTCTCGAAAGGGCGCAGGCTGCTTCGCGCGGTGCGCACGAGCGCGCAAATTGTCCGCCACGTTACATCGCTGACCGCCTTGGGCAAAAAAAAGCTCGGCCGCGTGCGCTATACGGCACACCGGTACAGCCATACCGCGCGAGCCGATCATCTCATCGTGCATCAGGGGATCGTGCCCAACATCAACCTTTCGCGCGCCGCCGGGCTGGAGTTGCGATGGAACGATTTGCAGGCATGTTGGGCGCCCGATGTCGATGAATGGGGTGGGAGTTCGCAGCCGGGCATTATGGTTGCGGGCGACGGTGCCGGGGGCGCGGGCGCGTTGGTGGCGGAGCTTCGTGGCCGCCTGGCGGGTCTGCATGCGGCTTACTGCCTCGGGCGCTTGAGCGAATCGCAACGCGATGCCGATGCCGTTGCGCTCAAGGCGGCGCTTGCATCCGCCATTCGCGGACGTGATTTCATTGATGCGATGTATCTTCCCTCGGAGTCGTTCAGGCGGCCGACCGATGAAACAGTGGTCTGCCGATGCGAAGAAGTGACGGCTGCGCAAATTCGCGACAGTGTCCGCTTGGGGTGCAGTGGCCCCAATCAGGTCAAGGCGTTCACGCGCTGCGGCATGGGGCCGTGTCAGGGGAGGTACTGCGGGCTCACTGTTGCCGAGATCATTGCTCAAACCCGCGGCGTCCCCGTGCCGGACGTTGGCTATTATCGCCTGCGCTATCCGACCAAGCCTCTGGCGCTCGATGAATTGGCCGCGCTGCCTCAGACCGAGGAGTCCAAACATGCGGTTGTCAGGTCGGCTTGAGCGCAGACTGTGATGCGAGCACCAACCGTTCCCAGGCCCGCGGCCAGCCGTGGCGCCGATGTCATCATAATCGGCGCGGGGCTGCATGGCTGTTCCGCGGCGCTGCACCTTGCCCGCAATGGCGCGCGGGTGGTCGCCCTGGAAAGAGACTATTCAGGCCGGCATGCTTCCGGGGTGAATGCGGGCGGCGTACGGTCGCTTGGCCGTAATCCCGCCGAGATACCCTTGGCGCTCGCCTCGCGTGAACTCTGGCATCGAATTGGCGAACTCGTCGACGATGATTGCGGTTTTGCGCCGGTCGGCCAGATTCAAGTGGCTGAAAACGATGATGAAGCGTTGCAGTTGCGCGCGCGGCTGCGGATGCTTGCTTGCGCCGGCTATGAGCATGAACGCTGGCTCGATGCCGGCGAGCTCCGCGCAAGAGTGCCGGCGCTTGCGCCATGGGTGCGGGGCGCGCTTTTTGCCGAGGCCGATGGGGTGGCCGATCCTTTTCGCACGGTCTTGGCCTTTCGCCGCAAGGCCGTTGCGCTGGGAGCACATTTCCTCGATGGAGCGGTCGTGCATGAGGCCGTGCCCGATGCGGGTCGATGGTGTGTCTCGACTAGCTCCGGTCGTTTTTTCGCGCCGCATGTCGTCAATTGCGCCGGCGCCTGGGCGGGGAAGTTTGCGCGCCAGTGGGGTGAACCCGTGCCGTTGCAGGCCATTGCTCCCATGATGATGGTAACGCTGCGCATGCGCCGTTTTCTCCACCCGGTCATTCTGGGTACGGGCCGTGCGCTGTCGCTCAAGCAGCGCGCCAACGGGACCGTGCTCATTGGTGGCGGCCGCCGCGCCCGCCTCGATAGCTCGCTGGAGCGGGAAGACTTGTGCCTGCCGTCGCTCGCGGCTTCGGCACGAATGGTATCCGAGCTTTTTCCGCTCATGCGCGACGCCGTGGTTGCGCGTGCTTGGGCTGGCATTGAAGCCCGTATGCCCGATGATCTGCCAGTAATCGGGCGCAGCAGCCGTCATGAAGGGGCGTTTCACGCATTTGGTTTTTCCGCACATGGCTTCGAACTTGGGCCCATCGTTGGCCGGATCATTGCCGAGTTGCTGACGTCCGGCAGTACGCAACTGCCTATCTCGCCATTCCGTATCAATAGATTCCAAGAGGAGAACCAGACATGAACGCGATGAAGACTATAGAGCGTGTCGACCCGGGGGAGCGTTTTTGCCGGGCCGTCGTGCACGGAGACACGATTTATCTTGCGGGCGTCACGGGAAGTGCGGCGGGCGACGTGCGGGCGCAAACCCGTGATGCGCTTGCGAAGATCGACCATTATCTCGAAAAGCTCGGTACGGACAAATCCAACTTGCTCACGGTGCAGATATGGCTGAAGGATATCGGGCGCGATTTCGCGGGCATGAACGCCGAGTGGTCGGCATGGGTTCCGAAGGACGCAAAACCGGCCCGGGCGACGTGCGAGGCGGCCTTGGCGAGCCCTGATCTCCTCGTGGAAATCATCGTGATCGCGGCGAAGTAGCGCCGGAGAAGCGCGGGCGACCATTATGTGTGGGCTGACGCGCGGAGGGGCACGTCGATCGCCGCTGCGAGCCCCATGCTGGTCGGCTGCGAAAAACTCTCGTGAATGGAGATGGTCGGGAACTCAATGGGAATCCCGCCGGCCAGCATCACGCCGCGCTTGACGGCCTCGAGCAGCCTCGGAACATTGCCGTGGCAGGGGTTGAAACCGCTTCCGGTATTGGCGATGCCGACGATGGGCCTGTCCAGCGCGTCATCCGTATAGCCCGCCCCTTTGATGAATGCCTTGCGCAGAAAAAGCGAAAATGCTTCGTCACCGTAGTCGGTGAGCCCTTTCCTCAGCCCTGTTTTGTCGAGCATATCCAGCGAGTCCATTTTGTCGACGATATTGTCAACAAAATAGATCGGGTAATGATGGCTGCCCACTCGGGTGAACCCGTAATTGTTATGAATGCTGATCCCGGCCGAAAGAGCGAACTGCTTGCCGAATGCCACCCAGTTCGCATCAATTGTCGCCCGGTTTGCCTGCTACCATGTGTTCGGTCCGCGTTTGCGCGCGGCGGATCGGGTATTCGAATCAGCGGCCATTTCGTTAGAACCCTTTTGCACGAAACAGGCTCCCTGCGGTAGTTTTATCTATGGCACATGAGAACATCAGGTTTTTGATCGTCGACGACTTTGCCACCATGCGCCGGATCGTGAAGAATCTCTTGCGTGATCTGGGGTACGAGCACGTCGATGAGGCCGAAGACGGCGCGGCGGCCATCGCGAAGTTGCGCGAGGGACGTTTCGACTTCGTGATTTCCGACTGGAACATGCCCAACATGGACGGGCTCTCGATGTTGAAGGCGATCCGCGCCGATGCGGCGCTCGGTGGCTTGCCGGTCCTCATGGTCACCGCCGAAGCCAAGAAAGAAAATATCATCGCCGCCGCGCAGGCGGGCGCAAGCGGCTATGTCGTCAAGCCCTTTACGGCGGCCATACTCGAAGAGAAGCTGAACCGGGTTTTTGAGAAACACCATTTGTCGTAGGTAACGCCAGGCATCGTCCAGGGGGTGGAGCAGTACATGGAAACCGAATCGTCAGACAGTGAGCCGCATGCAGACAAGTCCGCGGCACAATCGGAACAGTCGCTCATTCTCAGGGTTGCCAATCTCGTGCGGATGCTGCGCGACGGCATGCGCGAGCTTGGGCTCGACGATGCGATCAATGATGCGGCGCGGGCCATTCCCGACGCGAAAGATCGGTTGCGCTACGTCGCGAGCATGACGGAAGAGGCTGCCAATCGCGTCCTGACCGTCGCCGAGAAAATCACGCCGCTGCAAGACGCGCTGGGCGAGCGCGCAGGGGCACTTGAAGGTCGCTGGAAGGCCGCGGCGGCCGAGGGCGGCGAAAGGATGGTCGACGAACGGCTGGCCAGCGACACTCAGGCCTTTCTGCGCGTGGTGCGCGAGCAGTCGCGGACAACGGCCGCCTATGTGATGGATATCATCCTCGCGCAAGGGTTCCAGGATCTCACCGGGCAGGTTATCGGCCGCATGCTTGAAGTCGTTGGCGCAATCGAAACCGAGCTCATTCAGGTGCTCGTGGACCATACCCGCCAGACGGCCGGTGCCCGGGAGTCCGCGGGGCTCGTTTCGGGGCCTCAGGTCTCGCCCACCCCCGGCACGCAGGTTGTCACGAGTCAGAACCAGGTCGACGACCTTCTCGCCAGCCTCGGGTTGTAGAAGCACCCGGGCTGTGGACGCGCCGCCGGCATCGGTACGGCGCGCATCGCGCCCGGCTCGGTGTGATTCCTTGCCCAGAGGCCTGCTTCCAAGCCGCGAATTGACTCGGGAAACTTCCTTTTTTCTCTTGAAGCGGTAGCGCCTGTTCTTGCTAGGATGGGAATGGGATTGTTTCTTTTCGTCTGCCAGAGGAGAGCCACCTTCCGTGGCGATCATGAGCCAAAGTGTTGATCTGAGCGAGTTTTACGACACGTTTTTTGATGAGGCCGAGGAGCTGCTCGCGCAGATGGAGCGGGACTTGCTGCAACTCGACTGTGAACAGCCGGACGGCGACACGCTGAATTCTGTTTTTCGCGCGGCGCATTCGATCAAAGGAGGGGCGGCTACCTTCGGGTGTTTCCCCATTTTGGTGGATACGACTCACCATATGGAAAACGTGCTGGATCGCATCCGGCATGGCGAGCTCGCGCTGGGCAAATCGACGATCGACGTGTTCCTCGGCTGCCGGGACGTGCTCGTGGAGCAGGTGTCCGCCTATCGCGATGGAAACACGCCGGACGAAGCCGCCGCCCGCGCCGCTCTTGCACGGCTGGGGAGCCTGGCGGACGGTCGAAGCGCGGTACCGGCGGCGGCGCCCGAGACACTGTCGTTGCCGCCGCGGGCCGATGGGCATGGTTGCGCGGCGTCGCCGCCGCCGTCCTCTCCATCGGCCGGGAGCGGGCATGCGACCCGTGTCATGAAGGTAACCATCACGGGTATCTCCGCGAAGGACAGCCAGGCGCTGCTTGATGAAATGGCGATCATCGGCACGGTGCTGCGCCATGCGCAAAGCGATGGCGGGCCGCTCGTCGTCGAGCTCGACACCGGTGAATCGAACTCGACGATCTCCTCGGTGTGTTGCTTCGTGGTGAACGCCGATCAGGTAAATATTGAACCGGCGTCCGTCATTGAACCGGCATCCATCGAGCTGCCGCCCGCTGTTGAACGGGTGCCCATCGGATCACAGCCCGCGACTATCAGCCCGCCCGCCGCCCACGACCAATCGGGTAATACTCCGGATTCCGCCCCGAAGGGTAAGCTGGCCGGCGTTTCGGTCGGCACGCCAGGCTCCGCCTCGGGGGGTCAACCCGGCGTCGCCACGCACGCGAAATCAACGGCGCACCGGGAATCTTCCACGATCCGAGTGGATATCCACAAGGTCGACCAGATCATCAATCTGGTGGGGGAACTGGTGATCACGCAGGCAATGCTCAGGCAGGCGACGGAAGTTCTCGGTGCGTCCGAACATCCCGAGCACACGCGGCTGGTCGCAAGCGTCGAGCAGCTCGAACGCAATGCCCGCGACCTGCAAGAGGCGGTGATGTCCATGCGCATGATGCCCATGGAATATGTCTTCAGCCGCTTTCCGCGCGTGGTGCGCGAGGGCGCCGAAACGCTTGGCAAAGAGATTGAGCTTGTCACGCGCGGGCAGGCGACCGAACTGGACAAAGGGCTCATCGAGCACATCATCGATCCGTTGACCCATCTCGTGCGCAACAGCCTGGATCACGGCATCGAAGCCCCCGGCGTGCGTGAGGCGGCCGGCAAGCCCAGGGCGGGCCGCATCACGCTTTCGGCCGAACACAGCGGCGGGCAGATCATCATCGAAGTCGCGGACGATGGCGCCGGGCTGAACCGCGAGCGCATCCTCGCGAAGGCGCGGTCGCAAGGGCTGGACATCAGTGGTTCCGCCAGCGACGAGGAAGTGTGGCAGCTCATCTTCGCGCCGGGGTTTTCCACCGCCGAGAAGGTGACGGACATTTCCGGGCGCGGCGTGGGAATGGATGTCGTACGGCGCAATATCCAGGATCTGGGCGGTCATATTTACCTCAGCTCCCGCGAAGGCATGGGCACCACGACCCGGATCGTGCTGCCGCTGACACTGGCCATTCTGGACGGCATGTCCGTCGGGGTTGGCAAGGAAACGTTTATTTTGCCGTTAAACCACGTGATGGAGTCGCTGCAACCCCAGCCTGGGCAGATTCGGGTCGTCTCGGACGGCGAATCGGTGCTGCACATGCGTGGCGAATATCTGCCGCTGATTGCCTTGAAAGATGTGTTCGGCATTGAAGAGGCGGTCGAGGAGCCCACACGGGCTATCGCCGTACTGCTGGCGGCCGGCAAGAGCCGCTTTGCGCTCCTGGTCGACCGCCTCGTGGGGCAGCACCAGGTGGTGGTCAAAAGCCTGGAGGCCAATTATCGCAAGGTGCCGGGGGTGTCGGCGGCGACCATTCTTGGAGACGGAAGCGTGGCGTTCATTATTGATGTATTCGCTCTTGCGAGCCTGCGGCATGGTGCCGCGCGCGTGGACGAAGGAGAATTATCTTGCTAGAAGAGGTGGGCGGCGGTCAAAAAACCGGCGGCGCGGGGAAAGAGTTTCTCGTTTTCACGCTTGGTGGACAGGAATATGGCATTGAGATCCTGAAGGTTCAGGAGATTCGCAGCTACGACGGGCAGGGCGTCACGCGTATCGCCAACGTACCCGAGTTCGTGCGCGGTGTGACCAACCTGCGCGGCACGATCATTCCGATAGTGGACCTGAGAGTGAAATTCGGCACCGGATCGGCGGCGACCGATAGCCAGACCGTCATGATCATACTCAAAATCGCCGCGCGCGTGGTTGGCGCCGTGGTGGATGCCGTTTCCGATGTTCTGGTGCTGCAGCCTGCGCAAGTCAGTCCCGCCCCGCAGTTGGGCAGCGCCGTTTCCACCCAGTACATCACCGGCATAGGAACGGTTGACGAGCGCATGCTCATTCTCGTGGATATTGAACGGCTGATGACCGGCGCCGAAATGGCGCTCATCGAACAAAGCGCGGCTTGAAGCACTTGCCATCTTTTGGGGGAGTCGCATGAAATCGCATTTCGGGACTTTTGGCGTTCGCGCGAGTCTGACGCTGACGCTCGTCTTTTTCGTCGTCGTCGTCGCCTGCAGCACGGCACTTGGCTTCTGGGGCATAGGGCGCACCAATCAAATGCTGGACGCGGTGACGCAGTCCCAGTCCTCGGACTGGATACTGAACGGGGCCATTTCGCAATACAAGGCGGCGCGAGCGGCGCTCAGCGACGCGGCGGCCAGCTATGCGGTGCATGAGCGGGCGGCTGCGGCCGCCGGCCCGGCGTCCGATAAAGCCGGCACGGCGCCCGGCAAGCCGGATTCCGCATCGGATGCGGCGGTCGGGAACGGCGCCACGCTCGATTCACAAACAGAGGAGGATCTGTACCATGCGCGGGAGGCACTGAAAGCCTCTCATTCAATGTTCGAATCCTTCAGTTCCGCGCAGCACGGCGGCACAGACTCGCAGAAGGCCGTGTATGCCGAGCTCAGCGGGCGGTTCGGCTCGCTTGTCGATGAAGCGCTCCCACGCCTTGCCGACCTCATCAGCCGGGGAGACCTCAATGGTTATCGGGCGGCGGTGAAAGAAAAAATCGACCCGATGGCGGCGTCTTTGTCGCAGGCGGTCGGCTCCGTGCACGCGCTGGGGCTGCGCTCGACCAACGCCCTGGGCCAGGCCAACCAGCAGTTCACGCGTATTTTCCTGTGGCTCATGGGGAGCGCTCTGGTTGTAAGCGTCATTGTGGCGGTACTCATGCGAGTGGTGCTCGGGCGCGTGGTGTTGCGCCCCCTGTATGCCTTGCAGTCGCACGTGGACGGAATCGCCGCTGGCGACCTCGCCCAGCGGATCGACGCGCGCTCGGCGAATGAAACGGGCGTCATTCTGCGCGCGCTCGATCGCATGCATGAAAAGCTGTCCTCCACCGTGGCGACGGTGCGCGATGGCGTAGAGGCAATCACGCAAGGGGCCAACGAGATTTTCGACGGCAACACCAGTCTGAGCAGCCGCACGGAGCAGCAGGCGGCGTCTTTGCAGGAGACGGCGGCAAGCATGGAGGAACTCTCCAGCACGGTCAAGCAAAATACGGAGAATGCCATGCGGGCCGACGAACTCGCGAAAAAGGCCGCCGACATTGCGCAAAATGCCGGGACGGCCGTCAGCGACCTGGGGAATTCCATGTCGGAGATCAATACAAGCGCGGTGAAGATCTCGGAAATCGTGGGTGTGATCGACGGTATTGCCTTCCAGACGAACATTCTCGCGCTGAACGCCGCCGTCGAGGCGGCGCGAGCGGGCGAGCAGGGCAAGGGCTTCGCGGTCGTCGCGTCCGAAGTACGCTCGCTCGCCCAGCGTAGCGCGCAGGCAGCCAAGGAGGTGAAAGTCCTGATCGGCGAATCGATGGATCGCGTGAAGGCCGGCTCGTCCCAAGCGGAGAAAACACGCGCCGTCATGCGCAAGGTCGTCGAATCGATCACCAGTGTCAGTACGCTCATGGACGAAATCGCGTCCGCCTCGCGCGAACAGGTCGATGGCATCGGCCAGGTCAATGAAGCCGTTGCCCAGATGGATGAGACGACACAGCAGAATGCCTCCCTCGTGCAGGCGGTGGCCTCCGCCTCGGGGCAATTGCGCGAGCAAGCCGCGCGCCTGCAGAAGGCGGTGGCTTTCTTCCATCTCGCCGAGAGCGAAGCGGATGCCGCGGAGGCTGTGGTGTCCGTTGCGAAACCTCAACCCGCGCAAGTGCAAGCGGTGGCGGTCGAAGATGGCGCGAGCCTCGCCGCTTCCACAACTGCGGCCGCAGAGGCTGACGCCCTCGAGGCGCAACCGGCGTCGGCCACGCCCGCCACGTCGACCGTGAAAAATCGGCGCGCCGCCGCTCCCGCGCCGATGCCCGTCCGGGTGAGGGGGGCCGCTGCGGTGGCGCTACCGTCCTTCAGGACCGATGCCGGACCCGGCGCCTTAACCAAGGAACCCGAATGGGTGGAGTTTTGACGGGCGCCGGCGGGTGGGCCGAGATCTAACGAACGAGTCTGGTTTCAACGGTTGGGTAGCACGCAGGTGTCAGAAATTTTTGATGTGGCGGCAAATGCCTATGAGCGGGCGGACATTTCCGAAGATGACATTGCCCGGGCAAAGGCGCTGCTGAAGGCACACGCGGGTATCGTCCTGCCCGATCATAGACGCGATGCGGTTGTGCGCGTGATCACGCAGCGCGCCCGCGCGACCGCGCGGGGCGACACGGGCAGCTATCTTTCGGCATTGGCCACGCAGACGCAAAGCCCCGAGTGGGACGAATTCACCGCGGCGTTCACGATCAACCACACGGCATTTTTCCGGGAGGCGCACCATTTTCGCAAGCTGGAGGCGTTTCTGCGGGGGCGCCGATCACCAATCAGTATCTGGTGCTGCGCAGCCTCCACTGGCGAAGAGCCTTACTCGATCGCAATGACGCTGCGCGAAACGGTACCCGCGGCGGCGGTGCCGGGCGTCATCCTCGCGACGGACGTGGATTCCCGCGCGATCGACGCGGCGCGCGCGGGCGTTTACACACTCGCGCGAGTCGAACCGGTGGGTGACGCTCGTTTGAAGAAATACTTCCATCGCGGACGCGGTGCCCAGGCCGGGCGTGTGAGGGTCAAACCCGAGCTTGCCAGTCTCGTGGAGTTCGGCGCCGCGAACCTGTGCGCCGATCCCGCCGGCTGGCCGTTGGCCGCGCGTGAGTTCGACGCGATCTTCTGCCGCAACGTTCTCATCTACTTCGACCACGCGACCCAGCGTCGCGTGTTGCAGGCGTTGTTCGCCAGGCTCAAGCCGCAAGGGTTGATCTTTGTGGGGCACTCGGAGAATTTTTCCCAGATCGTGCCGGGCTTGAAGTTGCTTGGCCAGACGGTCTACGTGCGAGATGGCTGATGGATGAGGTGAAAAAGGGCGGGACCGAACAGAAGATCAGAGTCCTGTGCGTGGATGATTCCGCGCTCATGCGCAGGATCCTCACGGAGCTCGTCGGTCGACAGCCAGACATGGAAATGGTGGGCTCGGCGCCGGACCCACTCGTCGCACGGGAGCTCGTGAAGCGCCTCGAGCCCGACGTGCTCACGCTCGACGTGGAAATGCCGCGCATGGACGGGTTGGATTTTCTTGATCGGCTCATGCGCCTGCACCCCATGCCGGTGGTCATGGTTTCGTCCCTGACCGAGCGCGGTTCGCAGGTGACGCTGCGGGCGCTCGAGTTGGGCGCGGTGGATTTTGTCGCCAAGCCCGGCGGCGATGTCCGTGATGGGCTCGCCGGGTTCGGCGAGATGCTCGCTGGAAAGATTCGTGTGGCGGCGCGCGCGCGCGCGCGCCAGAGCCGCACGCGCCGTACGCAGGACATGGCTGGCAAACGGCTTGTGTGGCATGCGCCCACCACAACGAAAATCGTGCTGATCGGCGCTTCCACCGGCGGCACCGAAGCCATCCGCCAAGTGCTGGAACCTTTGCCAGAGGACAGCCCCGCCATCCTCATTACGCAGCACATGCCGGCGGGCTTCACTGCTTCGTTCGTCAAGCGCCTGGATACCCTGTGCGCGGTGAGCGTGAGCGAGGCCACCGATGGCGAGCCGGTGCTGCGCGGCCATGTGTATCTTGCCCCGGGCGGCATTGCGCACCTGCAGCTTGCGAGGGTTGGCGCGCAGTATGTGACGCATCTGGATTATTCCGAGCCCGTCAATCGTCACCGCCCTTCGGTCGACGCACTTTTTTATTCGGGCGCGAAAGTGGCCGGCGGCGACGTTGTGGGGATCATCCTTACCGGAATGGGCAGGGATGGCGCCCGCGGTATGCTGGCGATGCGCGCGGCGGGCGCCATCACGCTTGCCCAGGATCAGGCGAGCTGTGTGGTTTTCGGCATGCCGCGCGAGGCGCTGCTCATCGGCGCGGCGGCCGAAGCGGTACCGCTTGGCCAGATGGCCGGCCGCCTGTTGGCCGAAGCCGGCGCGCGCGCATAGCGGGCCGCATCACCCCAGGTTCAGGGTGCCGCGGTAGGCTACGTGCAAGTCTTCCGAGAAGTGGTGCAGCTTCCAGCCGAAAGCCGAGAAAAGCCTTTCGAGCGCGGTCTTCGTGTAGATGGTCACATGGCCATTGCGAGGGGCGATGTACCAGAACCAGACGCTGCGCGGCGGTAGCGCGTCGACGGCCAGCGTGGAGAAGACGACGATGCCTTCGGGGCTTGCGAACCCGAGCAGCTCGGCGACGGTCTTTTCAGGAGTCGGCGTGTGTTCGAGCACTTCGAAGGCGCTTACGAGGTCGTACCGTCCGCTTTCGGGGTGCGCGCGCCCGGCGGCCGATGCGCCTGCGCGCGGCGGATCGCGTGGCGTGTTCGCTGCCGCATCGAATGGATCCCATGCTTCGCACGAAAACCCTTGTTCGCGCAGCAGCCGCGCCATCAGTCCCGCACCGGCTCCGTAGTCGAAGAGGTGCTGCGCATGCAGCCGGCGCGCCAGGGCGGCCACGGTTTGCGCACAACCGCGCGGGCGCTTGTCACGGTAATCGGGGTCGACGGCCGCATAATCCTCGTTGTAGATGTTGGCCTTGAAATCCCGCGGATTCCATTCGTCGAATGCCTCGGTGAAAATGAGTCGGCAGTCGCGGCATTGGCGGTAGTAGATCGGTACGCCGGTCAACGGCAAGTACAGGCCATTGCGCTCTTCACAGCTTTTGTTGAAGTCCACGACTCCGTACAGGCTGGTCGCGCCGCCACAGACCTTGCACGGGTGGGGTGGGCTGACGGCCGCGGGCGGCGGCGGGGATTCCGCCGCGCCATCGCGGGTGTTCATGGCCGTTCCCTGTGCCATGAGTGCCTTGCGCACGTCATCGATGACGGTCTCCCAGTCGCGGTATGCCGGCTGGCGGAAGAGCCGGGTGCACGCGTACCAGGGGCCGGAGTCGAATGTTACGCCCCAGCGCCAGTCGGGCCCCTTGGCAAGCAGTACCCATGTGGGTTTGCCTATGGCGCCAGCCACGTGCGCGACCGATGTGTCGACGGTGATGAGCGCTTCCAGGTTCTGGATGATGGCCGCCGTCTGCCCATAGTCGGCGAGGGCTTCACCCCAGAGCGTGACGTTGGGTTGGGCGGCCAGCCATGCGCGGTCTTGCTCGCCGACCTTGATCTGCAGGCAATGCCAGTGCGTGCCGGGGATCGAAAGCAATGGGGCCAGGCGGCGCACGTTGTCGAGCGAACGGTTCTCGTCGTTGGCGTGGTCCTGGTTGCCCTGCCAAACGAAGCCGAGGTGGCGCGCACCGGTGGGGGCCGTCTGGGCCAGGCGCGCCCGCCAGTCGGCGGCAAGGGCCACGTTCGCCGAAAGATAGGGTTTGTCGGCGAGCGGTATGTCGTCGGGCCGTGTGCCGGCGAGGTACGGCAGGCTCATGAGTTCGATCCAGACATCGAAGTTTGCGGGGCGTTTGCCTGGGTCCACAAGCACGAGTCGCGCGTCCAGGCTGACAAGCAGGGGCTTGAGCGCCACGTGTGATTCGAGGGCCACTGTCGCGCCATGATCCATGAGCGCCGGCAGATAGCGGACCATCTGAATCATGTCGCCCGCGCCTTGTTCCAGCCGTACGAAGAGTGTCTTGCCAGAGAGGCTTGCCTTTCCGTCCCAGCGCGGCGCGGACGTGATGCGCGCCATGTTGCTCTGAGGGGGGCGGCGCAGGCGCCACTCGTACATTTCCAGCCCCTGGTCGTACTCCCCGACACGCAACAGAAGCAGGCTCATGTTGAAGAAAAAGTCGGCCCGCTTCGGATCGATCTCGATCGCCTTGCTCAGCGCCTCATAGGCCTTTGCCCATTCCCCGAGATGGATAAAGGCCGTGGATTTGTTGGACCATGCGATTTCCACTTCTTGCTTGAGCTCGATCGCCCGGTCGAAGTAGGGCAGCGAGCGGTGTGCGTCGCCGGTACGCAAGTACGCGAGCCCCATGTTGACGCACGTCTGCTGGCGCTCCGACTCGGTCAGCCGTTCGAAATCCGCCATGGCCTCGCGATAACGATTCAGGTTCACGAGGCATCCGCCTCGCCTGATGCGATGCACGGGGTTGTCAGGTTCTTCACGTACCGCGAAGTCGAGGTCTTCCAGTGCCCGCTCGAACTTGCCGAGCCCCTTGAGCGCATCGCCGCGGATGGAGCGCAGCTGCGCACTCACGCCGAAGAGCGTGATCGCTTGCTGGACGGTGTCGTAGGCCTGTTGCCAAGCATGTTCACCGAGCAATGCCTGGGTGAGATTGATCCATGCCGGGTGGGCTTTCCCGTTCAGGGCGATTGCGTGGTAAAGCGCCTCGATCGCCTCGCCGTTGCGATGGAGGTGTACGTATACCGACCCCAGGTTGATGAGCGATGACAGGTGATGCGGCGAGCGCTTGAGAATATCGCGGAAGCGCACGCGGGCCGCTTCGTATCGCCCCGCCCGCAGCTCGGCGCGCGCGCGCTTTTCCTCGGCCAGGTGCCCCTGCTGGGGGCGCCCCCCCTGGCCGGCCGCAAGCCCGCGCAGGCGCGCATTTTCAATCGATTGCTCGCTGTCGAATCCCGAGGCGGCGTGGGCGTTGGCGGCTGACATGGGCAATGTTGCCTTTCGTTGCGGAGGACCGCTTCAGTATCGTGCATCCGCATGCGCGGGAAACCGGCGAACTAAAGGGTTTTCTCCCGCTACAACTCGCCTTTTTGTGGCCGCGCTTTCCGGCATCATACGGTCGTATCCATATTCCGTTCGCTTGTTCGCGAAAAGGGCGCGCCGTGCTGGTGTTGATCGGGCTTGTCGTTGTTGTCGTTGCCGTCTTCGGCAGTTATGTCGCGGGTGATGGCCACGTCTGGGTCCTGTGGCAACCGATGGAAATTCTCCTCATTGCCGGCGCGGCGGTGGGCTCTTTCGTAGTCGGCAATAACCGCAGCTCGCTGCGGCTGCTGCGCAAGAACCTGCCCGGGATATTCAGGCGCACGCCCTACAACAAAACGCTCTACATGGATCTCATGGCCTGCATGTATTCACTACTCACGGTTGCCAAGAAGGAGGGCGTGCGCGCGATCGAAAAACATATCGAGGACACCGCCTCGAGCAGCATCTTCACGCAGTACCCGGAGATTCTGAGCGACAAAATTCTTATAGATTTCCTGGTGGATTATCTGCGCTTGATGGTCAGCGGCTACATGAGCCCTTACGAAATCGAAACACTGATGGATGAAGAGCTCGAAACCGTGCGCTATGAGACCCAAGTGCCGGTTCACGCGCTGCGCACCACGGCCGATTCCCTGCCGGCGTTTGGCATTGTCGCCGCCGTAATGGGGGTCATCAAGGCGCTTGCCGCGGTCGACCAGCCCCCCGCCGTCCTGGCCGACTTGATCTCCAAGGCGATGGTGGGGACCTTCGCAGGCATTCTGCTCGCCTATGGGGTGGGTTTCCCGTTTGCCGAGGCGATGGACCGGCGCGGCAGCGAATCGGTCAAGACGCTGGAGTGCATCAAGGTGACGCTCCTTGCGTACTTGAACGGCTATCCTCCGCAGATTGCGGTGGAATTCGGGCGCAAGGTGCTTTTCGACGTGGTGCGCCCCTCCTTTCTGGAACTTGAGGAACATGTGCGCGGCACCCGGGCGAAGGACCGCGGCAAAGCCTGAGGGTCGATCCGCTAGCCATGGCCGCCGAACCAGAACCTCGCATCGTCATTCATCGCCCCAAGAGCGCCCACGCGGAGGGGCATGGCGGCAGCTGGAAAATCGCCTATGCCGACTTCATGACGGCGATGATGGCATTCTTTCTGGTGATGTGGCTGTTGTTGCTGGTGCCGAAGGAAAGTCTACAGGGCATCGCGCAGTATTTCCGCACGCCGCTGATGTCCGCGCTTGAAGGCAAGATCACCGACGCGAGTCCGCACAACGTGATCCCCGGCGGCAGCCCATCGGCCATCCCGAACCACGCGCCGACCGATGCGCCGCCCAATGCGATCACGCATCCTTCCTGGAGCCCCGGCGCCCGGCAGGACCAGGCGCGCCTGGAAGATTTGAAGCGGCGCCTCGAGGCGCTCATCGAGGCGAATCCAGTGCTGAAAAAGTATCGGCCCCAACTGGTGCTGGACATGACGCCGGAAGGGCTGCGCATCCAGATTCTCGATGAACAGGACAAACCCATGTTCGCGCTGGGCAGCGCGACGCTCTCGCCGGCGATGGTCGACATTCTGCACGCGCTTGCGCCCACGCTCAACGGCGTGCCGAACGGCCTGTCGATCGCCGGCCATACCGACGCAAAGCCGTATGTGACCGGCGAGCAGCACTACAGCAATTGGGAGCTGTCGGCCGACCGGGCCAACTCCGCGCGCCAGGCGCTCGTCGCGGGCGGTATCGATGATGCTAAAGTGCGCCGCATCCTGGGCCTGGCCGACACCATGAACCTCATCAAGGATGATCCGATGGCCGCGGCCAACCGGCGCATTAGTATCGTGGTGTTGAACAAGGATGCCGATAGGCTGCTGCGCGAAACCTATTCTGGTGGTGCCATGACCTCCGTGCAGTGGGAAAAGTCGCAAGGCGCCGGCGCTCCCAGGCCGGGGGCCGCGGCGACCGGCGCGAAGCCCGACAGCACCCCCGAGGGTGCCGCGCCGGAGGCGAAGCCGCCCGCGGCACCTCCGGCGGGGAAGATCAGCGCCGCGCCCAGTGCCGCGCCGGTCGAAGCGCTCGGGATACGCACTGCCAGGCAGCTCGCCGACGCGCCGGTCGATACCTTGTGGAGCAGCGCACCGCAGTTTGATATTCCTGCCATGGCGAGCGTGCCGCGTCCGGTCCGGGCGGCCTCTCGCAAGGGCAAACCGCGAGTCAGGCATGGCCGAAAACAGTGACGTCGAGAAGACCGAACCCGCCTCGCACCAGCGGCTGGACAAGGCTCGTTCCGAGGGACAGGTGCCGCGTTCGCGCGAGCTTGGCACCTGTCTTGCCATTTTTGGCTGCGGTGCCGTGTTGTGGGCCAGCGCCTCGCTGCTCTGGGAGAAGACGATAGGCGTTATGCGCGACGGACTCACGTTCGACGCGGCCAGTGCGGCGGATCCCGGCCATATGTTCCATGTGCTGGGAGTCGCCGCGGTGGCGGCGGTCGAGGCCGCCGCGCCGGTGCTCATCGCGGCGGCCGTTGCCGGCGTTGTCGGCGCCCTTGCTCTCGGGGGCTGGCTGTTCACGCCGGCGGCGCTTGCGCCCAAGGCCGAGCGGCTGAACCCGATCAGTGGCGCGGCGCGCTTTTTCTCCGCGCAAACTGGCGCGGAACTTGCCAAGACGCTGCTCAAGTCCGTGCTCATCGGCGCGCTCGGCTATCTCGCCTTGAAGCGGGCGCTGCCGCAGCTGGTGGCGCTCTCGAACGAGGCCTTCGTGCCGGCGAGCGTCCATGCGCTTTCACTTGCGCTCGCATGCTGTCTTGCGGCGAGCGCGCCTATCGTTCTCATTGCGTTGTTCGACGCCCCCTGGCAGGCGCACTCCTACGCCAAACGCCTTCGCATGACCAAGGACGAAGTGCGCCGGGAGTTGAAGGAGAACGAGGGTGATCCCCATGTGAAGGGGCGTATCCGCCAGCAGCAGCGTGAGATTGCGCGTCATCGCATGATGAGTGAAGTGGCGAAGGCAAACGTTGTAGTGACGAATCCCACGCATTTTGCAGTCGCGCTCGTTTACGCGCCCGGGCAGCCGGCGCCGCGCCTGGTGGCGAAGGGGCGCGGCGCGGTCGCGATGAAAATCCGCGAACTTGCCGCGCAGCACCGCGTTCCGGTCCTCGAAGCGCCGCCATTGGCGCGCGCCCTCTATGCGCACGTTGAACTGGGCGATACCATTCCGGAGGCGCTTTTTGCGGCGGTGGCACGCGTACTTGCCTGGGTCTACCAGTTGCGCCGCTGGGAGTCGGGGCTTGAACCTGCCGCTCCCGACAACCCCGAACCCGAGGCACTGGCGGTGCCGCTAGGGTTCGATCCCGGCCCGGCGCGCGCCGATGCGGCCGCGGTCCCGTCATGACGCCTCCGCCCAACAGCGCCCTCTCGTTCCTGCGTTCGACCATCGCGGCGCAACCGCGCATCCTCGCGGGGCCGATACTCATCCTCATGGTGCTCGCCATGATGGTGCTGCCGCTGCCGCCGGTGGTGCTGGATCTGCTGTTCACCTTCAACATCGCCATGGCGATCATGATTCTGCTCGTGGCGATGTTCACGCACCGGGCGCTCGATTTCGCCGCCTTTCCGTCGGTGCTGCTTTTCGCCACGCTGCTGCGCCTGTCGCTGAACGTGGCTTCGGCCCGTGTCGTGCTGATGAACGGGCACACCGGCCCCGGCGCGGCCGGGCGCGTCATCGAGGCCTTCGGGCATTTCCTGGTGGGCGGAAACTTTGCCGTCGGCATCGTCGTGTTTCTCATCCTCGTACTGATCAATTTCGTGGTCATCACGAAGGGCGCCGGGCGCATTGCCGAGGTCGGGGCGCGCTTCACGCTCGATGCCATGCCCGGCAAACAAATGGCGATCGACGCGGATTTGAACGCCGGGCTGGTTACCGAGGACCAGGCGCGCAAACGCCGCGCCGAGGTTGCCCAGGAGGCCGAATTCTATGGATCCATGGATGGCGCAAGCAAGTTCGTGCGCGGCGACGCGATCGCCGGGCTCATCATCATGGCGGTATGCATCGTCGGCGGCCTGCTGGTCGGTGTGTTGCAGCATGGCATGGATCTTTCGGACGCGGCCACCGACTATACGTTGCTCACCATCGGCGACGGGCTCGTCGGCCAGATTCCTTCGTTGATTGTCTCCACGGCGGCGGGTGTTATTGTTTCGCGTGTTGCCACCGATCAAGATGTCGGCCAGCAGCTCGTCGGCCAATTATTCTCCAACCCGCTGCCGCAATTCATCACGGCGGCCATTTTGCTGTTGATGGGGCTGATCCCGGACATGCCCCACTTCGCATTTCTCACGCTGGCGACGATGCTTGCCGTCAGCGCCGTCACCATCCATCGACGCGAGGCAGCGAAGGAGGCGCGCGCCAGTGCCGAGGCGGGAAGAAGCGCCGCCGTCTCTCAGGCCAGCGAAGCGTCATGGAAGGACGTCACGCTTGTCGACCCGCTCGCGCTTGAAATCGGCTTTCGTCTGGTGGCGATGGTCGCCCCCGAAAAAGGGGCCGAACTGGTTGGAAGAGTGCGGGCATTGCGCAAGGCTTTCGCGCAGAATATGGGATTTTTGCCGCCCGTGGTGCACATTCGCGACAATCTGGAGCTCGATCCGAACACGTATCGGGTATTGCTCTACGGCGTGGAGGTCGGGCGTGGCGAGATATGGCCTGGGCTGCTCATGGCAATCGATCCGGGCGACGTAACCACGCCTCTGAACGGCCGCGCCGGAACCGATCCGACGTTCGGCCTGCCCACGGTCTGGATCGAAACCGGCTCGCGCGAACTCGCCCAGGTTGCGGGCTATACCGTCGTGGACGCCGGCACCGTCATCGCCACGCATCTCGACCACCTGATCCACCGACATGCCGCCGACTTGTTCGGGCGCCTGGAGTTGAATCGGCTCATGGAGCGCACCGAACAGGAATCACCCAAGCTCACCGACGACCTCGTGCCCAAGGCCGTCAGCCAATCTTCCCTGTTGTTCGTGCTGCGCGGATTGCTGGCCGAGGGCATCCCGATTCGCGATATGCGCTCGCTCGTGGAGATACTGCTCGAGTGGGGGCCGAGGTTGCAGACTTCGGCCGTGGCCGCGGGCACGCCATTTCCAGTGGGAGACCTTCTGGCTCGGGTACGCATGGGTCTGGCGCGGGCGATTACACAACAATTTTTTGGCGAGTCCAGAGAATGCCTTGCGCTCGGGCTTGAAACGGAGCTCGAACGCGTCCTCACCACGGCGATGACCTCCAACGGGTCGCTGGAACCGATGTTGGCGCAAAAGGTGCTGGAGAGAACCCGCCAGGCGCTCGAGCGTCATACGCAGCGGGGCGATCCCCCGGTGCTGCTGACGAGCCCGTTGCTACGCGAGCCATTGTCGCGGTTCTTCCGCGCCACTCTGCCCGAGCTCGCGGTGATGGCTATCAGTGAGATTCCGGATGAACGCATCATCCGCATCACGACTTCGATCAGCGCGACCGATAAACTGTAGTGTGCCGGTCTGGTTTCAGCCAGTGGCGAGCGTGCGTTTGGTCCGTGCGCTGAGCGCTTTGCCGCGCGCCGTGTAGGAGTTCTGCAAGCCGGCGGCCTCGCGCAGGTTTTCGAGAGCGACTTCGTTGTAGCGGCGATACCCTTCGATGAGGCGGCCATTGGCGAGGTTTTTTTCCTGGGCGTGATGCACAAGCCGCAAGAGCGGTTCCCAAAGTGCGCGAATGGCGGGTGCGCCCGCCGCAATTCCGACGCAGTCGCCATTCAGGACCGCAGGGTCGATCGATCGTACGGCAAGCACTCGCCGCTCGAAGGCGGCGTGCAAGCGGGTGGCTGCGTGCGACTTGGCGTCTGTCGTGGTCTTTAGCTTCTCGGGGGCGCGCACTTCGCCGAGTGCGAGCACTTCCTGTTCGAGAGCACTTTCGAAGGCGGCGAGAGCCGCAAGTTCTTCGCGCAGACAGCGCGCGAGCTCCTGAAGGTCGTTGGTTCCGGCCATTGCGTTCATGACCTTTGCGTACCCGGTTTATTTGAGCAGTGCCATTGCATCGTTGACGAGGCCGTCCGCGATTCGTTCCACGTTGATGGTGAGCGACCCGTCGGCCAGTGCCGCGCGAATCTGCGCCACCTTGGCGACGTTGACGTCCTGCGCGGCATTGCCCAGGGCGAGCAGACCGGCCGACAGCGAAACGGCCGCGCTTGGCGGCTCGGATGTCTGCGCCGTTTGCTGTGCGCCAGCGGAGGAACCCGCCTGAACATTGCGCACGGAACCCGCGGCGCTGCCGGCGACGTCTGTGCTGGAGGGTAGCGGGTTGATATCCATGGCTGGTTCGTGAGAAAAAGTTGTGTTCTTGTGATTCGTTGCGGCGATCTTACCCGGGTTTACGGCGAAATTCACGCAAGCTTTAGCAGCGCAACGGCCGCCGCGCGAGATTTTATTAAAACTGTACCCGCACCGAACCGTCCGCGGCAACCCGCCCCGCGACGATGCGTCCGCCGTCGGTCTTCACCTGCACCACAGACCCCACGCCCGCGGAGGAGATGGCGGTGCCGTCGTTGCTCACCCGCAGGCCCGGCGCCTCGTAGATCAGGTGGACGTCTTGGCCACGCGCGACCGACTGTGCGCCGCGCACTTCACTGCCGCGCAGCGGTTCACCGGCGGGGATGCGCTGGGTGGCGATTTGCCCTACCCACGTGTCGATGGGGGCTCGGGCGTCTTGGGGAAGGCGCAGGAGGTCGCCCCTACGGGTGCGCAGGTCGGCGCGGGTGATTACTTCGCCGCGGTCGATGCTGCGGTCGGTCACAGGGTAGGCGCCTTGTAGCGTGATTTGCGCACGCAGGTACGTCACGCCGGCCAGGCTTGCCGTGCCTGGGCAGCTGACCTGCAGTGTCTCGTAGACTTCCAGCGGGCGCTGCGTGCCGCGGGTGATCTCCGGATCCGGGCAGGCGCGCATGCGTTCCCCGCCCGCGTCGGTGAAGCTCGCCTGCAGCGTTCCGTCCAACCCCTGTCGCTGGGCGACGGCGGTCAAAAAACGGGTTGCTTGTTGCGCGAGGACTGAATCGGCGGGCAGTTGCCCCGCCAGGCAGGGACCCGCGCCGAATGCACAGGCGGCGATGGCTGCGCCGCCGGCCGCGCGTAACGCATCGATAAAGTGTTCCATGACGCCAGCCAGTGTACGCGCGCGGCTGTGGACTCGATCGCGGGAAGTAGCCGAACAATTCCAGCCTGTTTCCGTTCTTGCGGCATCCCCGGCGCGTCTACCATGCAGGTCTGACATCGTCCGATGTTTTCCGATTGACAACGAAGGATGACGCACGTCGTGAGTACCGGAATTTCTCCGCTGAATCGCGCCTTTGCGTTCTTTGAGATGACGGCTGACATTCGCGAACAACGGCTGCAGCTGCTTTCAAGCAACATCGCGAACGCCGACACGCCGAACTACAAAGCGCGCGACATTGATTTTGGCGAGAGCCTGAAGGTGGCTTTGTCCGGCTCGCAGGCCCTGTCGTCGGTGAATCTGGACCTGACCAATGCACGCCACATCCCCGGGAGTGGCGCGCCCACCGCGAGCGCGCCGGTTCAATACCGTGTTCCATATCAGCAAAGCGCCGATGGCAATACGGTGGAAATGGATACGGCGCGCGTGAATTTCGCCGATACCGCGCTGCATTACCAGGCGGACCTGGATTTCGTTTCGGATCGCATCAAGACAATGCTGGCCGCCCTGCAGTCGAACTGAGCCGGGCGCCGGAATGCAAGGAGGTATCGCTTCGTGGCTTCAATGAGTCTGCTTTCCATCGCCGGTTCCGCACTCGCCGCGCAGAGCGAGCGCATGAACGTCGCGGCGAGCAACATCGCCAATGCCGACAGCATCGCGGGCCCCGATGGCAAGCCGTATCGCGCGCGTGAAGTGCTTTTCCAAACGCAGCAGCTCGGTTCCGCCCCGATCGGGGGGGTCCGGGTCGCGCAGGTGCTCGAGAGCAATGCGCCGATGCGTCGGCGCTTCGAGCCGGGCAGCCCCGCGGCGGATGCGAACGGCTATGTGACGCTGCCCAATGTGGATGTCGTCGCCGAGACGGTGAACATGATTTCCGCCTCGCGTTCCTACCAGGCCAATGTCAACGTGATCAATACTGCCAAGGCGCTTGCCTTGAAGGCGCTCACCATTGGCCAATGACTTTGTCGGTCCGCAATTCACTTGGTTGATCGTTCATTTTTTAGGGGGCCCATCATGACAACCGCGATTTCGTCTTCCACTACTCCCGCCGCGGCTGCCGCTGCCGCAGCCGCCGCTGCCGCCGCGGCCCAGCGGCAGGCGCAAAACGCGCTGGGCGCGGCAGCGGCCAGCGCCGCGGGCAGTGCCCAGGCGATCCAGAACCAATTCCTGACGCTGCTGACCACCCAGCTGCAGAACCAGGATCCGCTCAATCCGATGGACAACTCGGAAGTGACCTCGCAGATGGCACAACTGTCCACCGTGAGCGGCATCACGCAATTGAACACCACGCTGCAGGCGATCTCGGGACAGATGAACATGTCCCAGGCGATGCAGGCGTCTTCGCTGATTGGCCACAATGTGCTCGTCGATGGCGGCAAGATTTCACTGGGGCAGGGGGTTGCGACCGTGTCCGGGGTGGATATGCTTGCCGGCGCCGCCGATGTGAAAGCCACTATTACCGACGCCAGCGGCAAAGCGGTGCGTACGATCGATCTGGGGCCTTTGCCCGCCGGCGTTCAGGCGCTCGCCTGGGATGGCAAGACGGATGCCGGCGTCGCGGCCCCCGACGGCGCCTACACGCTCTCCATTGCCGCCACCGATTCGACGGGCGCGCCCGTGTCGGCCCAGGCGCTTACCCAGGCAAGCGTGCAGAGCGTGGCCTATGGTTCCGGAACCCCGGCGTTGAACCTTGCGCTTGGCGGCTCGGCGGCGCTTTCCGACGTCAGGCTCGTCATGTAGCGACCCCGGCCGACGAGGATCGGCGGCAGGGCAATTACACGTTTTCGCGACTTTCCAGAAGGATGTCATCATGAGTTTCAGTCAAGGTTTGTCAGGCCTGAGCGCCGCTGGACAGGATCTGGATGTGATCGGCAACAATATTTCGAATTCGAGTACCGTGGGCTTCAAGTCCTCGAGCATTTCATTTGCCGACGTTTACGCGAATGCCAATATCGGAATCGGGGTGCGGGTGGCCAGCGTCAACCAGAATTTTTCGACGGGCAGCGTCACCAATACGGGCAACGAGTACGACATGGCGATCGACGGCCAGAATGGCCTGTTTCGCCTGGTGGATACGAACGGCAACATTTTGTATTCGCGCAACGGCCAATTCCACAAGGACGAGAACAACAACATCGTCAACTCCACCGGCCAGATTCTCACGGGCTACATCGGGGGGCCCAGCAGCACGACGCTGGGTCCGCTCACCGTGCCGCAGGTCAATATTCCGCCCTCGGCCACGGCCAATATCACGTTGGCGACCAATCTGGACGCCAACGCCCCTCTCATCTCCGCGGCCGGCCGCGCCGAGGTGCTGGGTTCCGTTACCCTGACTCCCACGTTGACCGGCGTGCCCAACCCCCAGGCTTATTACACGGTCAGTAGTTCGGGGGCCTATAGCTGGGTCGACTCGGCGGGGAATCCAGTGGCCGCGCCGGCGGATGGCACTTACACCAGTGGCGCCGGCGTCCCGGTGACGCTCGCGGGCGGGCAGATCACCTCGGGGTCCTTCGATACCACGGTTGCGCCCGACACCACCTACGTGTCACCGCTGCCCGCAACCCCATTCAATCCCAACAATCCCGACAGCTATACCCATCCGCTGCCCATTTCGGTCTACGATTCGCTGGGCAATCCGCACCAGTTGACTGCCTACTTCGTCAAGACGGCGGACGACCCAGGCTTGAGCAACGCCTGGAATCTGTACTACCAGATGGACGGCAGGCCAGTGGATATCCCCGCCGGCGGCGGGCCGGCCGTGCTCACCTTCGACAGCGCGGGGAACCTGACCTCCAACCCCAAGATCACGATTGGCGTCACGCAGCCCGGCACGACCGCTTCGCCGGCCGCACCCCTGACGGTCACCATGAACCTTGCGGGTACCACGCAGTACGGTGGCGGGTTTTCTCCCAATTTCGTCACCGATGGCTACCCGACGGGGGAATTCTCCAATGTCACGATAGGCAGCGATGGCAAGATCACCGCCAACTATACCAATGGTGAAACGCAGGCCCTGGGTTATGTGGCACTGGCGAATTTCAACAACATGGAAGGCCTGAAACCCGCCGGAGACAGCGCCTGGATGGAATCGGCTACCTCGGGACAGCCTATCCTCGGGCGCCCCGGCACCAACGGCCTGGCGACGCTGAAGGGGCAGGCCGTGGAGGCGTCCAACGTGGATCTGAGCCAGGAACTGGTCAACATGATCATCGCGCAGCGCACCTACCAGGCCAATGCCCAGGCGATCAAGACCCAGGATCAGGTCATGCAGAGCTTGATCCAGATGAACTGAGCCGATGGATCGCATCCTGTACACGGCGGCCGGCGGCGCCTCGCGCACGCTCGAAGGTCAGGCGGCACTGTCGAACAATCTCGCAAACGTCGACACCGCCGGGTTTCGCGCGCAGCTTGCCGCCTATCGTTCGGCGCCGGTCATTGCGCCCGGCCAGACCCAGCCCGCCACGCGCGTGCTACCGGTAGCCACGACCGGTTCGAGCCTGCTGACTCACGGGGCCATCCACACGACCGGGCGGCTTTTCGATGTGGCCATTCAGGGTGACGGCTGGATCGCCGTGCAGACGCCGCAGGGCGAGGCTTACACGCGCGCGGGCAGCCTCCAGCGGAACGCGGCCGGAGAGCTCGTGACGCGCGCGGGGTTTCCGGTGCTCTCGACGCGCGGCCAGCCAATTGCCATCCCGGAGAACGCCAGCGTTCGCATTTCGCGCCATGGCGGGCTGAACGTCATTCCACAGGGGGGCACCGCCAGCGACATCGCGCGCACTGAGCAAATAAAGCTCGTGAATCCGAACCCGAGAACACTCGCACGCGGCGCCGATGGCCTGTTCCGCGTCGTGAACCCCATCACGGGACAGGCGGTCGCCGCGCCTGCCGACCCTCTCGTGCAACTACAGGATCGGGCGCTCGAGGACAGCAACGTGAACCCCGCCACTCAGATGGTGGGCCTTATCGAGAACGCCAGGCGCTTTCAACTGCAGATGAAAGTCATCAGCGATGCAAGCGCCAACGCGCAGACGGCCAATTCCATCCTTTCCATCAATGGAAGTTGAGTGGTGGGCGTTGCGCTGACCGACACTTATTTTTTCCAAGGAGCTCTCACCGATGATTCGCTCGCTGTGGATTGCCAAAACAGGGCTTGAAGCCCAACAGACCAACATGGACGTGATCGCGAACAATCTCGCGAACGTCAACACCGATGGTTTCAAACAGTCGCGGGCTGTTTTCGAGGATCTGATGTACCAGACGATCCGCCAGCCGGGTGCCCCGGTTGGGGATGACAATCAACTGCCTTCGGGGCTGCAGCTGGGTACCGGCGTGCAGACGGTTGCGACTGAGCGCATCCATTCCCAGGGCGACATGAAAAATACCGGCAACCCGATGGACATTGCCATCCAGGGCAAAGGGCTGCTGCAAGTACAGATGCCGGACGGCACTTTCGCCTATACGCGCAACGGCAGCCTGCAGATCGATCAGAACGGGCAGCTCGTCACCTCCGGCGGCTACCCCATTCAGCCGCCGATTTCCATCCCGGACAACGCGCTGTCGATCACGATCGGGCGCGACGGAACGGTTTCGGTCACCCAGCCTGGCGCCGCGGGCACGAACGTGAACGTGGGCCAAATCCAGTTGGCGACCTTCATCAACCCGACGGGCCTGCTCAGCCTCGGGCAGAACTTGTACGGCGAAAGCGATGCGTCAGGCCCGCCGCAGCTCGAGCAGCCGGGCCTGAATGGCGCGGGTCAGATCATGCAACAGTACACCGAGTCCTCGAACGTGAACGTGGCCGAAGCGCTGGTGAACATGATCACGACGCAGCGCGCCTACGAAATGAACAGCAAAGCGGTGCAGACCTCCGATCAGATGCTGCAGAGCCTCACCCAGATCAGTTGACTTGGATGATTGCGCGGATGGCAAAGATGGCATCGGTTGCGCCGGGCGCGCAGATAGCGACGGCTGTGCGAATGGCGGCGGCGTTGATCAATCGCGTCGACGGGGGGTTGCGCGCTTTTTTCTGTGCGGTATTGCTCGCGGTCGTTGGCGGCTGCGCGATGATTCCTCCTGAACCGATCGTCACCGGACCACTGACTGCGACCCCGCCGGCGCCATTGCCGCCGCCAATACCGAACGGCTCGATCTACCAGCCAACCGCGTATGGCAGCTACCCACTTTTTGAAGACCGGCGACCGCGTAATGTGGGCGACATCGTGACCATCATCATCTCCGAGAAGACCAACGCGGCGAAAAATGTCGACACCAACACCAACCGTTCGAGCACGGCGACTCTAGGCATGGATGTAATGCCGGCGGCGGTTTTTCCGAACACACTGAATTCCAAACAGGACATGAACGCCTCGGGGGGCAACAAGGTGGACGGCAAAGGTTCGAGCAGCGCCGCCAATACATTCTCGGGCACGATCACGACCACCGTCATCGGAGTGCTCCCCAATGGCAATCTGCAGATCGCCGGCGAAAAGCAGATTGCGATCAACCGGGGCAGCGAATACATCAAGTTCTCGGGGATCGTGGACCCCAGATCGATCACGAGCGCCAATACCGTGCTGTCCACGCAAGTGGCCGATGCGCGCATCGCCTATCGCAGCAAAGGGGTCATGGACGAAGTGCAGACCATGGGTTGGCTACAGCGGTTTTTCCTCAACATTTCGCCATTCTGACGCCGCCATGGTTCAGGTTTCCGTCGTTCGTGCCGTTCGAATTTTCCGCTACCTCGGAGTTGTGTTTGCCATGGCCGTGTTCGCGGTCGTCATGCTTGCCATAGACGCCGCGCCCGCCCACGCCGAGAGCCTGCGTGATCTCGTGAGTATCCGGGGCGTGCGCAGCAACCCGCTCGTGGGCTATGGGCTCGTCGTGGGACTCGATGGCAGCGGCGACCAGGTGCGCCAAGCACCCTTTACCCAGCAGAGCCTCACCAACATGCTCGCGCAGCTGGGAGTCACGCTTCCGCAAGGCAGCAACATGCAGCTGCGCAATGTGGCGGCGGTCATGGTCACTGCACAATTGCCGGCCTTCTCGCAGCCTGGCCAGCACATCGACGTAGTGGTTTCCTCGATGGGAAACGCGAAAAGTCTACGTGGCGGGACGCTGCTGATGACGCCGCTGAAAGGCGCCAATGGGCAGGTCTACGCGCTTGCGCAGGGCAATGTGGTGATCGGCGGGGAGGGTGCCTCCTCGGGCGGCAACAGTGCCAAGGTCAATCAGCTGAATGCGGGCATCATCAGCAACGGCGCGGTTATTGAACGCGAGGTGGCGACTACCCTCGCGCCCGGCGGGGAGATCACGCTGGACATGCATGAAGACGATTTCGGAACGGCGCAGAATATTGCCGCGGCGATCAACGGCGCGCTGGGAGGCGGCGCGCAGGCCGTCAACGGGCGCGTCATTCGTGTGCGCGCTCCCGTCACACAGGTTGAGCAGAGCCGCTTCATCTCCGAGATGATGGGGTTGAACGTCCGCACGGCGCCGGCGCGCGCGGTGGTCATCATCAATGCCCGCACGGGTTCGGTCGTCATGAACCGCAGTGTTACGCTCGACGAGGTGGCCATCGCCTTCGGCAGCCTGTCGGTCACGGTCAATCAGAATATCGGCGTCTCTCAACCGGGGCCCTTGTCGAACGGCCAGACTGTGGCCGTGGCCAACCCATCCATCGGTATTGCCGCGCAAGAGGGAAAACTCAAGCGTCTGACGCACAGCGTCACGCTCGCCCAAGTCGTGAAGGCCCTCAATTCCCTGGGGGCGACGCCGCAGGATCTGCTCTCCATTTTGCAGTCGCTCAAAGCCTCCGGGGCGCTGCACGCAGAGCTGAAAATCATATGAGATCTATTCCAGGCGCGTTCAGAATCCATTCGCGGCCCAATCGACACTCGGGAGCATACGCCACATGACGCTTTTCACTCCTCAGCCCGGTACCGGCGCCTCCCCCGCCTTTGTGTTTGATCAGAGCGCGCTGGCGGCGCTCAAGCGCAACGTTCAGTCGGCCACCACGGTGAAGGCGAAAAGCCAGGCCGATCAGGCGGTCGCCAGTCAGTTCGAAGCCCTGTTCCTGCAGATGATCCTGAAGAGCGCGCACGCCGATCCACTATTCAAAAACTCCCTGCTGAGCAGCGACCAGATTCGCATGGCTCAGGGTTTGCAGGATGAACAGATGGCCTTTGATCTGGCGAAGAGCAACGGTGGGCAGGGCATTGGACTGGGCCGGGAGTTGCTTGCGCAGATGCGCGCCCACGACGGCGCCGCTCCGAGCGCGCAGGACAAGCAGAACGCGAGGCTTCAGGCCGACAGTGTGCGCAAGCCGGGCCTCAAGTCGGGGCCCCTGCTCGACCAGCCGTTCAATTCCATCGACGAGATCATCGATCTGGTCAATGGCGCGGGCGGCGTGAACGCGGCCGCGCGCAACCCGGCCGCGCAACTGTTGCAGGCCGTCTCGGGGGGGTCCCAGGCGGCATCGTCGGAGGCGGAACTGCCGCGTGCGTTCGTCAGCGCGCTCGTCCCGGCAGCCAGACATGCGGCAGCCCAGTCCGGGGTACCTGCCAAGCTCATCCTGAGCCAGGCGGCGCTTGAATCGGGGTGGGGCGCGCACGAAATGACCGACGCACAGGGGCGCCCCACGCATAACCTCTTCGGCATCAAGGCGGGGGCCGGCTGGAACGGACGGGTGGTCAACGCGAAGACGACCGAATACGTCAACGGGCAACCACGGCAGGTCGTGCAGCCTTTCAGGGCTTACGGTTCTTATGCACAGGCCTTTGCCGACTATGCCAAGCTCATCGGCGAAAATCCGCGCTATCAGTCCGTCGTGTCCGCGGCCACTCCGCAGCAGGCCGCCCAGCAGATTCAGAAAGCGGGCTATGCAACCGACCCCGACTACGCCTCCAAGCTCATCAGCATCATGAGCCGGATCACGGCGATGGTTCAAGCATTGTGATTTTTTGCCGTAAACAGGATTGTCATTCCGTCATCGACTAAGGCACTGGACCATGGATCTGACCGATTACGCACTCTCGGGGCTGGCCGCCGCCCAGGCGCGGCTGGCCACGGCGAGCCACAACCTGGACAACGCCACGACGCCCGGTTACAACCGCCAGCAGGTGATCACGACCTCGGCCGGTGGCGTGAATGCTGGCTCGGGCTATATCGGCCAGGGGGTGTCGGTGCAGACCGTGCAGCGTTCCGTCAGCAACTTCATCAACCAGCAGTTGAATGGTGCGCAGACCCGCGCGAGCGCGCTGCAAACTTTCGGCACGCAGATTGCGCAGGTCAATAATTTGTTTGCCGATCGCACGGTGGGGCTGTATCCGACACTGCAGAACTTCTTTTCCGGCATCCAGGGCGTGGCCAGCACACCCGCCGATCCGTCGGCACGCCAGGAAGCGCTTGGCTCCGCAACCGCGCTCGTCGGGCAGTTCAATTCCACGAACGATTTCCTGAATGCGCAGCGCGCGGACATCAACGGCCAAGTGCAGACCACGGTCAATCAGATCAACGCATCGGTGGCGCGCATTCAGACACTCAACCAGCAGATCGTTGCGGCCACGGGAAATTCGGGCGGTCAGCCGCCGAACGATCTGCTCGATGCGCGTGACCAGGAAGTGGCCGATCTGAACAAGCTGGTCAATGTGACGGTCTACAATCAGAACGGCCAGTATACGGTTACGGTCGGCAATGGCCAGCTGCTGCTCGCGGGTGGCACGCAGTTCAACCTGGTTGCGGCGCCGAGCCAGTCCGACCCGTCGGAAACATCGGTCTTCGCCAGCATACCGTCGGGGCCGGGTGGCGTGACGAGTCTGTCGCCAATCAGCGAAACGACCCTCTCGGGCGGAGCGCTTGGCGGTCTGCTCACCTACCGGCGCGAGACACTCGACCCCGTGCAGCAGCAGGTCGGGATGCTCGCCACGGGGCTTGCCCTCTCGGTGAATGCCGTGCAGACCAGCGGGCTCGACGCCGAAGGCAATCCGGGCAAACCGATGTTCGCGATCGGGAACCCGGGAGTGATTCAAAATGCGAAGAACACCGGCAGCGCTACTGTCAGCGCGACGCTCGCCGCCAACAACGCGCAGGCGCTGCAGCCGTCGAACTACACGCTGTCTTTCGACGGCACGAACTACACCATCACGCGCAATTCCGACGGCAGCACGCTGTATCGGGGCGCCAGCGTTTCAGGGGTACCCGTGGACGGGACGGTGCTCTCCGTTACGGGGAGCGCGCATGCGGGCGACACCTGGCAGATCGCGCCCGTGCAACAGGGGGCGGGAACGATCGCCCTAGCGATCAGCACAGGCGATCAGATCGCCGCGGCCGACTCCAGCGGCGGGTCGGCCAACGGCAATAATGCGCTTGCCATGGCGCAGCTGCAGAGTAACAAGACGCTCAACGGGGGGTTGGTGAGTTTCTCCGATGCCTATTCGACGCTCGTCAATCAAGTCGGCGAGCAGACGCAGCAGAACACCAACGACCAGACTTCTCAGAACTCGCTGGTGACGCAGAACTACAACGCGCAGCAATCTGTCAGCGGCGTGAACGTCGATGAAGAGTACGTCAACATCCAGCAGTACCAGAACCAATATCAGGCCGCGGCGAAGCTCGTGCAGGTGAGCAACACGCTTTTTGCGGCGCTGCTGGGCGTCTTTAGCTGATCCCATATCCTTTCATTCTTTTGCCGCGGGAATCCTCACCATGCCCATACGCGTCAGCACCGCCCAGCTCTTCCAGGACGGCATCACCCAAATCAATGCGCAGCAAAGCCAGCTGCTTGGGCTCTACAACCAGGTCAGCTCGGGGAAGCAATTGAATTCTCCGGCTGACGATCCTCTGGGGGCTGCGCGCGCCATCACACTGGCCACGGCACAGTCGATCAATACCCAGTACAAGAGCAACCGCGGTGTGGCCGAGCAGGATCTCAACACCGAGGAAAATACGCTGCAATCGGTCACGACGCTTTTTCAGAGCCTCAAGACCGATGTCGTGCAGGCCGGCAACGGCACGCTCTCCGATAGCGACCGACAGTCGCTGGGGGCTGTCGTCACCACGCTCAAGCAAACGCTGCTGGGTTACGCGAATGCCACCGATGCCAACGGGCAATACCTGTTCTCGGGCCACCAAGGCAATGTCCCGCCTTTCGCGGTCGGTGGTACAGGCACTGTGACCTGGCAAGGCGATCGCGGTGCGCGCCTGATCCAGGTCACGGGGTCGCGGCAGATGTCGACAAGCGATAATGGCTACGATCTCTTCATGGGCGCGACGCCGGGTGATCAGAGCTACGTTACGCAGGCCGGGGCCGCCAATACGGGCACCGCCGTTGTCAATACGCCAACCATCACCAATCCGGCCGACCCGAGTGTGGGCAACAATTTTTCCGTGAGTTTTTCGGGTTCGCCGCTGCAGGCGACGATTACGCAGACCGATCCCACCGGCGCCCCGGTTGGGTCGCCCACAGTTGTGGCCTACGCCCCTGGGACCGGCACGCTTGCGCTGTCGCCCGGCGTAAGTATCGCCATCTCGGGCACGCCCGCCGCCGGCGATACGTTCTCGGTCACCAACGTCAAGGGGCAGGACCTCAATATTTTCACGAGCCTCGACGAACTTGCGGCTGCGTTGAATACGCCCACCGGGGGCGATCAAGCAAAACTCGCGGCGTTGCACAACACGCTCGTGACGGTTGGCCAGCGCGTGCAGTCGAACTACAACGCGATCTTGACGGTTCGCTCGTCCCTGGGCACGCGCCTGAACGAGCTCAGCGGCCTGGACAACAGCGGCGCCTCGCTGGATGTGAACTACACCACTCAGCTCTCAGGCATTGAAGACGTCAACTACAACACCGCCATCACGCAGTTGCAGCTTCGGCAAACGGCGCTATCGGCTGCGTCGCAGGCGTTCGTGAATATCCAGAACCTGAACCTCTTCAGCATGAATGCGGGGCATTAGAGCGGCCACGCGGCGCGTACCGCATGCTTCCATGATCATTCGCACTTTCGCAATGGCGGCGACAATTGCCGCGTGCGCCGTGACGCTGTCGGCCTGTGGCACGACTGGGCAGTATTTCGATGCGCGTGCGCTGGCGCGCGTCGTTCCCGGCCAGACGTCGCTCGCGCAGGCCGATGCGCTCTTCGGCGCGCCTCCGGTCACGACCTATGATCAAGGCGATGGATCGGTACTTGCGCGCTGGGCGTACAAGGGGTCGGCGATCACTGATGCCTTATACGTCAGGCAGGAACTATGGCTGTTGTTTGGTTCCGATGGCCGTTTCGAGCGCGTCGTGCGGAAAGTGAATGTGCTTGCGAATCCGGCATCCGCCCCTGCTGGTGCGGCCGGCGCGGCCGATGCAAATAGCATGAGCGGCGCGGCTGGCACCGAGGCCGCGCCTCGGGCGCCCGCGGGAGCAGCGCCTCCCGATCGCGCGACCACTTATCCCATCGGCCCGCATTGACGCGCTGGCGCTTGGAACCTGAGAGATTCGAGTATCCCGCGCCGGGCTCACCGCGCGAGGTGCTCCGCCACTTCACTCATGACGGTGACGCCATGCATGGTCAAGTGTTCGAGCGCGGTTTGCATGGTTGGCAGCATCAGGCCAAGCACCAGTATTCCGACGATGAGCGTCACCGGAAAACCAACAGAAAATATCGATAGCTGCTGGGCCGTGCGATTCAGAATTCCGAGGATGAGGTTCAGGATCAGGAGCGTCACCATGATGGGGAGCGCAAGGAGCGCGCCGGAAGAAAAAATGAGACGGCTCGCGTTGAGCAATTGGCCGATGCCGTCGCGGTCGATGAGGATCTGATCGAGCGGAATGAGCGTGAAGGTCTGCGCGAGGCCGGCAATGAGCAGCAGATGGCCATTGATGGAAATGAAAAGCAGCAGTGCGACAATGTTGAACAGGCGGCTGACTGCATTCGTGTTGCTTCCGGTGGATGGGTCGAAGAAGCTTGCGAACGACAGACTCATCTCCAGACCGATGAAGTCGCCCGCGGTTTGAACCGCCGCGAAGACGAGCTTTACCGAGAAAGCCAGCGCCAGGCCCACGACAATCTGAGTGACGATGAGCATGAAGCCTTGCGCCGAATCGATGGGCACGGCGGTACCGGCGCCGCCGCTTGCCTGTGCCTGCATGGCGATGGCGAACACCACGGAGAGGCCGATTTTTACGCGAATGGCAACGTATGATTCGCCGAACACCGGAGCCGCCGCCACGAAAGCAGCGATCCGGGCGAGCGGGTAGATGAACGCTCCGATCCAGGCGCTCCATTGCGCGGTGTTGATGTCGATCATGCGCCAGGTACCAGCCGAATCAACTGGCCAGTTGCGGAATGCTCAGCAGCAGCGTGCGCAGGAAGTCCGTGAGGCTGTGCAGCATCCAGGGGCCGGCGAACACCAGCACAATGCCCGTGGCAAGCAGCTTGGGAATGAAGGACAGCGTCATCTCGTTGATTTGCGTGGCCGCCTGGAAGATGCTGATCACCAGGCCGACGATGAGCGTGGCGAAAAGCAGCGGCGCGCCGAGTTCGAACGCGAGCTTGAGCGCTGTGTACGTCAGAGTCATCACCTGGGTGGATGTCATGGCGATTTTCCTCCTTACTGGTAGAAGCTCTTCACGAGGGAGCCGAGCAGCAGGTGCCAACCGTCGGCCAGCACGAAGAGCATGAGCTTGAAGGGCAGCGAAATCGTCACTGGTGGCACCATCATCATGCCGAGCGCCATGAGCACGCTCGCCACGACCATGTCGATGATGAGGAAGGGAATGAAAATGGTGAATCCGATTTGGAAGGCGGTTTTTAGTTCGCTGGTCAGGAAAGCCGGCACCAGCACGCGCATCGGCACCGCCGCACGATCCGAAATGTCATTGATTTTGGCCATGTCGGCAAACATTCGCAGATCGGCTGCGCGCGTCTGGCCCATCATGAATTGGTGCAACGGGAGCTCGCCGCGATCGACCGCCTGCTCGAAAGTGATTGTGCCGTCGGTGAGTGGCGTGTATGCCTTGGCGACGATCGTGTTGAAGGTTGGCGCCATTGTGAAGAATGTCAGGAAGAGTGCAAGCCCGATGAGTACGGTGTTCGGTGGTGTCGTCCCCGTACCGAGCGCATTGCGCAACAGGCTGAGGACGATGATGATCCGAGTGAAACCGGTCATCATGAGAAGCACCGCTGGCAGAAAGGTGAGCGCCGAGAGCATCAGCAGCGTCTGCAGGCTCAGGGAATAGGTCTGGCCCTGCGCGTTGGCCACACTTGCCAGCGGGATGGCGCTTGCCGCGACCGACAGGGAAGGGGTGATTGCGGTGTATGCGCAGACGATCCAGGCAAGCCGCCGGGATGCCTTCACGGCGTATCCTTGTCCCGTTGCCGGAGGCACCGCGTCAGAGTGGCGGCAAAGCCGGGGCTGGCGGCCTCCCGCGGGTGCCGGGGTGCGCCTGGGCCGTCGGAATCGCTGGTGTATGGAACACCTTCGCGGCCGCCATCGGTTTCGAAGGCGGGGATTGAATCCGCGGTTGTATCCGGTTTTCGCGCGAGCAGGGATACGTGCGTGCTGGTGACGCCGATCAGCAGGCGTTCGCCATCGGATTCCACGAGCATCACCTGTGCGCGCGCACCGAGCGCGCAGCGCGCAAGTATCCGCAAGAGTGGCGTCGTCCCTTTGCGTGGCGTCAGCCGCAATCGCTTGGCGCACCACGCAAGGCCATAAATGGTGCCAAGCACGATGAGCAGTGCGATGGCAACGCGCGCGATTGCAAGAATGGTCATGCGTGCCGGCCGTTCAGCGGCAGCCGTGCGAGGCGGTCGGCCGCTGTCATGATGTCGGTCAGCCGGATGCCGTAGCTTTCGTTGACCACGACAACCTCGCCCTGCGCGATGAGCAGGCCATTGACGTACACGTCCATCGGGGTGCCGGCCACGTTGTCGAGTTCCACCACCGAACCCTGTCCGAGCTGCAACAGCTCCCGGATGCTCATGCGGCAGCGCCCAAGTTCCACAGTCATGTCGACCGGGATGCTTTCCACCGCATCGATGTCGAACGTTGCCCGCTCCTCCCGGGTGTCCAGATCTGGAAAGATGTCTTTGTCCGGCACCCGGTCGGCTGCGGATGCCACAATGGTAGGTTCCGCGTCGGGGTGGATCTGTTCCGGGACCTGTGGCGGCGTTGGCGCCTGTTGCGAGTGAGCCGCGCTTTGTCCGGCCGGCGCGTCGCCAGGGCTGTCAGCGGGCGGCGTTTTCGTCGTGAGAGTCTCCGGGCTGTCCGGTGGAGGGCTGGGCGCCCGTGGTGGGTCCTGGGGTTTTTTCGATGCCATGAAATACCTCCTCGCTGATGCTCGGCTCCGGCAGATTCAAGTGTCGTTCGACGATGAGCGCGTAGTGCCGGTTACGCGTGCCGAAACCGCATTCCAGCACGGGTACGCCGTCAACGTGTGCGGTGATCTTTTTGGGCAGTCTGATGGGAAGCACGCTGCCCACACCCAGTGACGTGAGCTCGCCGACAGTCATGTCGACGTGCGCGAAAGTCGCCGCCACGCAAACCATCGTGTCGCGCGCCTGATGACGCATGCTTTGCGTCCAGCCTCTGTCCTGAACGGTATCCTGCGCGGGGCGGAACGGCCGCGTGAGCAGGTCGCGCACCGGTTCGATCATCGAGTAGGGCAGGGCGATGTGCAGCACGCCGCTGGCGATGCCGAACTCGATCGTTATCGGCGTGACGATGACGGCTTCGTTGGCGTTGGCGATGCTCGCGAATTTCGTGTGCATCTCTGAGCGCGCATACTGCGCATCGATCGGAAAGACCCCCGACCATGCCTTGGAGTAGCTCGCCAGCGTATGGGTTAGAAGCCTGGCGATGATGCGTTGTTCAGTCGCGGTGAAATCGCGCCCTTCGATGCGCGAATAGTATTTCAACTGGCCTCCGAAGAGGCTTTCGATGATGAGGAAGACGAGCGCCGGATCGAAGACGAACAGCGCCTGCCCCTTCAATGGCGCGAGCGAGACGAGATTCAGGTTGCTTGGCACCGGGAGGTTGCGTTCGAAGTCGCTGTATTTCTGTACCTGCATGGGGCCCACGGTGATGTCCGCATTGCGCCGGATGAAAGCAAGCAGGCTGGCTCGCAAGTGGCGCGCGAACTGGTCGTGGATCATCTCCAGGGTTTGCATGCGCCGGCGCACGACGCGATCGGGCGAGCCGAGGTCGTAGGCGCGGATCGCTCCCGGATCCACCGCTTCGGGCGTGGGCGCGGGTTTGGTTCCGATGTCGTGCTCGGCGAGCAGGGCGTCGACTTCGGACTGATCGAGGAATGCGTCGTAAGGCATGCGCTGCGGCTTCCGTTGGCTTATTGGACGACGAACGCGGTGAAAAGCACGTCGCGTATGTCCTGGCGCTCATCGCCCTTCTGGAACGGCGGAATCAACGCTTGCCGGACTTGCGCCTTGATCGTATCCATGGAAGCGGGGGTGGTCACGCCGGCGGGTTTTTCGCCCGCGAGCACCATGAGAACCCGGTTGCGCACCGCCGGCATGTAGCGCTTGAAGGCCGCCGCGCTGCGCTCGTCATTGACCTGCACGGTAATCGCCGTGTACAGGATATGCGTGGAACCGTCGTCATCGAGCGTCACCGTGAACGGATCGAGGCTGACGAAGATGGGGGCCGTTGCCTGCTTCTCGGTCGCCGGTTTGCCAGGTGCCTTCGCAGGCGTGGTTGTTGTCGGCGGCTCTTCGGCGAGCGCCGGGCCGATCAGGGATCGCAGCGCGGGGCTGTGCTGTGCCCCCCAGAGTGCGATTGCGGCGCCGCTGCCAAGCAGGGCGATCGCGGCGAGCCCAACCAGCAGCGGGCGTAAGGACATGGGGAATCCGGTAAATAAGGTTACGAGAGTGGCGCCGGCCACCGCGGCCGGCATTCACGATGCTTTTGTCGATGAGAAATTGTGGCGCAACGCGGCTCGCATCAGCGCGCCAAACTAAGGGGGAAAGCGCGCGCAAATCGGCTGTTTTCCTGTTTTCGGTAGTTCAAAGGTCATCGGCATCACGCCTTCGTGTCGACCAGCCGCGAAGGGTCGGGGGCGTGGGTGCCGGCGATTACCTCGTGCGCGGGGGGAAGCGCGGCGGCGCGCGCGCCGCCGATCCCGGTCGGTCCGTGCCCATTCGCGTCGCGGCTGCCGCCCGATCCGCTGCCCGATCTCCGTTCGAAAAAAGCCTGCGATTGAGGTGAATAGGCCGCCTGGCCGCCCTGACTCCCCACCTGTGTCTGGCCCAGAGAGATTCCCTGTTGGGCGAGTGCCTGCTGCAGCGCCGCAAGGTTCGCCGATACCGCCTCGCGCACCGCTTCGTGTCCGCTGGCGAAAGAGACTTGGGCAACGCCGGCCGCGACGCTCACCGTGACCTGCAGTGGGCCGAGGTTCGGGGGGTTCAGATTCATTTGCACGGTGCTCGTGCCCGACGGCAGGTTGGCGGTGACGAGTCGTGCGATGTCGTGGACGAGATCCTGGCCGAAACTTGCGGAGCCCACCGGAGACTGGATGGTGGCGGCGGCAAACCGCAGGGGGGCTTGTGCGGTGGCGGTCGGCGATTGTGCCGATCCCGGCGACGCGTCTTTGTCCGCATCGAGAAGCCCACGGGCGCGATTCAGCTCGTCGAGGAAGTGTTGCGTCAGTACCTGCGCGCCGGTGGGTTGGGCTTGCCCGCCGGGCTGTTGCGAGTCCGGCTGCGATTGGCCGCGCACATAGAGGACTTGCGCGCCGGCAAGCGATCCCGTCGGGCCGCGCTCGGCAGTGAGGGCTCCGGCATCGAGCGTTTCCGCGGCGGACGTGAGGGCTCGGGATGCGGGCGAATCCCCAGCTGCTTTCGGTGTCGTCGGGGGCGCCGCCGTGGCCGTTGCCATGAATGCGGCGGCTGGAGTAGCGGCCAGTGTGATTGCCCCGGTTTGCGAGATTCCCCCAGCGCTGTCAGACAGTGATGCGCCACCGCTTGCCGCGGGAAGTTGCATGCCGGCGGGTTGCGCCGGTGACTGGCCGCCCGTGGGCGCGCGCGCGATTACCGTGGCTTGCACCAGGCCAGCGAGCGGACCCACCATGGTTTCCGGTAATGGGGACGATCCCGTTCCAGCGGCGTCTTTTCCCTCGCCGCCCCGCGTCCTGTCCTTGGACTTCCCCGCCGTCGCGTCCCCATCCACGGCCGCGCCTCTATCCGCTGCCACGATCCCGCCTGCGGCCGCGCCCCCATTCGCGGCTATGCTCCCGTCCACGGCAATACCCGCGCGGACGGCCGCCGTTGAGCTTGGTGGATCCTCGATCGCGCCGTTCCCGAGGTTGGCCGCGGCGGTGCCGGATGCGCCCGGCGCCCCGATGGTGCCCCGAGTGGTGTCGGTGCCGCTGGCGACCCGGGCCGCGTTGGTGCCGCTGCCCCGGACGTCGCCATTACCCGGAGCGCCGCCACTACCTGGAGCGCCGCCACCGCCGGGCGCGTCACCCTCGTCATGGCCGTGAGTCGCCTGCGAGAGCGCTTGGGTGAATGTTCCGTTGTTCGAAGGGCCGGCGGTGCGTGTGGGGGAGGCGGTCGCATTCACCGTTCCACCGCTTTGCTGCAGGATGATCGCCTTGACGCTTGCCATGTTGAATTCTCCCGTGCGTGATAAGAGTGAGGCCTGAACAAGAAACCGGGTTGAAGGGGCTACAGGACTTTCTGGCGAAGCACCATTCGGGCAGCGTCTTCGTCGCTATGTTTCTGCGCGATGCGCTGTTCGCGTCGGTGCACGAGTTTCTGGTAACGGGCCAGAAGTGCCTCGAGGCTTTGTCGCCTGCGGTACACCTTTTGCTCGCGCGTTTGCAATGCCGTGATTTCGAGATCCATCTTCGCCAGCGCGTCGCGCTGGCGCTCCATGACTTCCCCCAGCGTGTCGATGAATCGTTGATAAGTGCGGCATTGTGCCGCGTCCAGTCCCGCGCTCATCGAGCGATGCAGATTGTCCGTGTAATCGAGTTGATAAGCGCGCAAAGCCCCCAGCTGTTTTTCGGCGGCGAGCCGTGCGCGCCTGACCCGCATGATTTCCTCACCCAGACGCCCCAGTTCCCGAGTTGCGAGTTCGGCGAGTTTTTCAAATGTTTCGGGGGGGGTCATGTTGATTCACCCTGCGCGAAGAGCGCTTCAAGTTGCGTGCGGGACTGTGCCCAGTCGACACGTTCGTTCATTGGTTGACGCAGATATTCGGCGAGCAGCGGGTAGCGCTCCAACGCGCGATCGATTGCGGGATCGGCCCCTTGTGTATAGGCGCCGACCGCAATGAGATCGTGGTTGCGCTGATAAAGCGAAAGCTGCTGCTTGAAGGCGTGTACCCGTGCCATCGTCGTCTGAGGCAGGATCGTGTACATCACGCGCGAAATCGACGCTTCAATATCGATGGCCGGATAGTGGCCGGATTCGGCGAGGCTGCGCGCAAGCACGATGTGGCCATCCAGGATGGCGCGGGCGGCGTCGGCGATCGGATCTTGCGGATCATCGCCCTCGGTGAGCACGGTGTAGAAGGCTGTGATTGAGCCAACAGTGTGTCCCGCAGACTGTGCGCCGTTGCCTACGCGCTCGACGAGTCTGGGAAGCCGTGCAAAAACGGAAGGAGGGTAGCCCTTGGTTGCGGGCGGCTCTCCGATGGCAAGCGCGATTTCGCGCTGCGCCATGGCGAATCGCGTGAGTGAATCCATGATGAGCAGCACATGGCGGCCCTGATCGCGAAAGTGCTCCGCCAGGCGCGTCGCGTAGATCGCGCCTTGCAGGCGCAGCAGCGGCGACACGTCGGCCGGCGCGGCCACGACGACCGATCGGGCGAGCCCTTCCTCCCCCAGGTTCTGCTCGATGAACTCCTTGACTTCCCGGCCTCGTTCACCGATGAGCCCGACGATTACCACGTCGGCGGCTGTGTAGCGTGCCATCATGCCGAGCAACACGCTTTTCCCCACGCCGGAACCCGCAAAAAGCCCCATGCGCTGACCGCGTCCGATGCTGAGCAGTCCGTTGATGGCGCGGATGCCGACGTCCAGCGGTGTATCGATCGGCGCGCGCTGCAGGGGATTGATGGGCTCCGCCATCAGTGAGCGCGCCGCGGCGCCCGCGATGGTGCCGAGCCCGTCGATCGGCCGCCCCGTGGCATCTAGCACGCGTCCGAGGAGTGCTTCCCCGACCGGGAGCCTGAGACCGGCGCCCACCGATGATTCGGCCTCGGGGATGGGATCGCCGCCGGCATCGAGCACGGGCAGGCGCACTGGCCCCACGCCTTCGGGTCGGCGGCGCACCACTTCGGCGCCGGGCTGCAAGCCCGCGATGTCGTCTTGCGGCATCAGGAAGAGCTTCCCGTCTTGGAAACCAACGACTTGCGCTCCCACCCAGCTGGCTTGACCGTTGCGAACCAGGCATTCCGTGCCGACCGGCGCCCGCAGGCCCACCACCTCGAGCACGATTCCAGCGGCGCGCGTGATGCGTCCGTTCGACTCGAAAACAGGCGCGTGGTCGAGTCTGAGTGCCGCGGCCTGCAGCTGGGCGCGCCAACGGCGCCCAAGGACGGTGCCCGCGCTCATGACGATTGCTCCGTGTCGAGCAGGCGAGTGGCGGCGCCTGCGTCTAGCCCCAGACGCGCGCACGCCTCCAGCCAGCGATTGTGCAGCCGCGCGTCGATCAGCCCGGAGTCGGTGAGAATCCGGAATTCGCCCGCGTTGAGCGAGTCATCCGCCTCCCATTGCCAGTTCGCCTGCGGATACTGCGACTCGTCGATCCCTTCTTTCAACTGCGTGATGGCCTGTGATGGCGCGCAGATTTTCAGATTCAATGGCGCATCCAGGGTCTTGAGCGCGCGAGATACGGCTTCGCGCAGATTTTGGGGCGCGGCCACGACCGCGCATCCCGTGACCTGTGCGGCGATGCGAAGCGCAAGAGCAATAAGGGCATCGCCGACCTGCGCGTCGAGTTCCGCAAGCCCTGCCTCGGTCCGTGCGATCAGTTGTTCGAGTTGCGCGCACAGGGCCGTCACGCGGGTGCGGCTCTCCAGCAGACCACGTGCAAGCCCCTCGTTGAAGCCTTCGGCCTGCCCGTGAGGCAGCCCTTGTGACAGGCCATGTGCGTAGCCGTCGGCGTAGCCTTGCTGGCGCGCCTGATTGCGTTGGTTTTCGCACTCTTGCACCAGCCGTGCATGGTCGAGTGCCGCCTGATCCGCCACGGACGCCTTGCTTCCGGCCTGTTCCCTCCGGCTGATCTCGTCGACCCTGGGCATGTGCCAGGCACGCCAGGCTTCCACGGCCTGTTCAGACATATTCGTCGTCTCCCATTGCCTTCAGGTTGATTCTGCCCTCGTCGGCGAGGTGCCTCGCGGTCTGCACGATTGCCTTGCGCTCGGCTTCGACAGTGGAGAGCCGCACCGGCCGCTTGTCGGACAGGTCGTCGCGGATCATTTCGCCCTGACGCACCGACATGTTTGAAAGGAATTTCTCCACAAGGCTGTCCGGGGCTCCTTTGAGGGCGAGGGTCAGCGAATTGGTGTCGATCTCGGCCATCAGCACCTGAATGCTCGCGTCTTCCACCTGTTCGAGGTTGGTGAAGACGAACATTTCGTCTTCCACTTTTTGTGCCAGATCGGCGTCGCGCTCCCGCAAATCCGAGAGCACGCCCGCTTCCTCGGCCGCCTTCATTGTGTTGAGAATTTCCGCCGCCGTGCGCGCGCCTCCGAGTTTGCTGCGCTTGGACATCTGGCCCGAGAGCACGTTGTTCAGCACATCGGTGAGCGCCGATAGTGCCGCCGGTTGTACGCCGCCGAAGGTGGCCACGCGCCACATCACGTCGTTGCGCAGTCGTTCGGGCAGCAGTGCGAGCACGTCGGAGGCACGGTCGCGGGAGAGATGAACGATGATGGTTGCGATGATCTGCGGGTGTTCGTTGCCGATGATCTCGACGATTGCCGGGGGCTCGAGCCCGTTGAGCGCGTCGATGCCAACATTCGATTCCGGTTCGAGGATATCGTCCAGGATGGAGGCGGCGCGCTCCGGACCCAGCGCCTGATTGAGCACCGAGCGGATGTAGTCCTCCGATCCGAGCGAAACCGCGGTGAACTGTTCGGCTTCCTGGCGGAATGCTTCCAGCACTTCGCTTATCTCGGCGCGCGTGACCTGCCTGATCTTGACCATGGCCTGGCCGATTGCCTGTACTTCGCTCGCGGCCATGTATTTGAAGACTTCGGCCGCGGCTTCCTCGCCGATCGACATCGCCAGCACGGCACAACGCTCGATTGGGTTTTCAATCATCGTCCGGCCCCCTTGCTTTGCGTTGCATCCAGGCACGCATAACCATCGCCATCGCCCTGGGGTCTTTGCCCGCGATTCCGCGCGCCGCGCTGAGATCACCTTCGTAGCTGTCCGCCGGTTTGAGGCTGCCCGAGCTGCCGCCCGCCGGTTCAGCGGCCGCCACGGTTACACTGGGTTCACCTTGTCTCGCAGTCTGGCTGCGCGCCTGTCCCCACGCCAGTAGCAGTGGGCGCAATCCCCTGCGCCAGGCAAACCAGAGTACGAGCAACCCCAGCAGGTCCAGGCCGGTCGAGCGCGCCATTCCGATCCAGTACGGATCTTGCCACCAGGAAACTGTCGGTTGTGCGCGAAAGCGTGTGTTGACGACATTGACCGTGTCGCCCCGTGTGGAGGAATAGCCCATCGCCTGCTTGACCAGCTCCATGACCTGGGCCATTTGTGTCGTGCTCAGCGGCTCGGGCACGCCCTTGGCGTTTGGCTGATCGTTGACGACGACGGCGACCGACAGGCGTTTGATACTTCCGACGGGTGCCTGTGTGTGGGTGATGCGGTGATCGAGTTCGTAGTTGACAGTTGACGATTGGGAATTGTCTTGCGGTTCTTGCGGTCTCTGGGGGCCTCTTCCCGGGGTCTGGCCCGGCGCCGTTGCCTGGTTCCCGGCCGGGGCCTGGGGCGGATTGACGATATTGGCGGTGGCGGTCGCGGGTGGCTGGTTCGATAGCGCCCCCGGTATCCCCTGGGCCGGCAGCGCGCCGACCCGAGTCGTGTCGTGCGTCTGTTTGCTGCGGATCGCGGTCTGGTCCGGGCGGCCGTTTGGCCCATAGGTTTCGGAGGTGTCCTCGATCCGCGAGAAATCCAGCTGTGCGCTGACTTGGGCATGCACATTGCCCGCCCCCAGCATGGGCGCGAGGATGCCTTGGATGCGTTCGGCGACCTGCGCCTCCACGCGCCGCTCGTAGCTGAGATGGCTCGCGTCGAGCTGGGAGCCGTCGCCTGCATCCGGAGAGGAAAGCAAATGTCCGTACTGGTCGACGATGGAGACGCGGTCGGCCGCGAGTTCGGGCACGGCCGAGGCGACCAGCCATTTGATTGCCGCGACCTGGCCGTCATCGAGCGTTCGCCCCGGCCGCAGGTTCACGAGGATTGACGCCGAGGGCTGTTTGCGCTCCCGTACGAAGAGTGTTTGGGGGGGTAGGGCCAGATGAACAGTCGCATGCGACACGACGTTGATTGCTTCGATCGTGTTTGCGATCTCGCCCTCCAATGCGTGTTGGTAGATTGCCCGTTCGGTGAAGTCGCTCGCTCCGAACCCGGGTTTCTCGACCAGATCGAACCCGACATTGCCGTTTTTCGGCAGGCCTTGCGCGGCCAGCAGCATACGTGTGCGCCTGACCTCGTCGGCCGGCACCAGCAGCGCGCCGCCTTGCTGTGCGAACTTGTAGGGTACGTTCATCTTGTCCAGTGCCGCCACGACGGGGCCGCCGTCGCTGTCGCTCAGGTTCGAGTAGAGCACCGCATAGCCTGGGCCGCGCGCCCACAGGAAGGCGACCGCGATGACCGCGATGAGGCCTGCCGCCGCCCCGAGCCACGCGAGGCGCGGCACGCGGGCCAGTGTTTGCAGCGGTAGGCGGTCGCGCAGAGGTTGCAGCCAGGCATTCATTGGAGGATTTCCGCCACCGGCGCGATCTTGGGGGCAGTGTGAATGGAAAACGGGACCAACGAAGCGCGCATGCGGACTTTCGGTTCTTCGGCGAAAAAGAATCTACGGCCCGCGTGGCGAGGAAATACCAGGCGCACTGCGGGTCCCTTGACGTGAGGCCATTATCGGCGAGCCCCACGCGAGGCCATGTAGAGAGCTGACCGGTCTTTCCACCCCTTTTTCCGCTTTCGGGCGTGAAACGGAGAAGTGGCGCCGATTCCTCCCGCTGCTTCGCCGCTCGCCGCTTGCAAACTGTCATTACAGTATCCGCGTCCCCTCCTTCAAGTGTGCGCGATTGCGATGATTCCCATTTCCGACGCGGTGCCGCTGGCACAAATGAATGCGCTGGCGCGCAAGGCCGCCGCCGTGGTAGCACCTGATGCGCCGCCGGGCGCATCATCAGCTGCGGCAACTCCCGCTGGAAGCTTCACGACGGTGCTTGCCCAGGCGATTCGGGATGTAGCCGGCGCGCAGAACCAGGCGTATGCCGAGACTCAGGCGTTCTCGGCGGGGCAGTCGGGCCTGCCGCTCGAGCGCGTGATGATCGACCTTCAGAAGGCCAACATTGGCTTTCAGACGCTCCTGCAGGTGCGCAACAAGATCACGGCGGCCTATGAGACGATCAGCAGCATGCCGATCTGAATGGCGAGAGCGCGCTGCCGGGTTCACGACTCCCCGCGCGGGCCGGCGCTATCGAGCTTCAACACCCAGGCGAGGACCTCGGCGACCGCGCGGTACAGGCACTGCGGGATCTCGCGGTCCAGGTCGAGCCCCATGAGCAGCTCCACGAGTTGCGGTGACTCGGTCACCGCCACCCCGTGCTCGCGCGCGGTGTCGATGATGGACTGACCGATGTGGCCGTACCCTTTCGCGACGACCCTGGGAGCGTGCCACTGGGGTTCGTAGCGCAACGCCACGGCGCGCGTTGAATCGCGGAGTCGGCGCGCTGGGTCGGCCCCGGATCCGGGTTTGTCGGTCGCGCGCGCCATGGCGATCACGTTTCCCGTGGCGCGGAGCCCGCGTTGGTCGCGCCGCTTTCGCCGTCCCCCATCGGAACCGGCCGCGGCGCCCATTCCCAGCGCGAGACGCTAGTCACCCGAACGGCTCTATCCGACTTCAGGGCGCCGTGGGCCAGTGCGACTTGCAGAGTGAGCATCGTGGGCTCGCGCGCGGCGCGGATGTCGACCGACACGTCGTTGTGATCGGCTGAAAACGCGGCCTGTATGGGGCCAAGGCGCGGCAGATCGATCTCAAGCGTGCAGTGCCAGCCGGAGGCGCCGCGTGGCGCCTGATTGCGTGGCGCCGCATGGTTCGCGCCGTCGTTGCTTGCGCCATCTTTCGGTTTTTCCTGGCGTGCGAACACCAACGTTGCCGGGGGCGCTCCCGGGAAGAGCGGTATCTGAAAGGTCATGGACTGGCTGTAGAGCGCCTCCAGCGCCGCTCCCGGGGTTCCGCCCGGAAGGACCTGCGGCGCCTGCGTGCCTGTTTCCGCGCCCGTCTGAGCGGCGACTTGCGATACCGTTTGTACGCTTGTCGATGTTCCGCTCGCGGGCCGCCCGCTCGCGTTTCCGGCGGCGGGCAGCGCGGTGTCGGCGCTACTAGCGGATCCAGTTCCGGGCTGGAGATCTTGTACGCCGGCGCCGGGTATCGGGCGGTTCGCAGCGGAATCCGTCCGTCCGTCCTGGCGATTCGCGGCGGTGGCGGCGGACAAGTACGACGATAGCTTTTCATAAGCGAGTCTGCCGGCATGAGCGTCGGCAAGAAGGCTCGTTTGAAACAGGCCGCTGCTCAACATCGCATCCACCAAGAGGATCAGGACGTCGCGCACGGGCTGTGGAATGTCTTGCGAGCGCGCCAGTGTCGCCAGTGCCGGATTGCGCCCGTCCAGCAGCGGGGCGACGGCCTGTCGCGCGCGCCCGGCTTCATCGGCCAGTAGCGCCGCGGGAGCGCTCGCCGGGGTGTCCGTGCGGATTTCCGCGGGCGGTTGCGCGGCTGCGCGACCGATGCTTGCGGTCGCCGCGCTGGCGCGCGCGAGAGCCGCACCGTCCGGGGTCAAATGCACCTGTACCGACAGCTCCGCGTCGGCGTCCACCGCGCCCGCGGGGATAAATTCGCGCCCCGCGGGTCCGGCCGGGTCGCGGCCCGAGCGGGCGACGAGCGTGGAACCCGCGCTGCGTGCCTGAGTCTGGGCGGGGCCGCCGGCCCTCACATCCGCGAGGGCGCGCTCGGTGTCGCCCGCGCGGCCCGAGGCGGAGTGGGTTTCGTCGGTGCGGGGGACGTCACCGGGTTCTGAAACATCGCGCGCCGTTGAACGCACGCGCATGTCGCGCGCTTGGCCGAGTAAGACGCCAAGCGCCGTTTCCACGCGCTGCGTGAGCAGGACATCGATGCCAGTGTTTTTCACGTCTCCCACCTCTTGGTGGTCAGGTGCCGGGTGCGCGGCCGAGCGTAACCGATCCATTCGCGCCGTAGCTGCGCAGCAATTTTTTTTGCCGCGCGAGGCCGCTGATCAACTGTCCGACCCTTGCCTGCGCGGGCAGGACCAGATCGCGCACCGCCCGGTCGCATGAAAGAATATCGCCCAGAAGCGCTCGTCGCTCCAGGTTCTCCGCCTCGCCAAGTTGATCGTACCCCGGATGGTTGCGCAAGACCATCACACTTTGCTCGTAGCGTATGCCCGCTCGCATCACCGCTCCCCAGTCTTGCTCGAGTGCGCGGGCGCGCATTGTCTGCACGCAGGCGAGCACGTTGCGGTACTGATTGATCAGATCCGTGCTCGCCCCATCCCGGGAACCGCCTTCCGTCGTCGTCGATGGCATCGCAGCCTCTTTCCTTGTTCCTTCTCGCCCTACTTTCCGTCAGTCGCCTCGCTCCACGCGAGTTCGACGTCTCTGAGCATGTCGCCCGCCCGCTCCAGCATCGCCGGATCGCGGCGCGCGTTGGCCTGCAGCAGCAAGTAGCAGATGAGCTCGTAGGTGTGGCGCAACTGCGCGGCGACGGACCCCTGTTGTTCGTCAATGGCGGCGATCAGTCCATTGCGCACAATCGTCAGGGCATGTGTGATGGCGCGGCCTCGGGCGGCAACATTACCCTGCGAGAAGTAGAGGCTGGCGCGCGTGATGTCGGTGCGCGCGCCGGCAAGCAGCAGGGCGATCAACTGCGTCGGACTGGCGCTGCCCACGCGAGTCTGCAATCCGACGCGCGCATAGGCGGCGGCGTGCCTGCCGCCAGCACCGGAGTGGGTGGATGGGGTCATGGCTAGCCCCCCGACTTGGAGAGTGCGGCAAATTGCTGGGTGAGATAGCTGCTCGTGTTGTTCATTGTCGCCACTAGGGCGTCAAGCTGGACGAATTGATTCTGTAGCGTTGCCATCTGCGCGTCGATCAGGCTGGACTGGTTCGTGTATTGTTGTTGCAGCGAGGCCAGCCGCGCATTGGCACCGCTAACGACGGTCGAGAGCGAACCATTGGTATCGGTGAAGTTGTTGATCAAGTTGGTCGTGAAGTTCGACAGGCCGTTGGGGCCGTCGAAAAGCTGCGACACCGCTTGGGGATTGGCTTGCAGCGCGGCGGTGAGTTGGCTCTGGTTGACGGAAATAGTGCCGTCGGTATTGGAGAGGATGCCGATGGAGCCCAGGGTGGGGAAAGCGCTTTCGTCAATGGACGAAAAATTCATAATGCCGGAAAGGCTGGTCTGGACATTGCGAGTGACCGAGTCCCCAGTGAGCACGCTGCCTTGTTCGGTCGTGGAATTGAAGGCGGTCAGGCTGGAGATTGTCGTCTGCAGGGTGTTGTATGCGCTGACAAAGGCGTTTATAGCCGTCGAGGCCGCATTGGTATCCTGCGATATCGTCATGGTCTGCGTCGTGCCGCTTGCCGCGCCAAGGGTGAGCGTCACTCCCGGGATGACGCTCGAGACCGTGTTGCTTGCACTCGTCACCGCCACGCCGTTGACGGACAGTTGCGCGTCGCTTGCCGCCTGCTGGGTCATCGAGCCCAGCGACAGGAAGCTGCCGAGCGTGCTGTTGCCGCTGACGCTGATGTTCGTAACGGCCGCCTGTGTGCCGGATTGCGTGGGCGAGATCATCAGGCGGTACGGAGTGGCGCTGCCGTCGTTGAGCATCGTCGCCTGCAGCCCCAGGGAGGAATTCGAATTGATCGCCTGCATGAGCCCCTGCACCGAGGTGTCGCCGCCAGTCATGTCGAGTGTTTCGGTCTGCCCGTTGCCCAGCGTGAAAGTGATGACGCCGCCGCTGCCGATCTGTGCCGTGCTGCTCGCTTGGCCGGTGGAGACGAGCGTTTGTGCGCGCGCCAGCGCGTTGACCTGCACGGAGTAGGTGCCGGCCACGGCCGGCGGCTGACCAGGGTTGGTCTGGCTCTGCACCGTGGCGGTGAAATCCGATCCGGTCACGCTCGCGGCCAGTTGGCCCAGCGCCTGGGTGGGGGAAAGCGCCTGGGCCGCCGTCGAGAGGGCACCCAGCGCGCTTTGCAGCTGCCCGTAGGCGGAGATCGTCGACTGTACGCTGGATTCCTGGCTTTGCAGCAGTACCAGACCCTGGCTCGCGTTGGTTCTGAGCTGGTTGAGGAGGGAACTCAGCGGCAGCCCGGAACCGGATCCGAGAAAGCTGATGCTGCCGGAGGTGCCTATCGATGTCGGGGTGGTCAAAGCGGTAGTCATAATGGCCTGCTTGCGGTGAATGGCGCTGCGGTGCGCAGGTGAAAAGTATGCCTGATTGGATCGGCACCGAAACGCAGTGGCAATCGAGAAAAATTCACGCTCTTCGATCGATTGCGTGGTCGTTGCGTGCGGGTTCCAATGTGCGGGCGCCGTTTTGCGCCCTTGATGTCCGGGTTTACGGCGAACTCGTGAAAGTTGTTAGTCGCCTTACGCGCCCGGCCGCGTGAATGTTCAAATTTGAAAACAGCAGGATGTTTACGCCGCTTCTCGTTCGCTCTCCGAAGCGGAACTTCTCCAATAATGCTTGGCATGACAGTGCCAGCCGCAATGAAACGATCGCGCCGCTCCTCTGAGGTCGATGCCCTGATCGGGCAGTATGCGCCGATGGTGCGCCACATCGCTACGCGCATGGTTTCGCGTTTGCCGGCGAATATCGAACTCGACGATCTGATTGCCTCGGGGATGATGGGCCTGCTCGAGTGCGCCAGACGTTACGTAGAGACTCCGCCCACCGTTCAGTTCTCCACCTATGCGACGGCGCGCGTGCAGGGCGCCATGCTCGACGACCTCAGGCGGCAGGATTGGATGCCGCGGACCGTTCGCGAGCGCGCGCGCAAAACGCAGGCGGCCATACACGCCACCGAACAGCGTCTGGGGCGCGCGCCCACGGAGGCCGAAGTGGCAGATACACTGGGCGTGAGCACGGAGCAATATCGTCGGACGCTGTCGGACGTGGCCGGCATACAAATCCTGCATTCGGAAGATCTGCGCCGCGACGAAGACGATCTGCGCGGCGGTCCGGTGGAGGGTGTCGACCAAGAGGCCGATCCCGCCAGGAGCCTCGTGCGCAAGCGTTTGCGCGAAGCGCTGGCGCGCGCCGTGGAGAAGCTTCCCGAAAGAGAGCGGCTCGTGCTCTCGCTGACCTACGAGCAGGACATGAGCAATATTGAAATCGCGCAAGTGTTGGGCGTTGGGTCGGCGCGCGTGTCACAGCTGCGCACCCAGGCGGTGTTGCGGCTGAGGGCCGCCACCGCTACTTCGTCGGGCAAATCCGCGCTTGCCGACTATAAAGACGCCCTTTGAGCGGCTGTACTCTCTGAACGACCGCGTCCTCTGAATGACGGCGCTCTCCGAATTAATGTTTTCTTCAGCCCTGCCGTAAACCGGGGCAAGCCCCATGCGATCTTTCGAAGGGGCCAAGCCATTCGGTCTCATCCGATATCACAGTTTATTGCAGGAGCCTCTCATGTCCGTCATCAACACCAATATTCTGGCCCTTCAGGCTCAGAACAACCTGAACAAATCCAATGCGGATCTGGCGACCGCCATCCAGCGGCTGTCATCGGGCCTTCGCATCAACAGCGCCGCCGACGACGCGGCCGGCGAGGCCATTGCCAACCGCATGACGACGCAGATCAATGGCATGGACCAGGCCCAGCGCAATGCGAATGACGGCATTTCGCTGTTGCAGACGCAGGAAGGCGGGTTGAACGAAGTTTCCGATAACCTGCAGCGCATCCGCGAGTTGGCCGTGCAGGCCGCGTCCGACACGAATACCGCCGCTGACCGTAGTTCGATCCAGACTGAAATCAATCAGCGCGTCGCTGAAATCAATCGTATTTCCGGCAGTTCCTCGTTCAACGGCATCAGCCTGCTCAGCTCGGCCTCCACCTTGACGATCCAGGTTGGCGCCAACACCACGAGCAATGACACCATTGACATTTCCACTGTCGACGCAACTGCCGCAACCCTCGGTGTAAGCACCTTGACGGTGTCGGACAGTACTTCGGCTCAGGCGACGATCAATGCGGTGGATACCGCGTTGGCGACGGTCGATACCGCCCGGTCGACCATAGGCGCATTGGAGAACCGCTTCTCGTCAACGGTGGATAACCTTGCCAACACAGTCGTCAACCTGTCATCGGCGCAATCTCGAATACAGGACGCGGACTACGCCCAGGAGGTCTCGGCGATGACTAGAGCACAGATCTTGCAGCAGGCGGGCACAGCCGTGCTGGCGCAGGCCAATCAGGTTCCGTCGACAGTGCTGAAGCTCCTGCCATAAGAAGTGCGAGTTTCGCCCGCGGCCACCCGTCCGCGGGCGAAGTCATTTGTGTCTGGCTGGAAGCAATGCGGCCGTCATGCAAACCCTTGGGTGTTTCGCCGTACTTAGCGGGTACTTTCTTCCGAATACGCATGAAACGAAGCTGCTTGACAGCGCTACTTTCGACAAAAATCTCGGAACGAGTTACACGTTGACCGTTTCCGACGCGACGCACAATATTCGTGTTATGTGCGGACGAGGGCCTCGCTGCGATACTCGATCGTTCGGTTCATCAGTGCGTCGGCCGTGCGGCGGGCGTGCGTTATGCGGGTATCGGGTTCTCGATAGCTTTGTTCGCCCTTTGCGCGAGGGGCATGCGCCACGCGCCCGCACCTCTTGCGCACGCTCGCAATGCAAATTGGAACCATCAGTACGATTTCAGTTGCCACTGCGTCGATTATGAGTTCTTCCAACCTGAGTGGGACACGGGCGCGCGCATTCGGATTTGAGTCGATCCCGCTATGCATCTGGCTTTTTACGATTGTTCTATGCACCCGACCGTCGAGATTCACGGTGAAGGCTCGTCATCAGTTGGTTGGTCGCACCTGTGTGACGTCTCGACCCCGGGGTCCTAACTTCTGAGGCTCAGTTCAACCCTGACGTGATTCATACCCGTAGAATACCTCGTTGTACACGGAATCCCGTGGAGTGCCGATACGTGCCAGTTGCGCCTTGATTGCTGTCACCATCTGCTCGGTACCCGCAACAAAGCAAGTAGGTGCGTTCAGCCCTCCTAGCGCTTCCACCAGCATTTCATCGTTGATACGGCCACGTTGTCCTGTCCATGAGGAATGGGCCGTGCCCGTCATGGTTAGCGTTAGTCGTACGTTCGAAGCCGACTTTTGCAACGCGTAGAGCTCGTCCAGGAACGGCGCGGTTTCCGCCTGCCGATTGGAATATACCAGGCGTATCGGCCGTTCGGAGTGCCGGTGAACGTGATCGCGCAACATACTCATGAAAGGTGCGATGCCGACGCCACCAGCAATGAATACGAGCGGATTGCCGTCGGCCTGCTGTGGTGTGAAGTATCCGTACGGCCCGACGATTGACAGCGGAGCACCGTCTGACAGTTCTGTGAGAGCCTGTTTGAATGCCGATCCGGGTCGCACGCGTGTCGTGATGCACAGTTCATTTTCGTGTGGTGCGCTGACCAGAGAAAATATGTGTCGTAATTCTTTGGCATTCGAAGTGACGGATGGTAGCACCACTGACACGGTCTGGCCCGGCCGGTATGTGAAACCACTGGGCTTATGGAAGTGGGCTGCAATTGTGTTTTCGGCGACGGTGCCGACTCGCAACAAGGAACTGGGCCAGACTGCCATGAGATTATTCACTCTTTGGTCGAAAAATTGGGTTGAACGGACTATCAGGACGCGACCGGAGTAGCGGCTTTTCCTTTCTGTGCCTTGCGCACGATTCTTGGAGCTGTCTCTTTGCTTAAGTACACCGCGATTATGGTGAGCAGGGCGATGATTATCATCATCAGAGAGACGGCCCACGTTTCACCGTGCGTTGCGCCGACAGACGCCGCCGCAATGACCGGCACGATACCTCCACCCAACGGGGCCGCGATTTGGTAGCCCAAGGATGAGCCGCTGTAACGTACGTTCGTGGGAAACATTTCACTCAGGAAGCTCGCTTGTACCCCGTACATGATGCCATGTCCCACCGCCATACCGACGACGAATGAGAGGATGACAGTGGTCGGGTCCTTTGTTTCGATCCCCCAGAAGATGGGAAATGACAGGATGATGGTGGCAACGCATCCCAGTATGTATACGGGCCGGCGGCCGAAGTAGTCGGAAATCGCGCCACAGAGCGGAATCGTGATGAGTTCCACGATCGCGCCGATGGAAATGGCACCGAGCACCAAGTTTCGTGACAAGCCCAAATCCTGCACGGCATAGCTTAGGCCGAAGATGGTCAGTACGTATATCCACGAGATCTCGGTAATGCGTGCACCCAGACCAATAAGAATGTCTTTCGGATAACGACGGATCGCCTGCCATACCGGAAAGCGTTCAATCTCCCCTCTTCGCACACTCTGCTCGAAGTCTGGTGTTTCGTCGATGTGTATGCGAACGTAGGTACCGACGACCACCAGCAGGGCACTTGCGAGGAAAGGCAGACGCCATCCCCAGCTTAAAAACTGGGCATTGTCGAGGAACGCAAGTGAAAAGTATGAGATCGTGCCGAGTGCCATCCCTAATGGAAAGCCGATCTGTACTACGCTGCCATAAAAGCCCCGTTTTTCTTCCGGCGCGTGCTCGATTGCCATCAGCACGGCTCCTCCCCATTCCCCGCCAACGGCGAGCCCCTGCACCAAGCGGCATACTACAAGGATGATGGGCGCAGCGATGCCAATGGATTCATATGTGGGGAGCAGTCCGATCAGCATTGTAGAAATGCCCATAGCCACGAGGGTGAAAATTAGCAGCGACCGACGTCCGATACGGTCCCCGTAATGGCTGAGGATTAGAGCGCCGATAGGCCGTGCGAAAAACCCCACCCCTATGGTACTGATAGAGAGCAATTGGCTTACGAGCGCGTTATCGGTCGGAAAGAAAAGTTTATTGAGGACGAGCGACGCGGCGGTGGCATAGATCAGGAAATCGTACCATTCGATGGTCGTACCAATAGCGCTTGCAAACGCTACTTTGCGTATTGATTCCCGATTACGCGGAATATTTACAGCGGAAGTGATCATTTTTGTCTCCGGACAATGGACTGAATGTTGACTTCTCAATTTCACGAACGATCGGGCCCATGTCGATCTTTGGGCGCTTTCGCCTTTTGTACGTGTTTCTTTGAAGCTTCTGATTCCGGGCTTCCGATTTCCTGAAGACTAGTTCAAGCACAGTAGTCCACGGCGAGTGCAGTTTTGTGTGATTCTGAGCTTGACCGCCGTCGAGACAAATCGTAGTATTGAATTGCCTATAAGGCAACATCGGGTTTTTACCTATGTCTGGTAAAAGATGCGGTGGCAGTTCATCACTTGGAGGGAGGCGTGAAAAGATGCAGCTAACCTATTTGCTTTACTCAGAAATCGAGCCAATCGATCTAGCGCCGATCGGCGTGTTCTCCATGGGCAAACGAGTGATTCCTGACTTGGAATATCGCTTGGTGGCCCCTACAAGGGATGCGGTGCGGCTGTCCAACGGGCTGGCGGTGCTCCCCAGCCTCTCGTTCGATGAAGTAACCGATGTAGACGTGCTGATGGTCCCGGGCGGTGGAGGCTGGTCTCGGGCGGCACATGATGAGATGACGCTTGCATTCATCCGCAAATGGGCGCCAAGAGCGCTGGTGGTGTCAATCTGCACCGGTTCGCTGATTCTTGCGGCGGCTGGCGTGCTCGATGGGCTTGCAGCCACGACCAAGTGCCGCGTTGTTCCATCGGAATGCTCCCCGATGGACGAACTGGCGAAAGCGGAAGTAAGAGTCCTGCGTCAAGTATTGCTCGTCGACAATGGCCGAGTCATCACGGGGGGTGGCGTAACGTTGGGGATCGACACGACGTTCTATCTGATCGCGCGTCGTTACGGTGAAACCGCGGCTGACAAGATTGCCCATCTCATGGAATACGACACGGCGCGGGCGGCTAATTTACAGCGGCTGAAGGTGGTGACGGAAGAGCGAGCTCCCAGACAATAAGTCCGTAGGGTATTTTGTTGTCAGCAATGTGTTGACTTCCTGCGGTGTTGACGCCCGTTGCGTTCGCCTTCCGCCTGTTGTCAGTTTATGCACCGCGAGTGCTCTGTTCACTCGGGAGTCATGTGCAAGTTTTTCACCATATCCCAATAGGTGTTTTTACTGACTTGTCTGATAGACAACTATGGCACTATCATCATTTGTCGGTGTTAGGCCACTAGCTATAAGCGTCGAGGGTTTGAAATCCGCATATGGCGTAGAAATGTTCGGGCGCGAGCGCTGCGGAAAGTATGGCTTGGTTAATTCACCGATTCGACGATTGCACCTTCTAGGAGACACCTTATGAAGAAAACATGGGTCGCAGAGCTATCGACACTGGTATTACTCTGCACGCTTTCGGGTGTGGCAGTCGGCGCGACAGCGGATGCCGCTAGTGGTCCGATCAAGATTGGCCTATTGGAAGATTCCACGGGAGATTTCGCAGCGGCCGGAATACCAAAGGTCCACGGCGTGGAGCTTGCGGTTTCCGAAATTAATGCTCGCGGAGGAGTGCTTGGTCGAAAGTTGAAGGTCATATATTATGATACGCAATCCGATAACCGCCGCTATCAAGAGTTTGCACGGCGTCTGATTCTACAAGATAAGGTAGATGTGTTATTTGGCGCATTTTCTAGTGCCTCCCGGGAAGCTATTCGTCCCATCGCTGATCGGTACAAACAGTTGTATTTCTATAATAATGAATATGAGGGTGGTGTTTGTGATAAGAACATGTTTTTGACCGGTATCGTACCCGATCAGGTATTGTCAAAAATGGTTCCATATATGGTAAAAAAGTTCGGGCCGAAGGTATATACGATTGCCGCAGATTATAATTTTGGACAAATTTCAGCGGAATGGATACGAAAGTTTGTTGAGCAGAGTGGCGGGAAAATGGTTGGGCAAGAGTTTATACCTCTGAGTGTATCTCAGTTCAACCAAACGATCAGTAATATACAGGCGGCAAAACCGGATGTTTTAATAACTCTTATGATTGGCGCCAATCAGGTTTCCTTTTTTCAACAGGCGGCGGCTGCCAACCTTACAGTACCAATGGCGAGCTTCGTCAATGGCCCCACCTTCTATGAGCATAAGCAGTTGCCACCTCCTGCGATGAATGGCATGTATATAGCGGCTAACTATATGGAAGAGATTGACACTCCTGCGAGTGATGCTTTCAAGAAAGCGTGGCATGCAAAATTTCCATCTGAGAAATACATAAATCAGGTGGGAGAGGATTCCTATGTGGGGGTTTATTTGTACGCGCATGGAGTGAAAAAAGCGGGTACCACGAATCAGGCGGCTGTGATCAAGGCGCTTGAATCTCCGGATACTTGTATTGAAGCGCCGGAGGGCAAAGTGTGCGTGGACCCGAGAAGCCATCATCTTTCGCATACCATTTCGATGATGCAGGTGGAGCCTAATCACTCTCTGAAGCGTGTGGAAGTGTGGGCGGACGTGGAACCGAGCTGGCTCGGAGATGCAGGCTGCAACCTTCCAGTGAAATCTGATCACAATCAATATACACCTAGTAATCCACCACGTAAGTAGGCTGGATCAGCTGGCTTGTATGTTTAGGCAGCTTCAGCATGATGGTGGCAGCTGCGACGTGCGGTATCCATAGGTACTTGCTTACGAGCGCCCAGCGATTTCTGCCAGAGGGTCATGCGACTATCCATTTGCTTCCGGGAGGATGGGGATGTCAACGATCGTCTTCTTGTACCAGTTCGCCGATAATTTTGCCTTTCTTGTTCTTTGTGCGGTTGGATTAGCAATTATCTTTGGCATGATGGGTGTTATCAATCTTGCGCATGGCGAGTTTATCATGCTTGGAGCGTACATAACGGCAGTTACGGCGCACTTTGGGTTACCGCTCGTAGTAGCAATTGTGGTCGGTACCATTTCTGTAGCACTGATAGGATCTGTTCTTGAACGACTCATCATTCGACACTTGTATCGCCGACCACTTGATTCGATTATTGCTACCTGGGGTATTAGCCTTATTATCAGTCAAGGTATGCTTATCATGGCGGGCCCCACCCTGGCTGGCATTCCAACACCTTTCGGGAGTGTGACGGCTGGAGGATTTACTTTTTCTGTCTATCGGTTGTTTTTGGTTGCTGTCGCGATTGCCGTGCTGGGAGCGCTCTATTACGTTTTTGTCCATACCCGCTACGGCGTATATGCGCGTGCGACTATACAAGACCCTGATATCGCAAGAGCACTCGGCTTGAATACTGACGTCATGTATGGGTTGACTTTCGCGTTTGGCGCCGGCTTGGCCGGTCTCACCGGGGCGCTTTATGCGCCCACCATGACACTGGTGCCGACGATGGGCGGTGGATTCGTTGTTCCTGCGTTCGTTACGGTTATTGTTGGTGGCGGGGATGTGTTGGTAGGCACCGCGCCCGCGGGTGGAGTCTTGAGTATTGTTCAATCTGCCCTGACGTCGCAGTTCGGTACTCTCATTGGACAGGTTGGCCTCCTGTTGGCGGTTGTCGTCACCATACGCGTGTTGCCGAAAGGTATCTCTGATTGGATCATTCGCAAAAAGGCGTGAGTATTTCTTGCGTTGCTGGGGAATAGCATGGATCTAAGCTTGGTCGAGGGCATTCACACACTTGGACGCGGTAGATGCTTTTGGTCTTCGATAGGAGCTGTTGTTGGCCTGGCGATCCTGTTCGGTATGTTTGTAGATCCATTTCAAATCGAAAACACGTCGTATTTTCTGATCTGGGTATTCATGGCGCTGGGCCTGTGTCTAATGTGGGGATATGGAGGCATTCTTAGCTTCGGTCAAACAGCATTCTTCGGGCTGGCGGGTTACGCATATAGCATTATCACTCTCAATTTTGGCGACGCGAGTAGCGTAACTTGGGCAGCGCTAATCGCAGCCATTGCACTGTCCGGTCTTTGTGCGGCATTTCTCGGATACTTTATGTTTTATGGAGGGGTTACGGATGTGTTTGTTGCGATTGTCACACTAGCGGTGACCCTAGTGCTGGAAACGTTCTTGGCACAGACAGCTGGGCCAGAATGGGCAATTGGTACGGCGCGCCTCAATGGGTTTAACGGTATGACTGGTATGCCGCCGCTAGGTATTCCTTGGTTCGATGGTGACGTTCTTGTTGAAGGGCGGATTCTTTTCTTCTTATTGCTCAGTGCAATTGTAATTACTTATATTGGGCTTCGAATGCTCGTGAATTCGCATTTTGGACGAGTGCTCGTGGCTATTCGTGAGAACCCGTTGCGCGCGACGATGTTGGGTTTCGACATCCGCGCCTATCAACTGGGTGCCTTTGTGATTGGTAGTGCGCTTGCGGGAGTCAGCGGCGTCATGTATGTAGCGTGGGGCCAATATATTACACCGAGTTCAATGGGGTTGTATTCCGCCGTGCTTCCGGTTATCTGGGTTGCTGTGGGCGGCCGCAAGGACCTTACTGCGGCATTGATTGGAACGTTGGTGATCCTATATGTTTCTCAAGCACTGGCGATTTACGGAAGCCAGTATGCGCTCATTCTTCTCGGCGTAATTTTATTGATGGTAATTTTATTTGTTCCAGACGGCTTTATTGTAGGGATCGCCCTCGGTTATAGGAAGTGGTTTCGGCGTAAACACCGAATATTATCGAAGCCGGAGATTTAAGACATCATTGGATAGAACTGATATGGATAAGCTACTCGAGACGCATGGGCTCGTCAAGCAATTCGGCGGTTTTAAGGCGGTTTCCAATGTTGACCTTTCCGTTGATGCTGGGGAGGTACGCTGCATCATTGGCCCAAATGGTGCAGGGAAAAGCACTTTCCTGCGGTTGGCCGTTGGTTTCTACGAGCCTACAGCAGGTTCCATCTATTTTAAGAATGAAGACATTTCGTCATTGCCATTCTATCGTCGTATTGTGAAAGGTTTAGGCGTGAAGTTCCAGGCTCCGGGCGTTTTTCCTACACTCAGTGCAGAAGAAAATCTTCTTGTAGCACTGCAGCGTACCACTTCATCAGAGAATCTGCGAGCCGAGTTGGACCGCCTGATGGATCTCATTGGACTTGACTCGCAGAGGCAAGATCTAGCGCAAAACCTGTCACACGGACAACAGCAATGGCTCGATATCGGTATGGCGATGGGCTCACATCCTGAACTCCTGTTGCTCGATGAACCTACAGCTGGCATGTCGCCCGCGGAAACCTTTCGGACTGGGGTACTCGTGCAGAAACTGAATGCGGAAGGTGTCACTATCATCGCGATCGAGCATGATATGGAATTTGTCCGCCAGATTGCACATAAGGTAACTGTCTTTCATTATGGGAAGGTGTTTCGGGAAGGTAGTATTAGTAGCGTAGAGGCAGACCGAGATGTAATGCGCATCTATCTGGGAAACGCATGATGGTTCAGAAGCCGATTCTAGAGGCCCATGAATTGTGTGCACAATACGGTGAAACGCCTATACTGCAGGGTGCGGATTTTTCGCTGCAAGCTGGCGAGATTGTCTCCATCATAGGGCGTAACGGCGTTGGAAAGACAACGCTCATGAAATGCCTGATTGGCCTTTTGCGGGCCACTAGTGGCTCCATTGTGTTTCGTGGAGTAGATATAACACGCACAAGTGCGAACGATCGGGCAAAAATGGGAATTGGCTATATCCCCCAGGGAAGAGGATTATTTCCGCGGTTAACTGTGTCCGAGAACCTTATGGTTGGTGAGTTGATTGGTGGTAAGAATGGGGCCAAACTTTATGATCTCGTATATAATTTTTTCCCGGTTCTGGCGGAACGAAAATCCCAAGTGGCCGGAACAATGAGTGGTGGCCAACAGCAAATGTTGGCTATTGGGCGTGCACTTGTTGGCAGCCCTAATTTAATCTTATTAGATGAACCATCGGAAGGCATTCAGCCATCGATTGTGCAAGAAATTGCAGCGAATATGCGCGAAGTGAGTAAGCAACTTGGGATCGCGATCGTACTCGTCGAGCAGAATATAAACATGATCAGGCTATTGGCACAAAGATGTTACGTAATGAATAAGGGGCGAATCATTAAAGAGATAACTGTTGCTGAGCTGGAAGATCCAGAAGTTGTCCGGCGACATTTGTCCGTTTGAGAGTGGTAGTTTCTAGTTGGAATGGGAGAATCGATATGCATCGGCGTACCAGGGTAAGTGCTGAAACATTGAAGCGGGTGTCCGAACAACTAGCAGGCATTCCCGTCACTTCAACATTGGCGGAGGCGCATGTTGATGCGATTGAGGCACTGATGCGAGGTGTAGATGATCTGCGCCGGCTGCCTCTGAAGGAGTTGGAACCCGCGGTGATGTTCACCCCGGAGGAGGATTTGAGATGAACGAACTGACGGGTATGTCCATAGTGGAATTAGGTGTTTTACTGCGAGAAAAGAAAGTGTCACCCGTCGAATTGACAAAAGCCTATCTCGCGAACATTGATCGCTTTAACGGTCCAGTTAACGCATTTGTGACTGTCGTGCCTGAACAGGCACTCGCAGAGGCACGCCAAGCTGAAGCAGATATCATGAAAGGTCATTATATAGGGCCACTTCACGGCATCCCGGTTGCATACAAGGATATCTATTGTACGCAAGGTATACGAACGACATGCTGCTCACGGGTACTCGAAGATTATGTACCAGATTATGATGCAACAGTAGTGACGCAATGGAAGCGGGCAGGTACGGTTACCTTAGGGAAGGTAAATACTCATGAGTTCGCCTATGGCACGCGCAATATAAGCTCCAGCTTCGGTCCCGTCCACAACCCGTGGAGATTGGATTGTCATACTGGCGGTTCATCGGGTGGATCGGCGGCTGCGGTTTTGATGGGCATGTGCGCTGCGGCAACCGGTTCGGATTCTGGTGGGTCAATTCGCATGCCGTCCGCGGCGACTGGAGTGACTGGGTTGAAGCCTACGTTTGGGCTGGGTAGCCGATACGGGATTTTCCCGCTCATGTGGACGATGGACCATCCTGGACCCATGGCGCGGACCGCGATGGATTGCGCGTTATTGTTGCAGCCTATGGCTGGATATGATCCGAATGATCGGAGCACGGTCATACGCAAGTACCCTGATTTTACGTGGCAGGCTGATCATGGTGTGCAAGGGTTGCGTATTGGTATTGCGCGGCGTTACTTCTACGATGAATCTGAAGAGATCGTCGAGGCATCGGTATTGGAAGCCGTGGGCGTATTGAAATCGCTCGGTGCGGAACTTGTGGATGTGGATGTAAAATACATTGAACATGCCGCGACGGCGTCAGGGATCCTTCATTTAGCAGAAGCTGCTGCATATCACGATGATGTCTTTTCAGAACATCCGGATCTTTATACTCCGGAGACAAGGCGTAATCTTGAATTAGGGAGTTATGTTCTTGCGAAGGATTATCTCCATGCTCAACGTTATAGGCGGTTATTAGGGCTTAGTTTCAGAGACTTGTTTCGTCAGGTTGATGTAATTGCGACACCGACGATATCGCTTCTTGCCACACCCATAGAGCAGGAGCGAATTAAGATTCGAGGGCAAGACAAATCCGTTCATCAATCGATGCTTCACAATACCGAGCCGGTGGATCTTACGGGCCTCCCAGCTCTATCCGTGCCGTGTGGGTTTTCGTCTGACAACCGGCCAATTGGGCTGCAGCTGATTGGGCGCCCGTTTGATGAATCCAGGCTCGTGCGAGTTGGATCCGCCTTTCAGAAGGCAACCAACTGGCATAAGCGCCGCCCGGCGTTATTTACGTCGGATTAGTGGGGATCAATCTGCGCAGAGTTTGACGCATATCGAATGATCATGAAAAAGCTGCCATCAATCCGTGTTTGTGGTAGGTGGTCTCGCGGAGTGCTTGTTGCTTGTGGCTTGCGCTGGGGTCACCGGCGGCGCGCGGGGTACAGCGAATCACCTTGACTTTGCCGGTTGCATCGATCAGCTACAATAGCGTCAGTTTGTTTCTTTGGCGCAGATTTGCGTTTTTTCAGACATCGTGTTTCGGTGTCCCGCTATTGGCTGTCTGACTGGGGTCTCGCTCGCGCCGAGATGAGACTTCTTCTTCGCGTGCCGGTATCAGTGGAAAGTGATGAGACGCTGTTTCGCTGTTGATTGTTACTCGGATCATGGCCTCTCTTCGCGAGTTCGGTGGGACTGACACGAAAGATTCAGAAGTAGTCGACTTCGAGGAGTCACAACGCTTGCGTGAGTTAGGGGTGCGCTTGCGGCGCTATCGCAATGTAGCTGGTCTGACACTCGAGCAGCTCGCCGCACAGGTTGGCCTTGATAAGGGATACTTGTCTCGCATCGAGAACGGCAAGAGAGTTCCGCCGCTTGCAACCTTATCACGCCTAGCGGCTGCGTTAGGTGTAGAAGCGGCGGCGCTGCTGTCGCGCACGAAGATAGGAAGTACTTGGCGTGGCGTAAGCGTGGTGCGGCACGACGAGAAACGCCCCACAGTATTGGGTGGTACGACCTTCGGCTACGATTACTTTGCCCTGAGCAACGCGAGCCCAGCGCAGGCGTTACAGCCGTTTTTGTTTTCATTTCCAGAGCAGATTGACAAATACGTCTTTTTCCAGCATGAAGGGGAAGAGTTACTCTATGTCCTCACAGGAAAGATAGAGTGGCATGTGGGTGGACAAAAATTTTTTCTAGAATCGGGAGACACGGTTCACTTTGATTCGCGCATTCCGCATCGCGGCCGTAGTCTGGCCGGCAAGGCCACCGCGTTGGTTATCATGTACTCCCCTGAGAGTACGAATGACAATTTAGCATAGCTATTTTGTTGACAGGAATCACGGCTATGGTTCCTTGTCCTTGCGGTTGAGCGCGAGCTGCGCTTCGACCAGGCGCACCACTTCGTCGAGCACAGCGTTGTGCATGCCGTGCTGCGCGCCGATGGTCTGCACCAGCAGGTCGTCGCGCTCGATGTGCGCCGCGCCCGCGTACAGCGTGCGCGCCGCCGAGGACGGCGTCACCAGCGAGAGCGCCGCGTTGGCGTACTTCTCGAACGGCACCATGTCGGCGGGCGCCGCCCCCATCTTCTCGCACAGCGCTACCACCCACTCGTAGATCGAGCGCGAGGCGGCAAGATCGGTATGCACCGCGTCGCGGATGCTGCGGATGCCCGCAGCGGTCACGCAGCGGTAGTTGCCCGCCATGAGCATGCTCCACTTCGCCAGCGGCACGAACACCGACTCGTGCACGTGCAGCTTCACCGGCAGTTCGATTCTCTCGCCGCCGACGGCGAAGCGCACCGCCATCACCGAGGCTTCCAGATCGCGCAGGATCTGCGTGTGCGCGTCCGAGGCGAAGCGCGCCGCCTTGAAGTTCGTCGGCAGGCGCACCTGCAGCACGTTGACCTTCTCCTGGGGCGGACGAAACGCCTGCGGATCGGGACTGCACAGCGTCATGAGCGCCGGATCGAACGCATCCCACACCGTGGGCTCGGTGTAGCTCGCGCGGCACGCCGCCACGTCCACCTCCGGCAGGCGCTTCAGGTACGTGAGCGGCGGCATGTTCATGATCGACATGCACGGCACCCGCGCGCTCGCCACCCGTGCCATCAGTTCGCGCACGCCCGCCGAACCGTACTGCGGCTCCTGCATCGCCAGCGCCACCAGGTCGTAGCTGCCCGGATCGGCTTGCGCCGGCCCCAGCGCGCCCAGCTTGCCGGGCAGCCCCTTGGAGCGTATCTCCACCAGGCCCTCGCGCCCCTTGACCGGCGTGCGGATCACCGCACCCTCGCGATTGATCAGCTCAGCTTCGGCCGGCAGACACACCAGGTCCACCGAATGCCCCGCCAACGCCAGCTTCGTACCCAGCAGCGACCCGTACGAAGCCCCCAAAATAAGAATTCGATAGCTCTTGCTCATTGCATCCCAGCCTTGTTCCTGTTCCCATTGCCGAGTGACGCGGTCGGTGCTGCCAGTGACAGTGATTGAGGTCTCACGTTGGACTACTTGCTGAGACTACTTCGCGCCGTCGTACCCGGCACTGTTCGCGAAAATATTTGGTTTCCGATAGATCGCGAGGATCACACAACCTTCAGCGCTATAAGTTTCGTGCAGGGATCCCGGAATGCGATAGACATACTCGCCAGCGCGGCATATGCCGTCATGGTCGGAAAATGACCCTTCCAGGACCCAAGTCTGTTCGATCTCAGGATGTTTGTGAAAGGGCAACGTAGCGCCCGGCGCCCAGCGGAGTAGGCAGGTCAACTCACCTGCCTCTTTGTTTTCGTAAAGCACTTTTACGTCAATCCCCTCGAATTGCGAAGGCTTCCACGGGATATCGTTGGGTTTGATGTAAACCGACCCCCCCTTGGTAGGTTCTTCGTTTCCGTGTAGACGCTCAGTAAACGACGATGATGCTTTTCCCATGATGCGACTCCTTGTTTGTGCGTGTGTGATCGATTGCTGGGGTGCCGACCGGCCCCGCACCGCACTACTACTTGCCGTGTGCGGCTCTGGCGCCCCATCGGATGATAGTAGTATGTACTTGCCAAATAGACAAAATAGGGTTTGTACCTATATCTTGCTTCTCACGGTCAGAAATGACTCTCTATCTTCTAGTAGCAGTAGTAGGACAGCGACATGTATGTGATGGTAGGTCGGCTCGTCAAGTCAATATAGTGTCAAATTCAAGTTGCCATATAGGCAAACATATCGTAGGATGACTTTTCTGATGTAGTGATTTTGTCGAGGTTGCTTTTTTAGACGGAGCCGTTGCAGAGTGGCCATGGCCCCAAGCGCGTTGCACGAGATAGTGCGCTGAGTAGCAGATCTAGAACGTTTCCATCGTTTCCCCCTTTTTTTGATAAGGGGACTTTTGGAGGGAGAAGTGGAATGCCTCAAACCGATAAGTTGCGTGGTGCGTATTGCCCGTTGGTTGTCCCATTCAAGAATGGCCAGATAGACTACGGCACTTACGAAAGTTTAGTCGAACGGCAGATTTCGCAAGGTACACACGGCTTGCTCGTGAACGCCACGAGTGGCGAGCCAACGATGCTGACGGCGCAGGAGCGTGGCGATCTAGCCGAGTTCGTCGTGAAAATATCCAAAGGGCGGCTACCGGTATGCGCGGGAACCGCGTCGGAGTCCTTTGAGCAGACTGCGTTGCTCGTTGAACGCTTTGACAAGATTGACGTTGATTCCATTGTGATTGTGACCCCATTCTATTCCGCACCTCCCCAACGCGGCGTGTTGGAGTACTTCACGAAGTTGGGCGCACGTACAGAAAAACCGCTCCTTGCGTATCACATTCCAGGGCGTGCGGCGTTCCGTTTGGAGATCGATACGCTCGCGGCGATCAAGGAAAGGGTGCCCCACTTTGTGGGGTTAAAGAATACGGATGCGGATATGGAGTTCGTAACCGGAGCGATCGCGAAGCTGGGCCGGGACTTCCGCATTTTTGCGGGTTCGGAGTTACCCGCATTGCCCACGCTTGCTGTGGGTGGTAGTGGTTTGATGATCACGGCAAGCAATGTTGCGCCGAAATTAGTGGCACAGCTCTATGACGCGATTGCTGCGAGGGACATTGCCAGGGCAACGGAAGTGAACCTGAAGCTTTATCCCCTGTTTCGCGGAGTAGCGTTCGAGAGTAGTCCAATCCCGATCAAGTACATGTTGAAGCGCCTTGGTGTGTTGAAGGCAAATGAGCATCGTTTGCCGCTCGTTCCGGCGTCCGCGGAGACGGAACAGCGTCTCGATCGTGTGCTGCGCGACGTCGGCCTGTTATGAGTCGAGCGCTGGTACCGGGCGTCAGCAGGCGTTTCGTGGCGTCGGATTGCTATGCGAAGGATCGCTCGGCAGAGCTCCACCCCAGCCCCACCCTCACTGCGAACAAGTCTGCCGCACGGCGTGCTCCCAGCGCTCCATCAGGACCGCCGCTTCCTTCCGGTCCATTTGCGGCGTGAACCGGCGGTCGACGCGCCAGAGTTCGCTCAGCGCTTCCTTGCTGGCGAATGCGCCGCACGCGAGCCCCGCCAGGTACGCTGCGCCCAGAGCGGTGGTTTCTATGATCGTGGGGCGCACCACCGGAATACCCAGGAGATCGGCCTGGAACTGCATCAGGAGGTCGTTGGCGCAGGCGCCGCCGTCGACGCGCAGTTCGGCCAGCGGCGCGGCGCCCGCGGCAATGGCGTCGCGGCTCATGGCCTGCAGCAGCGCGGCGCTCTGGTAGGCGATGCTGTCGAGCGCGGCGCGCGCGATGTGGGCAATATTGGTTCCACGCGTCAGGCCGGTGATCGATCCGCGCGCGTCCGGTTGCCAGTAGGGCGCCCCCAGGCCCGTGAATGCGGGCACGACCATGACGCCGCCCGAATCCGGAACGGTTTTCGCCAGCTTTTCCACGTCCCCGCTGTGGGTTATGGCATGCAGGCCGTCGCGCAGCCACTGAACGACCGCGCCGCCGACGAACACACTGCCTTCGATGGCGTACTCGGGGTGCGCGTCGACCTGGGCCGCGCTGGTGGTCAGCAGGCCGTTGCGCGATTCCTGGAACTTCGATCCCGTGTGCATCAGTGTGAAGCAGCCGGTGCCATAGGTATTTTTGGCCATGCCTTCGCGAAAACAGGCCTGGCCGAAGAGGGCGCTCTGCTGGTCGCCGGCTACGCCGCGGATGGCGATCGGGCCTCCCAGCAAGTCGGGGTGGATGGCGCCGAAGTCCGCGCTGGACGGGCGCACCATAGGCAGGAGCGCTGTGGGGATATCGAGCGCGCGCAACAGCTCGGGGTCCCACTGGTTGGCGCGAATGTCGAAAAGCATGGTGCGCGCCGCGTTGGTGACGTCGGTGGCGTGGATATGCCCCCGCGTGAGTTGCCACAGCAGCCAGGAGTCGACCGTGCCGAAGGCAAGCTCTCCCCGCTCGGCCAGGCGCCTGGCTTCGGGCACATTGTCCAGTATCCACTTGAGCTTGGTCGCGGAGAAGTAGGCGTCGATGCGCAGCCCGGTCTTCTCTTGAATGAGGGGTTCCAGCCCTAGTCGGCGCAGGTCGGCACAGATGGGTTCCGAGCGGCGATCTTGCCAGACAATGGCGTTGTGCACGGGTTTGCCGCTGCGCCGGTGCCAGACGATCGTGGTTTCGCGCTGGTTGGTGATGCCCGCCGCCAGGATGTCGGCCGCCGTGATGCCCGCGCGGGCGATGGCGTCGCGCGCGGTCTGCAGCTGGGTCGACCAGATTTCCATGGGGTCGTGTTCCACCCAGCCGGGCTGGGGGTAGCGCTGCGTGAACTCTCGCTGCGCGATGGCGGCTATCGTACCCGTATCCGCGTCGAAGATGATGCTGCGCGAGCTCGATGTGCCCTGGTCGAAGGCAAGCAGGTAGGCCATGGCGGTTTTCAGGTCGGTTCGGTTTTGGAGCCCGCGGCGATCTCGCAATGCACGTTCGCCTGGGCCAGGAGTTGCGGGAAAGGGCTGGGCGGGGCGGCGTCGGTGAATAGCCGGTCGATCTGCGCAATGTCCACTACTTTGACCATGGCCTGGCGGTTGAATTTGGTCATGTCGGCGGCCAGCCAGACCTCGCGGGCGTGCGCGATGATGGCCTGCGACACCTTCACTTCCCGGTAATCGTAATCGCGCAGCGATCCATCGGCCTCGATGCTTGAAATGCCGATGAGCGCAATATCCACCTTGAATTGGCGGATGAAATCAATGGTTGCCTCGCCGATGATGCCGCCATCGCGTGGGCGCACGACGCCGCCGGCGACGATGACCTCGCAGCCGTGGTTGCGACTGAGCGTCACCGCCACATTGAGGTCGTTAGTGATGACGCGCAGCCCCGTGTGCCGCATGAGCGCGCGGGCGATCGCCTCGGTCGTCGTGCCGATGTTGATGAACAGCGAGCAGCCATTGGGAACGGCGCGCGCCACCACGTCGGCGATGCGGCGCTTGCCGGCGGCGTTCAGGTTCTCGCGCTGCGTGTATGCCAGGTTTTCGGTGGTCGAGCCCGGTACGCTGACGCCGCCGTGGAAGCGCGCCAGCAGGCCGGCCTCGGCCATCCGCCGCGCGTCGCGGCGGATGGTCTGCGCCGTGACGCCAAGCCTCGTGGCCAGTTCGTCTACCGTCGAGGACTGCCGTTCCCGGACGTATCTCAGCAGGTGTTGCTGTCGCGGGTTTGGCGTCATGAGTGGCTTCGACCTGAGTGTGTGACGTACTGGCGGGGTGCCTCGCAAGAACTTTACACCGAAACGAAAGGAACGCCGCGGTACACGGTACCAGCGTGTATTCTTATCAAAAACGAACAATAATAATCAAAAATGGTGCAAAATAGTACAGGGAACGAATTTTTATGATGCGTATGGTTGCAGGCGCGGTCGCAACAGTGGCTTTGGCCGGCTTCGATCGATTCTCCACAGGCAAGCGTGGATTTGTGGCTGATTCAAACGCGGCCGTGAATTCGGGTATTCTCGAACCAGACCGTCACTGCCCGTGGAATGAGCCAGCCCGCGGGTGGGGCACGGCCCCCGCGGTAATTTCACAATCGATATTTCTCGAGTTCGCGCCTGATGGCAACGCAAACTGAGCCGCTTTCCACGGAACGATCCCGCCTGTTGTCGGCGCTGGCGGAGCCCAGGCGCTACGACCTGGCCGTCATTGGCGGCGGTGCCAGTGGCCTTGGCGTGGCGCTGGACGCATCGCTGCGCGGGCTCTCGGTGGTGCTGCTCGAATCTTGCGATTTCGCCAAGGGAACGTCCTCGCGCGCGACCAAGCTGGTGCACGGTGGCGTGCGCTACCTGGCGCAGGGCAACGTGTCGCTCGTTCGAGAAGCGCTGCGTGAGCGCACCGTGCTGCTGCGCATCGCGCCGCATCTGGCGCGGCCGCTGCCGTTCGTCATGCCGTGCTATCACTACTGGGAGATGCCATTCTACGGTACCGGGCTCAAGCTGTACGATGTGCTCGCCGGAAAAGCGGGGCTGGGCAACACCGAGGTGCTGGGGGTCGGGGGCACCGAGCGCTGCCTGCCCGGTGTGCGCGCGCAAGGCCTCAAAGGCGGTGTCAAGTACTGGGATGGGCAGTTCGACGATGCGCGCCTGGCCTTGGCGCTAGCCAGAACGGCGGCCGCGCAGGGGGCGTTGCTGGTCAATTATTGCGCGGTCACCGATCTCGTACATGAGCAGGGGCGCGTGGCCGGCCTCCACGCGCAAGATGCGGAAAGCGGGGCCGAGTTTCAAATAGCGGCCCGCTGTGTGGTGAACGCGACCGGTGTCTGGGTGGATGAAATCCGCGGGAAGGATGCGCGGGCGCTGCATCGCGGCATCAAACCGGTCGTTGAGCCGAGCCAGGGTGTGCACTTGGTCGTCGACCGCGATTTCCTGCGCGGCGACCATGCGCTGCTCGTCCCGAAGACGCGCGATGGGCGCGTGCTGTTCGCGGTGCCGTGGCTCGGCAAGGTGGTGCTGGGCACCACCGACACGCTACGTCACGATTTGTCGCGCGAACCGGATGCTTTCCCGGGCGAGATCGACTTCATCCTTGGCGAGGCCGGAAACTACCTTACCCGCCGGCCCACGCGCGAGGACGTCCGCAGCGTGTGGGTTGGTCTGCGGCCGCTCGTTCGTCCCTCCGGCGGCGAAGAGAACAGTACCAAGAAGATCAGCCGTGAACACACGGTGTTGGTGAGCCCCAGCGGCCTGGTCACGGTCACGGGCGGCAAGTGGACGACCTACCGCGCGATGGCCGCGGATGTCCTGGATCGATGTGTGGAGGCGGGCCTGCTGCCGTCGCTTCCAGCGTGCGCGACTGACACGCATGTGCTGCTGGGGGCGGCCGCGGGGGCTATATACCGCGCCACCCTGACGGAAACGCCCGGAATCGAGATGTATGGCGAGGAAGCGCGCTGCTTGCGGCGGCTCGACGGGTATGACGCGGTTCTCGCCGATGGGTTGACGGAAGCCATGGTGCGTTTCGCCGCGCGCTACGAATACGCCCGTTCGGTCGAAGATGTGCTGGCGCGCCGCTACCGGCTGCTCTTTCTCGATGCTCGCCTTGCGGCGCACACGGCGCCTCGCGTGGCCGACTTGCTGCGCGAAGAACTGGGGGTGGATCCGCGCCTGGATGACTTCCTGCGCCTCGCGGAACACTATCTGCGCCTGCCCGCCGCGTGACCGGCGGCGTTTCGGGCTCTCTCAGTTGGCCGAAAACAGGGTTCTCGCGCCGTCGAAGCGCCTGGCAAAGTAACGGCTGTCGAGCGAGTCGATGCGTACGACGCCGCCGGTCGATGGGGCGTTGATGAACTGCCCGTGGCCGAGATAGATCCCCATGTGCGAATAGCGTTCGTGCAAGGTGTTGAAAAACACCAGGTCGCCGGGGCTAAGGCTCGACCGGTTTATGGGGCGGCTTATCTCGGCGATACGCTCCGTGCTGTGCGGTAGGCCGGTATCGGTGGCGGTACGGAAAACATAGTCGACCAAGCCGCTGCAGTCGAACCCTTCCGCCGGCGAGCTACCCCCATAGCGGTAGTGTGTGTTCAATTGGGCGAGCGCCATGATAATGACGTCGTTGCGCTTGCTTGGGCTGACCGCGACCGCCTGATTGAACTGGGTTCCCACGCGGGATTCCTGGCGCGGGGCGCTGGCGCATCCCGCCAGCAGCAACAACGCGCTCAGCAAGCCCGGTAGCGCGGCTCTCTGCATGCGAAGTGCGATTGGCGCAATCATGCGCGCCATTATTCATTGAATTGCACTTCGATACAAGCTGTTCAGAGAGTCCTACGTATTGTTGCGTGATCGGCAGCGTTGTGGCCGACCATGATCTTCGCGCGGTTACCCGCAGTTTGCCGGACGATAGCGGCGGTTCGATGCGCCATCGTTTTCTTACACAATTGTTTCATGCACGTCGTGTTTTAGTAGCAAAATTCCTATCAATATGTAACGTTACCAAGTAGACGTATTTTTGTAACTCCTACATCTCATGTGATAATTCGATTAATTGTCGTTAAAATCGCATAAGATATACACATTATCAAATATTTATAATCGTATGTCTCGATATAGTTATTAATCAATGGATGCATGAGACACAAATTAATGGCAGTATGATACAAAAATCAGTGTTTGCTCATTTCATGTGTTCGTGCAATTTCCATGGGTTCATGAGGCGCGCTCGGATGTGAGGCGAGCGAAGCGCGTGCCATGTTGGCCAGCGAATGTTTCTTTTTTTTACAGGAGCCTGTCATGCCAAGTGTCAACGGTTCGTTGCTGAGTGACATTCAAGAGGTCAATCTGTCGTATCTCTTGCTGGCGCAGCGCCTGCTGCGCGAGAACTACGCAGCGGCCATGTTCCGGCTCGGTTTCACTGAAAATGTCGCCGGGGTGGTGTTGGAGCTGTCACTCGCCCAATTGGTGAAGCTGGCGGGTTCGGGTTCCCTGGTCTGCGGCTTCCGCCTGAACGATTACGATCTGCTTTCGTCGCTGACCCACGACGTATTGGGAGGCGTGTTGCAGCAGGCGCATTCCACCATTCTCCTGGCGCAGCGTGCCGCCACCCCCCAGGCTATCTGATCGCTGTCGGGAGTTCATTCCGATGAAAAGCATTGCCCGTGACGCCGAGGAAATCCTGCTGGCGTCCGATATGATCCACTTGGGCGCGCGGCTTCAGGTTCTGCAGGCGGAGACCAGCCTCAGCTACGACCGCCTCGCGCGCCTGTACCATGAAATCAGGCATTGTTCGCCCCCCAAAGGCATGCTGCCGTTTTCGGTGGATTGGTTCATGACGTGGCTTCCCAACATCCATTCCAGCGTTTTCTACAACATTTACCGGTTCATGGACGCGCATACACCGGCGAAGAAATCCAGGGCGCTCATCGAGTCGTACCGCCTCTACCTCGAACAGGCCAAGGCGGGTCATCTTGCCGCGCCCGCCAACGAACCGGTCCTGAGCTTCACCCGTGCTTGGATGCTGGTCCGTTTTTTCGACAGCGGCATGGTGCAGTTATCGCGCTGCACCCAATGCACGGGCGAATTCGTTGCCCATGCGCACGACCCTCAGACCCACTTCGTGTGTGCCATCTGCCGCCCCCCGCCGCGCGCGGGCAAAACGCGCAAACGGGCGCCCGCTCACCCAGTCTCGTCCACTCACTCGATCTCCTGAGTTCAATAAGAGGAAAGCCTCCGCGCCTTGCGGTGGCGATCTTTCCCTAGCGGCACGATAATGGGTTGAGCCGGTGTCGGGGGCGCGATAAGGTTCGGCGGCTCGCGGGCGCCGGACGGTCAGCGGGGAAACGTATGGACATGGTACCGATCTATCGCCCGAAGTCGGATTCCGAGGCGCTCGTCGTCGCGGCGTTGATGGAGGCGCACGGGATCACGCATTTCATGCGCGGCGGCGCGTTCAGCAGTATGTATCCGGGCACACTTTCCACCAGCCTGAATGCGCAGATGCTGATGGTGGAATCGAGCCAGGCCCATTTGGCGCGCGAGCTGCTCGCCGATTTTATTGATGATGCTTAAGAGCGGCCGGAGTATGATGCGGTAGGTCTTGGCCGCTATCTTTGGCGATCGGCGTCGGCTGCGCGCGACTTCCTCAAACAGATGCCGACCTGGCAGGCCAGTAGGCCCAGGCTCAGCGCGACGACCGCCGATGCGCCAGTGGCAACGGATTCGGCGCCGACGTGGCCGTCGATGCTCGCGGCCAGCGCGAAAAGGAATATAGGTAGCCCAAGGTTGTATAGCCAGAACTGTACGACGGCAAGAGTGCCGCGCCCCAATTGCGGGAAGCGGGCCGTCGCGAGCCCGATCAGGCTCATGGCAACCCAGCCTAGAAGATCGAGTTGGACGTGCACCGGCATGAAAGCGAAATTACCGGCCGCGCCCATTGCCAGGCCCAGCCCCGCCGCTAGTACGAAATACGCCACGGCGATTTGCAGCCAAAGGTGGCTTCCAATAGGGCGATTCATGATGGCGACGATCTTAGCCCTTCGTTCGCTTCCCATCAATAATCATGTTATCAACTGTCCCTTGCAGCCAACATTTCGTCGCCGGCGTTCTTAGCGTCAGCGTGTGGGCGAGGCCGAACTTCCGTCGTATGGAGCGGCGGTCTGGTATTATCGGCCGTCTGTGGCCCCCGGCAGGCACGTGGCGCCGTGCTGCGGGCGTTCGCGAGCGCGGGTGCGCCGGGTGTTTCCAGCCGGCTGGTCGAATATCGAGAAAACACGTTGAATTACGTCACTTCATGCAAGCTGCCCACGCCGTGGGCGACGTTCGAGCTGCATGCCTTCGTCGAACCGGAGACGGGAAAAGAACATCTGGCCATGACGCTTGGCTGCGTCGACGATGGCCAGCCGGTGCTGGCGCGTATCCATTCCGAGTGTCTGACCGGAGACGTTTTGTTCAGTCAGCGCTGCGATTGCGGGGCGCAGTTGGAGTCGGCGCTGCGGCATATCGCGGCCAGCGGCCGCGGCGTGCTGCTGTACCTGCGCCAGGAAGGCCGGGGCATCGGGCTGCTCAACAAGTTGCGCGCCTATCGGCTGCAGGAGCAGGGAGTCGATACGGTCGAGGCCAATGAACGCCTTGGATTTCCGGCCGACTTGCGGCGCTATGATCTCTGCGCCCCCATGCTGGCGCGCTTGGGCATCCGCCAATTGCGGCTCATGACCAACAGCCCGCGCAAAATCGAACTGTTGCGCGCGGCGGGCGTCGAGGTGGTGGAGAGAATTCCCCTGATCGTCAACCGCAACCCGTACAATGAGGCCTATCTCAGCACCAAGGCTTCGAAGCTGGGGCACTGGCTGTAACGGTTCCTGCTCAGGCGCGCACTTCCTGGCGCTGGAACACGACGTACGTCAATGCGAACAGCAGGATGCAGCCCGCGATGAGCCCTACGATTTGTGCCCATACGATGGACAGGCTGGCGGCCAACGGCAGCGGCGCGCCGAGCACCATCCCTTGCAGTTGGCTCAGGAATACCGGGCCCAGCGTTCGGGTCGTGGGGCTCAGGATCGCTATCACGGCTTCGCCGAACAGTTCGGTGGGCGAAATTCTTTCCAGCGCCAATTGCCAGTGCAGCGTGTGAATGCTGAGCTGGCCGGTGATGGAGGCGAGCAGATCGGGCGGCGCGATCAATTGCGCAAGCGCCGGCGCCAGCATCGGCCACAGCAGCGACAGGAACAGCCATAGGCCCAGCGACACCAGCGCCGAGGTCGCGGCCGACTTGAATACGGTTGAAAACAGCATTGAGATGGCAAGCCACACGCCCGCGTAGGCCAGCGCGATGATCAGGAATACGATCGAGCGGGCGACTTCCTCGGCGCTGGGCGGCACGCCGAGCAGCAGCAGCCCGGCGCCCACGAGCAGCAGCCAGAGGCATACGAGACTGATTCCCAGGGTGGCGAGCCCGGCAATGAACTTGCCCAGCAGCAGCGCGTCCCGATAGATGGGCTGCGACAGAATCCGGCTCATCGTGCGCCGGCTGTATTCGCCGTTGACCGCGTCGAAGCCCAGGCCGATCGCCACTAGCGGGATGAGAAAGCCGAGAATCGAAGCGAATGAGGGCAGCGGCGCTTGCGTGCTGGTGAACAGGCGCAAGAACACGAAGGGGTCGGTCGCGGTCGTGTCCCGGATGTCCCGCAGTGCCCCGTAGAGCGCCGCGGCGGCCGTCAGGACCACCAGCCACTCCAGTACGCGCATGCGCGCGCTCGACAGGTGATCGGCCAGTTCTTTGAGCGTGACCGCCGTCACGCCCCTCCACGGTGAACCTTCACGTCGCATGGCTGTCCGCCTTCGCGCTGGCTGCGCGCTGGAAGTACTGGTTGTAGATAGCGTCCAGGCTTGGATCGCGCACCGACAGGCGCCGCAGGTCGCCGCCCGCCTGTACGGTCGCGCGCGCCGCATCGGCGCGCACGTCGCGGTTTGCCAGTAGCCGGTAGCGCTCGGGTGCGATCACTTCCACCTGGCTGACGCCGTCGACGCATGCCAGGCTTTCCCGCAGGCGCTCACCGCTGGCTTCCACCTCGACTTCGAACCCGTCACCCAGGACTTGGCGCGCCAGTTCGGGCACGGTGCCGATGAGCGCGATGCGGCCGTGCTGGAATAGCGCGACGCGGTCGCACACACGCTGCATGTGGTCCAGCAGGTGCGACGACAACAGGACGGTGACGCCATCGGCTTTGAGCGATCGTATCAGTTGCAGGAAATCTTCGGTGGCCTGCGGATCCAGCCCCGACGTCGGCTCGTCGAGAATGGCCGCGCGCGCGTGTTTCATGATGATCTCGGCCAACCCCAGGCGTTGCCGCATGCCGTGCGAGAACGCCGCGACGCGTTTGTCGGCGTTGTCCGCCAGGCCCACGCGCGCCAATGCCTCGTGGATTCGCGCGCGCCGCTGCGCGGCGGGAATGCCCAGCAGGCGGGCGGTGTAGACGAGATTGTCATGCGCCGTCAACTGATTGTAGAACCCGACAGAGTCTGGCAGGTACCCCAGATGCTGCTTGATGGTCAGCGGTTCGCGCCGCGGGTCGTGGCCCAGCACCCGCACGGTTCCGCGGGTGATTTCGGTCAGGCCCAGCAGCATCAGGATGGTGGTGGTCTTGCCGGCGCCGTTGGGGCCGAGCAGCCCGAAAATCTCGCCTTTGCCGACGGCGAACGAAATGTCGTCCACCACGGTCGCCGCGCCGTAGCGCTTGGTCAGATTGGCCGCTTCGATGACAGAATCGTTCATCGCCGTCCGTACCTTGCGACGGCGCCGACCAGAATCAGTATGGCAATGGCGAGAATGATGGCGCCGACGATGCCCCACAGGCTGGAAGTCACGACCGACACGCGGAATTTCCCCGTGACCGATTGGCCCTGCGAAGTGGCTTGCAGATCCACCATGTAGTCGCCCGCCAGCGATTCGGAGGATGGCTTGATGGTCGCTTCGACTTCCTTGGTCTTTCCGGGTGCCAGCTCGTCTATCGTCGCGGGCGAGAACTTGATGGTCCAGCCCGACGGTGTGGTACCCGAAAGCTTGATGTTGCCCGCGTCGGCGCCCCCGGTATTGCTCACGATCACCGGCATCGAGGTCGCTTTGTCGATTTCGGCGTGTGTGCTCATCAGGCCATTGCGTCCCGAAAGGGTCAGCTGCGGCTCGCCGACGATCTGCATCTTGAGCAGGGTATCGGCTTTCGTGTCGCCCGCCGCGACGTTCACCGCGATGGGATAGACCCCGGGCGCGACGGTGTTGGGTGGACGCACCTGGAGCTTGATGTCCTTCGATTCGCCCGCCTTGATGGGAACGGAGCTGAGTTCCTGGCTGCCATATTCTTCCGTGAACGTCGTCTGGAAGTATTGGGGCGCCCTGGCCGCCAAGCTCACGAGCATCGCCTTGCCGCTTTCGTTCTTGACGGTGAAGTCGTAGTTGAATGATGACTGGGCGCTGCCTTTGAGTTCCGGTAGTTTGGACTCCAGCGTGAGCTTGGAGGGCAGTTGATCGGCCAGCGCCACGTCGATCGGCAGGCTCAGACGCTGGCCGCCGCCATCCGCGTCGACGGTCAGCGTGTGTGGCTGCCTGGGTGCGTTCGCCGGAACTTTGAGCCGCAGCGTCAGGCCCACGCTGCCGTCCGTGCCCGGCATGGCCGCGCCGACCGGCTGCCCGCCGCCCAGGATGGTTGCTTTCCAGCCGGCTGGCACGTTGGTGACGCGCACGGTCATGCGGGTGGGGGCGACGTGGTGGTTGGTGAGCGACAGAGAGATCGTCGACGATCCGCCGGGGCGAATCGTGACGGAGGGGTAGTCTGTCGTCAGGTAAATGCCGCGCACTTGCGCGGGCGCGTCGGCAGCCCACGCGCCCGCGGCGAACAGCACGCAAGACAGGGAAAGAAGAAGGGAGAGCGTTTTGCGCATGACGACGTCCGGCTCCAGTTGTCGGCGGCGTTTCGCGGTTCCCCGCACAATGCCGCGCGGTTGTTGTGAAGGGCCTTGGCCCGTATTCAAATGCTCACAAATGTCATTGACAGTGACGGTTCGGTAATTGTTTAGTTCCAATTATGTTTTTTCCGAATGTATCTTCCCCGCCCATTCCGTGCTCATTCCACGTCGATTCCGTACCCGCGTGTGGCGGGGACGGCGCCCTATGCGCATGGTATGATTTTTTGCGATCACGTTCGTTCCGAAAGGTTTCTTGTTCCATGACCGACGACGCCATACTCGCCCATCCCACTGTCCGTCCAGCGCCCGGTTCCAAATTCGTCAGCCCACAAGGCACGCGGGCCATCAAAGACGGCATTCGGCCCAGCGCCTATAGCACGGTGCCCGATGCGGGGCCCAAGCCACCCTGGCTGCACGTGAAGCTGCCGTCGGGTTCGGCCTATGAGGCGGTGCGCGAAATCGTCCGAACGCACAAGCTCAACACCGTGTGCGCGGAGTCCAAATGCCCGAATATCGCCGAGTGTTGGGGGCGTGGCACCGCAACGCTCATGCTCATGGGGTCGGTGTGTACGCGCGCCTGTAAATTCTGCGCGGTCAGCACGGGCAACCCACACGGTTGGCTCGACCATAGCGAACCCGGGAACGTGGCCGAGGCGGTCGAGCTCATGCGTCTGAAATATGTTGTGCTGACGTCGGTCGACCGCGATGACCTCGCCGACGGCGGGGCCGGCCACTATGCCGCCTGCATTCGTGCCATACACCGGCGCTGCCCGAAAACCGCGGTCGAGGCGCTGACGCCCGATTTCAAAGGCCAGCACGAGGCGGTTGCCACCGTGCTCGATGCCGGGCTGAATGTCTTCGCACAGAATGTCGAAACCGTCGAGAGGCTCACGCACGTCGTGCGCGACGCACGCGCCGGTTATGGCCAGACGCTCGACGTCTTGGCCTTTGCGAAGCGGCATGCGCCGCGCACGCTCACGAAGACCAGCCTCATGCTCGGTCTCGGGGAAACCGACCGCGAGCTCGAACAGGCCATGGACGACATCCGGGCGGCGAACGTCGACATCATCACGTTCGGCCAATACATGCGTCCCACCAAGAATCATTTGCCGGTTCAGCGTTTCGTGACGCCCGAGGCATTCGCTGGCTATCGCAACGTTGCCTTGGCCAAGGGTTTCCTCGAGGTCGTCTCCGGCCCGCTGGTGCGCTCCAGCTACCGGGCCGAACGTGTGCTGGACCACGACAACGTCGGACTCTGACTCTCCGGCACGGCAGGCGCCGCCGCGCCTCTTCTTCGCGTTCTGGCCTCCCGGCGAGGTCATTCCGGAAATAATGGATTGGGCCCATTGGGCGCGATCGATTTTCGGCGGGCGCGTCATGCAGCCCGATACGCTGCACCTGACGCTGGCGTTCCTTGGCGCTACGCCGCCCGAGCGGGCGGCTGAGTTGGC
>SCQX01000171.1 GCA_004298545.1 Candidimonas sp. | reverse complement strand
CGCGTCATGGTGCCCTCTGCCCCATGGCTGTCTTCCTTGTCGCCGCGCATGGTTTCCAAAGACCCCAGGCACCCGAGCTCGCCCTCCACGGTGACGCCAACCTTGTGCGCCATCTCGACCACTCGCCGCGTCACATCGACGTTGTAGCCATAATCCGAAATCGTCTTGCCGTCCGCCTTCAGGGAACCGTCCATCATCACGCTGGAGAACCCCAAACCAATGGCACCGTGACAGATCTCGGGCGACTGGCCATGATCCTGGTGCATGACTACCGGAATCGATGGATACGATTCCACGGCAGCCTGAATCAGGTACTTCAGAAAGCCTTCACCCGCATATTTGCGCGCGCCCGCCGACGCCTGCATGATGGCCGGGCTGTCAGTCTCGGCGGCGGCCTCCATGATTGCCTGGACTTGTTCGAGGTTGTTGACATTGAATGCGGGGATGCCATAACCATTCTCGGCGGCATGATCCAGCAACTGTCGCATCGACACTAGGGCCATAACATGATCTCCTGAAAGCGGAATGACGGAATCGGGCCATTTTACGTGGTAATGCCGCAAACTGCTTGCGCGGCCACGAGACCGTGCCAGGCACGGGCAACGCGGGCAGGGGGCGCAGATTCGACCCGCGTTGCCCAAAATCAGCGGCGCCGCGCCGACTTGGGCCGGAACGCCCCCACCACCTCGCCGCGTGTTTCGAGGTAGGGGCCGCCAATTAGGTCGATACAGTACGGAATCGCCGCGAATATGCCCGCCGCCACGACCTTGCCCTGCGCGTCCCGCAAGCCTTCCAGCGTCTCCTCAATGGCCTTGGGCTGGCCCGGCAGGTTGACGATGAGCGCGGCGTGATCGGCGGTTTCGCGTATCACGCCCACCTGGCGGGACAATATCGCCGTGGGAACGAAGCGCAGGCTGATCTGGCGCATCTGTTCGCCGAATCCGGGCATCTCGCGGGTGGCGACGGCCAGAGTGGCCTCGGGCGTGACGTCGCGCCGCGCCGGGCCGGTGCCGCCGGTCGTCAGAACCAGATCGCATCCCAGGTCGTCCACGAAGTGGATCAACGTGGCGCTGATCTGCTCGCGCTCATCGGGGATCAGGCGTGCGACCACCTGGGGAGGCCGGGTCAGGGCGCGCGTCAGCCAGGCCTCCAGCGCGGGGATGCCCTGGTCCTGGTAGACCCCCGTGGACGCGCGGTCGGACACCGACACCAGCCCCACCAGTAACTCGTCCGGGTGATTGCGAACGAGCCGAGATTGCTGTTTCATGAACGATCCTTGCGCGCCCCGGGCATCGTACCGGGGTCTGGCGGGCGCGCCACCATACCCTCAGGAAGAACCATGGCGGATGGCAACGGTCTTGAGCGTGGTGAAGCCATACATCGCCTCGAATCCTTTTTCACGCCCGAACCCCGAGTGGCCGGTTCCGCCGAACGGCAGTTCGACGCCGCCGCCGGCGCCATAGTTGTTGACGAACACCTGCCCGGCGCGCACCGCCCGCGCCAGGCGCATCTGCCGGCCGCCGTCCTGAGTCCAGATACCCGCCACCAGACCGAACGGCGTGGCATTGGCGATGGCAATCGCACCGGCCTCGGTCTCGAAAGGAATGGCGGCCAGCACGGGACCGAAAACTTCCTCCTGAGCCAGGCGATGCGCCGGCGGTACATTGCCGAGCAGGACCGGGGGCTGGTAGAAGCCGGCAGCGGGCGCGGAGTTGTCAAGTTTGCCTTGCGCCACGACCGTGATCGGCGACTCCTCCGCTTCTTCCAGGAAACGACGCACCCGCGCCAGCTGCCTGGCGTTGATCAGCGGCCCGCAATCGGGATCGTCGGACGCCGGGCCGGTGCGTGTCGCTTCGAACAGTTCCCCCAGACGGCCGAGCAGGTCGGAATAGATTGCACGCTGCACCAGCAGGCGGCTGCCCGCCGAGCACGTTTGCCCGGCATTCTGCACGATGGCGCCAAGCAGGACGGGCAGCGCCGCATCGATATCCGCGTCGGAAAAGACGATCTGCGGAGACTTGCCGCCCAATTCCAGGGTGACGGGCGCGAAATGAGCGGCCGCGGCCTGAGCCACCGCCCGGCCGGTGGTGGGCGACCCGGTGAATGAAATGTGGTCGATGCCCGGATGCGCCGCCAAATCGGCCCCGGCTTCCGGTCCCAGCCCGGTACATACATTCAACGCGCCTTCCGGCAACCCGACCCCGGCTGCGATTTCCGCCAGTTCCAGCAGCGACAGGCAGGCATCCTCGGCCGGTTTGACGACACAGGCGTTACCCGCCGCAAGCGCGGCGCCCACGCTGCGTCCGAAGATCTGCAAGGGATAATTCCAGGGGATGATGTGCCCGGTCACGCCGTGCGGCTCGCGCACAGTGAACACCGTGAAATCGCGCGGATACGGAATGGTTTCCCCGTGCAGCTTGTCGACCGCGCCCGCATAGAATTCAAAATAGCGTGCGACGGCCGCCGCATCGGCTTTGGCCTGCCTCAGGGGTTTGCCGGTGTCGCGCGATTCGATGCGGGCAAGTTCATCGCCTCGATCGAGCAGCGCCGCAGCAATGCGCCACAGCAGCCGGCTGCGCGCCGCCGGCGCCATTCGGCCCCAGGCCCCCGCGTAGGCGGCGCGCGCCGCCGACACCGCCGCATCGATGTCGACGCGGCGCGAACGGGCAATTTCGGCGTAGGCCTGGCCGTTGGACGGGTCGACGACCGGCACGGTCTCGCCCGCGGCGGCACCCACCCACTGATTGCCAATGAAATTCTTGTGTATCATGGCGAACCTCTCGACCATTGCAAGCGCAACCCGGCCGCCGAACACATTGCGGTGAACCATTGTCGGGGGGAAGCACCACTTCCCGCGTCGAGGCCGCCCTCGAGAAACCCGTGCGGCAGCGCACCGGGTCCGACGCCCCCAACAGCCGGCTTCTCCGAAGAAGCCCCTCAAGTGTATCAGCGCGGGCCCGGCCGCGCAGCACACCCGGCAGCGGCGGAATCGACACGTGGCGTGATTTAGAATCAAAGGACGCACGCCGCCTACCCGCCCGAAGACCGCTCATGACCGAAACCAACGCACACACCACCGAATCCCGCCCATCCTTTTCAGATCTCGCGGGCACAAAACCGGGGGAAGCCCAGACCAGCGACCCACTACGGGTCTACGTCGCCAGCGTATTTCCCGACTCGGTACTGAACTTGTTCATCGAGCGGTTCGGCGCCGGCGCCAACCACACCGGTCGGCCGCTTTCCTCGACCGAACTGTTGGCCGCCGCGCAGGGCATGAACGCCCTGGTCATCACCGCGCCCGACCACCTCGATCGCGCGGTGGTCAACCAACTGCCCTCTTCGGTGCGAGTCATCGCCACCTACTCGGTGGGCACCGACCACATCGACATCGAGGCAGTTCACGCGCGTGGAATCGCCCTGTTCAGCACCCCCGACGTTCTCACCGAATCGTGCGCGGACATCGCGATTCTGCTCATGCTCGGCGCGGCGCGGCGCGTGATCGAAGGGGTGGATCTCATCCGCGGCGGGAAATGGGGCGGCTGGTCGCCATGCCAGCTATTGGGGCAGGATTTTCACGGACGGCGCCTCGGCATCCTGGGCATGGGGCGCATCGGGCGCGCCGTGGCGGTGCGCGCGCGCGGATTCGGCATGCCGGTTCATTATCACAACCGCCATCGGCTGGATCCGACACTGGAAGCAGGGGCGACCTTCCATCCGCAACTGAACGAAATGCTCGAGATCAGCGATTTTCTCTGCATTGCGTGCCCGTCGCGGCCTGAAACCCGCGGCATGATCGACGCGCGCGCGATCGCCCACCTGCCGCACGGCGCCATCGTTGCGAACATCGCGCGCGGCGACATCATCGACGACGCGGCACTGGTGGAGGCGCTGGAGAGTGGCGCGGTGGCCGCCGCCGGGCTGGACGTCTTCGCCGGGGAGCCCGACATCCATCCCGCCTATCGAACCATGCCCAACGTGTTCGGTTTGCCGCACACCGGTAGTTCCACGCTGGAAACGCGGCTGGCGATGGGGCGGCTGCTGTGCGATTCCCTCACGGCCTTCCAGGCGGGGCGCTCGCTGCCCAATCGCGTGTGCTGATGCCGGCGGCGCGCGTCAACCGTTCGCGCGCGCGGCCAGTATTTCAACCACCGGCAGCGTTCCGTCTTTCAGGAATTCGAGAAAGGCGCCACCGCCGGTGGACACATAGCTTATCTTGTCGGCAATGCCGCACTTGGCAATGGCAGCCAATGTGTCACCGCCGCCCGCGATCGAAAACGCGGACGACTCGGCAATCGCCCGGGCAATCGTGCATGTGCCATCGGCAAACGCATCGAACTCGAACACCCCCACCGGCCCATTCCACACGATAGTGCCTGCGCGACGCAGAATTTCCGCCAGGCGGGCCGCCGTTGCGGGACCGACGTCCAGAATCATGTCATCGGGTTCCACCGCCTCGGCCGGCTTCACCGTTGCCGCGGCATCGGAAGCAAACGATTTCGCGCAGACGACGTCGGTTGGAATCGGCACATCGGACCCGCGGCGCGCCATGGCTTCCATGACCGCGCGCGCCTGCTCGACCTGCCCCGGTTCGGCCAACGATTGACCAATGCCCAGTCCCGCCGCCAGCAGAAATGTATTGGCGATGCCGCCCCCCACGATCAGGTGATCCACACGCGCCGCCAAAGATTGCAGAATCGATAACTTGGTCGACACCTTGGAACCGCCAACGATGGCCACCATGGGCCGCGCCGGGTGCTGCAAGGCGCGGCCGAGCGCCTCGAGCTCCGCCTCGAGCAACGGGCCGGCACAGGCCACTGGCGCGAAACGCGCGATGCCATGTGTGGTCGCTTCCGTACGATGCGCGGCGCCAAACGCGTCATTCACATAGACATCGCAAAGCGCGGCCATCTTGCGCGCCAGCGCTTCATCGTTTTTCTTCTCGCCAACGTTGCAGCGGGTGTTTTCAAGCAGCACCACCTGACCCGGCTCGACCACCACGCCATCCACCCAGTCGGGAACGAGCGTCACCTTGCAGCCAAGCAGTTCGGCCAGCCGGACGGCGACCGGCGCCAGAGAATCGCCCAGCGCGACGATGCCTTCAGTGGGACGGCCCAGGTGGGAAGCGACCATGACGGCCGCACCGGCATCCAGCGCCATGCGAATCGCCGGTACGGAGGCGCGAATACGGGTGTCTTCGCTGATGGTCCCCGCCTCGTCGAACGGCACATTGAGGTCGGAGCGAATGAATACGCGTTTGCCGGCAAGCGTGCCCGCCCGCGCCAGGCCCGACAGAGTCTTGATCGCTGCCATGAAAATTCCCGCGGTAAAAAATGCGCGCAGGCCACGGCCACCCGCCGCGCCTGTCCCGTTTATTTCGCGGCCATCAGCGCCACTGTCGTATCGAGCATCCGATTGGAGAAACCCCACTCATTGTCGTACCACGACGCCACCTTGACCAACGTGCCCGCCACTTTCGTCAGGGCGGCATCCACCGTGCTGGACGCGGGGTCGTGGTTGTAATCCACCGACACGAGCGGTTCGGTGCTGTACTGCAGAATGCCTTTCAACGGCCCCTGCTCGGAGGCCTTCCGCAAAATATCATTGACTTCGCCCACCGACGTTTCACGCGCGGCAATGAAGGTCAAGTCCACGATGGACACGTTGATGGTCGGCACGCGAATCGCGTAGCCATCGAGCTTGCCGTTGAGTTCCGGCAGAACCAGGCCAATCGCACTGGCCGCCCCGGTCTTGGTGGGAATCATGCTGTGCGTGGCCGACCGGGCACGGCGCAAGTCGGCGTGATAGACGTCGGTCAGCACCTGATCATTGGTGTACGAATGCACTGTCGTCATCAGGCCTGACACCAGCCCCAGCTCCCGGTGCAGCGGGTACACCAGCGGCACCAGGCAGTTGGTGGTGCAGGACGCGTTGGAAATGACCGTGTCGGTCGGCTTCAGAACCTTGTGGTTGACGCCATAGACGATGGTGGCGTCCACATCCTTGCCGCCAGGGGCTGAAATGATGACTTTTCGCGCGCCACCCTTCAGATGCGCGCTGGCCTTCTCTTTGGTGGCAAACAAACCGGTGCATTCCAGCACCACGTCGACCCCCATTTCTCCCCACGGCAAGGCTGACGGATCGCGGCTGGCAAGCACGCGAATCCTGTCGCCGTCGACGACCATGTAATCCCCTTCGACCGCGATCGTGCCGGGGAACCGGCCATGGACCGTATCGAAGCGGGTCAGGTGCGCATTGGTTTCGGGCTTGCCAAGATCGTTGATGGCCACGATCTCGATGTCATGCTTCTTGCCATCCTCGTAGTGCGCCCTGAGAACATTGCGGCCGATGCGGCCGTACCCATTGATTGCCACGCGTATCGTCATTGCTTCTTCCCCCCGTGTTCAAAATCTTCCGCGCGCCGCGTACCCGGTGCCCAGACGCCCTTGCACCGAACATCGGCCCGGGATGACGCGCGCGGGGATTTTACCACCGACGGTAATAAGGGACGCCGGCCCAGACGCCGTCATTCCACTACTGCCGCCCGCCCTCCGGAGGAAGGCGCAAAGGCTCCACGTCGCCGCAGTGGGGACCGACCCAGCGTCCCTCGGCAGTTCCGCGCTGATCGACCGGCACGCCCTGCGACGTCCCCTTGAATTGTATGAGCGCGGTGAACGCCTTGTTGCTGGAAAACGAACCCGACACCTTGCCCGTCCCTTGCACCCGGTCGTTGTCGCATACCAGGTCGGCCGAAAAGTGATTGCCCTCGAAGCGGGTGTTCCGTGCCGCGCAGCCCATCTTGCTGGCGCCCGCCGCCGGCGCCAGATCCACGCGCTGCGCCATTTCGGGGGTAATGCAGGTACGGGTACTTGCCGATCCATTGACGATGGCGGGCACCTGGATCCCGAGCGCCCGCAGTTTGGCGACCTGATCGGGCGGTATCACCGGAAGCCCCTTGAGCGCGTCCGACTGTACCGACATTTCCCACAACCCCGGGGCCATGCGGTTCGCAGCGCTGGCGTCGCGCGGCGAAAACGACAGCGCCACCGCGCAGGACAAAGAAAGAAGGGCGCAACGCCCGACGGCAAAACGCATGTGACACCTTTACCGAAACGTTGAACTAGAAACAGTACACCGGCGCATTGGAGATAAAATTTCGAATCGTTTCATTCCAATACGGGCGTCTCCAAGGTTCTTGACAATACGCCTGCCCGCATCACATGGCCAGCCCCCGCTTCTACTGCCCTGCTCCGCTGTCCGCCCATCAGACCATCGCGCTGCCGGCCGAACTGGCGCACCACGCGGTGCGTGTGCGGCGCCTTGGGGAGGACGCGGCGATCATCCTGTTCGACGGGCGTGGCGGACAATACCCGGCGCGCCTGATCATCGAGCGCGCAGCGGTGTGGGCGCAAGTCGGCGAATGGCAAGACGTCGAGCGGGAACTGGACGGCTCGCTCACGCTGGTCCAGGCAATCGCCGCGAACGAAAAAATGGACTGGATCGTGGAAAAAGCGGTCGAACTCGGCGCCCGGCGCCTGGTTCCCATCACGGCGCACCGCAGTGTCCCGGCGCTCAAGGGCGAGCGCCTGACGAAACGCCAACAGCACTGGGCGCGCGTGGCACAGGCAGCCAGTGAACAATGCGGCCGCAATCAGTTGATGCGGATGGACGCGCCACGCTCGTTGGCCGACTATCTGCGCGACCCGGGCGTGCCCGCCCCCGATCAAATCCTGTGCTGCCATCCCGATGCCGGAGCACCGCTGAAAGCCGCCATCGCCGCTTCCTCATGCCATATCGCCGTGCTGATCGGGCCCGAAGGCGGGTGGAGCCGCGAAGAACTCGCGACGGCCGAAAACCATCACGCCGCAATCGTGCAATTCGGCACGCGTGTGCTGCGCACCGAAACGGCTGGCGTCGCGCTGCTCGCAGCCGTGACGGCGCTGCAAGGCTGGCGCTAGTGTTCCAGTCGGACGAGATGACCGGTCATTCTCCCGACCGCGCCCCCGAATAAGGCGTGGGCGCAATTCCCGGCTCGGGCTCGGGGTGACGACCCGCGTGTTCAATGCCAAAGGCGAACGCGCGATCATTGTTTGTCGCGAACTCCGCCGCATCGGCGCATACGCCGGCGATTGCGGCGGCATCGTCCACCAGGGCCGGGTCGCCCGAGTGCAATTTATGCAGCCACAGGAACATGCCCACTTTCTGATCCTGCACCGTGTCGCACAGGCAATCGTACAGTGCATCCAAATTGCCGCCGAAGAATTCAGGAAAATCGACCGCCTTGGCAATGGCTCTGAGCACGGCTGAACGGCTACGCGCGCGGTCGCAATCCACATCGAACAGTGTCATGCCCATTGCCTGAACCGCTTCCACCACTTCGTCCCGCGATACGGCGGCGACATCGAGCAAGCCACCCTTCTGCAGCTTTTTCTGCAATGACTTTGCCTGAGTCATTCTCGCGTCTCCTTGAAAAACGCCTTGACTTCCTCGCCGCGGCGCAGAATGTCCGCCCGCCCCAGCGCAATGAGCGCCCGCGTGTAGCCGGTTTCGAACAACAAGTACGAGATCAACGCGCCGCCGCCCGAGCCTCGCGAATCCGACGATACACCAAGTACCTTGAAAAGGGTGCGGGCGGCACGCGGCATCTGTTCGAGATTGTCCATGGCAATCTCATCGAGGGAACGGCTGGGCGTGGCCACGAACGATATCACCGGACGCAGCGACCCGGCATTCTCACCATTCGACGGTACCCGCGCAAGCAGTTCATTGATTCTCTCCAGACGTTCAATATCCATTGACAGGCTGTCGAGGAAAATGTTCGATAACGCATGCCCGCCGATCTGCGCCAGCGACGGGTAAGCGGGCGCGATATGGCGCAGTTCGGGATGCGTATCGTCCTGATGGCCGGTGCCGATGACGAACACGCGCTCGGCACCCAGATGTATTGCCGGGCTGAGCGGTGCCAGCTGGCGCATCGAGCCGTCGCCGCACCATTCCGTCTCGCCATTGAAAGTCACTGCCTGCGCCGGAAAAACGAAGGGAATCGAACTTGACGCCATGAGATGTTCGACGCCAATGGCGCACGGAACCGCGCGCCGCAGCGTACGATGCCACGGCTCGATGGAATCGTCGGATTGGTAAAACGTCAGATGCTCGCCGGTGGTGTAGCCGGACGCGGTGATGGCAAGCGCTTGCAGCCTGCCGCTTGCGATATTGTTGCGCAGGCGGCGGAAATTCAACGTGGCGGTCAACAGGCGGCAGAGCGGCGCGTTATTGAGCAGCGAGCGCGGACGCGGATTGCGGCTCGTCGGCATGGCCCAGCCAAAAGCCAGCATCAGCAGCCAGCGCAGGCCGGTGCGCAGCAGATCGCGCGCATCCGAACGATACACCATGTCGGTATGCAGGTTTTCCCACAGATTGCACAGCCGGTCGATGGCCAGATGCGGGGTATCGGCGCGGCACGCCAGGGCCGTTGCGTTGACAGCGCCCGCCGACGACCCGCAGATGATGGGGAACGGATTGCCCATGGTGGGTGAGCGCAGCGGATCGAGAATCTCGGCAACTCCCGCCAGCACGCCGACCTGATAGGCAGCGCGCGCACCCCCACCCGTCAGTACCAGCCCGACCGGTGAGCTTCCTTCAGCCATGCGGCACCGGTCAGGTCGTGCGCGATCGGTTAGCGTCCACCACGACCAGTGTCGTCATGTTGACGATGCGGCGCACTGTCGAGCTGGACGTCAGAATGTGAATCGGCGCGTTCACCCCCAGCAGGAACGGCCCCACCGCCACATTGCCGCCCGCCGCCGTTTTCAGCAGGTTGTACGCAATGTTGCCCGCATCGACGTTGGGGCAGACCAGAAGATTCGCCTCGCCCTTGAGCGTGGTGGATGGCAGGATGCGCAGGCGCAACGCCTCGTCGAGCGCCGCATCGCCATGCATTTCGCCATCGATCGCGAGATCGGGGGCCTGTTCGCGGATCAGACTCAGCGCCTCGCGCATTTTGGCGCCGGAAGCCCATTCGCCGGCGCCGAAATTCGAACGCGACAGCAGCGCAACCTTGGGCTCGATGTCCATGCCGCGTATTTCGGCTGCCGCCGCGATGGTGTATTCGGCAATTTGCTGCGCGGTGGGATTGTCGTTGACGTGCGTATCGACGATGGCCACGACACGCTCGGGCAACAACAGGATGTTCATCGCGGCATAGGTGTTGAACCCGGGCGCCTTGCCGATGATTTCGTCGACGAAGCGCAGATGGTTGGTGTATTCCCCCACCGTGCCGCAGATCATGCCGTCGGCGTCGCCCAGATAGACCATCATGGAACCGATGAGGGTGAGGCGGCGACGCATTTCGACGCGCGCCATCTCTTTGGTGACGCCGCTGCGGCAGCGCAGTTCCCAGTAGGTGGTCCAATAGCGGTGGAAGCGTTCATCGTATTCGGGGTTGGTGACCTCGACGTCGACCCCCAGGCGCAGACGCAGGCCGTACTCCTTGATGCGCGCCTCGAGCACTGCGGGGCGCCCAACCAGTATGGGCGCCGCGAGTTTCTCGTCGACGATGACCTGGATGGCCCGCAACACGCGCTCGTCTTCCCCTTCCGTGAAAACGATGCGCGCCTTCCCGCCGTCGCGTACGAACGCTTTCGCCGCGGCGAACAGCGGTTTCATGAACGCGCCCGAACGATAGACGAATTCCTGCAGCTGGCCAACATAACTTTCCATGTCGGCAATGGGGCGCGTGGCAACGCCGTCTTCCATGGCGGCCTTCGCGACCGCCGGCGCGATGCGCACGATTAGGCGCGGATCGAACGGCTTGGGTATCAGGTATTCCGGGCCGAACGACACGCCGTAAGTGCCATAGGCCGCCGCCACCACGTCGTTCTGCTCTTCCTGCGCCAGGCGCGATATGGCCTCGACGGCCGCCTTCTCCATGCCCCGCGTGATGGTCGTGGCACCCACATCGAGCGCGCCGCGGAATATGTACGGGAAGCACAGAACGTTGTTGACCTGGTTGGGGTAATCGGAACGGCCGGTGGCGATGATCGCATCGCTGCGCACGGCACGCGCCTCGTCGGGGAAAATTTCCGGCACCGGATTGGCCAGCGCGAGTATTACCGGCCGCTGCGCCATCTTCGCCACCATCTCGGGCTTCAGCACGCCACCGGCGGACAGGCCCAGAAAGACATCGGCGCCGCCGATGACGTCGGCCAGCTTGCGCGCATCGGTGGCCTGCGCGAACCGTTCTTTGTCGGGGTCCATGAGCACTTTGCGCCCCTGGTAGACGACCCCTTCGATATCGGTCACCCAGATGTTCTTCAACGGCAGGCCCATGTCGACCATGAGGTCGAGGCATCCCAGCGCCGCCGCGCCCGCTCCCGACACGACCACCTTCACCTTGTCGATGGCCTTGCCGGCCACGCGCAGGCCGCTGATGAACGCCGACGACACGCAGATGGCCGTGCCATGCTGATCGTCGTGGAACACCGGAATGTGCATGCGCGCGCGCAGCTTGCGCTCGACCGAGAAGCATTCGGGCGCCTTGATGTCCTCGAGGTTGATGCCGCCAAACGTGGGTTCGAGACCGGCAATGATGTCGACCAGCTTGTCGGGGTCGGTTTCGTTGATTTCGATGTCGAACACGTCCAGGCCGGCGAACTTCTTGAACAGCACCGCCTTGCCTTCCATGACCGGTTTGGACGCGAGCGCGCCGATCGGGCCCAGGCCAAGCACCGCGGTGCCATTGGTGACGACCCCCACCAGATTGCCGCGCGCGGTGTAGCGGAACACCGCTTGCGGATCGGCCACGATTTCGTCGCACGCGGCCGCCACTCCGGGCGTGTATGCCAGGGCGAGATCACGCTGATTCGACAACTGTTTGGTGGGTGTGACGGAGATCTTTCCGGGGCGTCCGTGCTCGTGGTATTCCAGAGCCGCTTTGCGAATATTCTCATCCATGGTCATTCTTGGTAGCGTGAAGTGTGACGGAAAATGCCCATTCTAGCCCCAGAGGGTGGTTTCGCGCACCGCCGGAAAAATACAGGGAGGAACCGCGCGGCACGCGCACCCAGGACGCGGCCGGTGGACGAACCGGCGCCAAAGACCACCACCGCGCGCGAAAGCTACAGCGCCTGCCCGGCGGTGGGAAACAGGTTGGCGGGGTCGAACACGTACTTGACCTGCGAATCGACGTCGGACGCCGCGATCCAGGTGTCTTCGTCGCGGTCCTTGTCGGCGGTGGAAAATCGAGGTTCGTAGGTCACTTCGATTTCGTTTTCGATACGTTCGTCGAACACCAGCCAGTCGACCCAGCCCAGATCGCCGCCATGCCCCAGCAGCAGCCGCGCCAGATTGATCGTGCCGCCCGGCGCCGGCAGCAACGCATCGAGCCGGTAGCGCGCGGGCCAGAACTCGGCATCGCGGCACGTTCGCGCCGACGGCAATCGCGACAGTTCGAATAAAGTCGACACCATGCGCTGCAGGGTCAGCCCTTCAAGGGGCTTGCGATTGTTTTCTCCGAAGGGACCCAGCGTTACGCGCGAGCCATCGGCCAGCATGACGCTGGCATGCTCCAGCCCCGATTTGTGCGTTTCGCCCGAACGCCAATCACACAGGCCGCGGTCGGCCAGCCAGGCCGCCACTGTCAGATGCGCCGGCAACCCCTGAAACTGCCGCAGCCCGGCGGCCTCGAGTTCACCCAGAAAGCAGCCGGGCTGTACGAACCAATAGGGGCTGTCGGCGGCAATGCGCTTGCATTGCGCCAAATCGCGCCCCGGATCGACCCATAGCACGGGGAATTCGTCGAGCGCGCTCGCGTGCGGCACTCCATCGAGCGCGAATACCACCCCGTGTTCGGCACAAAGTTTGCGCGCGTGGTTCACGTCGGCGCCACAAGCCACGGTCAGGCGCGCGCTGCCCGCACCCTCTTGCCCGCCAAAGTCATAAAACGTGCCCTCCGCCGCCCGGCGCATGCGCCGGCAGAAATCCTCCCACGGGGTGCGCGAAACGCGCCGCCCGGTGAGGAACGCCCGGCGGGAACCAGATCCCACACCATCTGTGCTTGCCATTCCTGATCGCCTAACCTGATAGTCTGATAGTCCAATAGCCCGTTATCATCGTTTCACGTCCATCAACCGGCCTCCACTATTCCACTCGGCCGATCACTCCGCCCCCGCGGTCGTGCCGGATTCCTGCCGCGAGCACCGCATGATGGGAGCATCAATACCTCTTGAATACGCCTTACAATAGGTATTTATTACTCAAAACGAAATGGAGGCGCAACGCCATGCCCCGCCTTGCCCAACGCACTGACCGCGTCATGCCATTTTATGCGGTGGAACTTTTCAAACAAGCCGGTGCGCTGAACGCGCAGGGCCATGACATCATCAGTCTGGGAATCGGGGAGCCCGATTTCACCGCCCCCGCGCGCGTGGTGGAAACGCTGCATCGCGCGGCGGAAGCCGGGCTCAGCGGCTACTCGCCGCCCGCCGGTCTCGCCACGCTGCGCGAAGCCATTGCCCATTATTATCAGGATTTTTTTTCCGCCCCGGTCGATCCCGAGCGCGTCATCGTAACGTCGGGCGCCTCGGGAGCGCTGCTGCTGGCCAGCATGGCGCTGATCAATCCGGGTGACGAAATCCTGATGCCCGACCCTTCCTACCCCGCCAACCAGAATTTCATCACCAGCGCCGGCGGCGTGCCGCGACTGATTCCCTGCCAGGCCGAACAGCGATTCCAGCTCAGCGCGGCCGACATCCGCGATCACTGGACGCCGGCCACGCGCGGCGTACTCATCGCATCACCCAGCAACCCCACCGGCACCACCATCGAGCGCAACGCGCTCAAGGCGCTCATCGCCGAAGTCCGACGGCACGACGGCTTCGTCATCATGGACGAGATCTATCTTGGCCTGTACTACGGCGACAAGCCGAAAAGTGCCCTCACGCTGGATGACGACATTGTCATCATCAACAGTTTTTCCAAATACTTCCACATGACGGGCTGGCGCCTGGGCTGGCTGATCGCGCCGCGCGCCATGATCCCCGCGCTGGAGAAGCTGGCGGCAAGCCTGGCCATCTGCGCGCCAACGCTGGCGCAGCACGCCGCGCTCACGTGTTTCGAACCCGATGTGATGCGCATCTACGAGCGGCGCCGGCAATCTTTCCAGCAGCGGCGCGACTACCTGTTGCCCGAGTTCGAACGCCTCGGCCTGCATGTTCCGGCGCGCCCGGACGGCGCCTTCTACATCTACGCGGACATTCGCAATTTCAGCAGCGACAGCGACGACTTCTCGCGACGCCTGCTGGTCGAGGCCGACGTCGCGGCGGTACCCGGCCGCGACTTCGGAGAAGCGCACGCGCGCTACATGCTGCGATTCTCGTATGCCACAGGGCTCGATCGTCTGCACGAAGCCGTGGACCGCATGGAACGGTTCCTCGCGCGGCTGGCGCGCAAAGAGGTCGCTACCGAAGTACCTGCGGCCGACGACGGCCACTGAGGCCGCCGCTAGGGCCCCCGCTCCCGGCCCGACTGCAAATTCCTATCCGGGGCTAGAAGGTTCTCCCACGCCCCGCGGGAGATACTGTTATATTCCCTCGGCAGCCTTGCATAATCGACCGAAAGGTTTCCGGCACGGCCGCGCTTACGGGTTGAGCGCCTCAGACATCAACCTGCGTTGAAAGGTGCTTCGTTCATCACCCGCCGCTTGGCGGCACACGAAAAACGCCTTCCATGTCCGAAACGTGCCGTCGCGCAGGCTGCCTGGCCCGCGGGCACCGGTCCGTTTCCATCTCTCTTACAAGGGAAACGCAATGAACATCACGTACGACCCAATCCGGGCACTCGTCACCCGGCACCACGATCTGCTGGATCAAAACCCGTACGCTTACTTCGACCTTCGCTACACCTACGACGCCGAATGGTGCGCGCAACTATGCACCAACGCGCACGAAACGGATGCGGGCCATGCGATCCTGGCCGAAGGCCAGGGTGCAACGCCCGAGGAAGCCTGCGAAAGCGCCCTGAAAGACTATCAGGAACGTCGGCCAGCCGAAGAACCCGCCGTCTGCGAGTGACACACCATCCGCAGTCGAGCGGCACGACGCCGACCAGGAGCCGGCATGGCGCCGGGATCAGAGCAACTCATTTACTCTGGCGATCGTAAAAACGCGTATCGAAAAGCGCATCGATGTCCAACTGACCCGCCAGCGTGCCCTGGTCCACCATAAAGTCACGTAGCCTTCCCGTGCTCTCGATTTCCTGATGCGGATCGGCCGTGAAACTCGCCTGCGTGTTCTCGAGCGATTGGAGAATGACATTCAACGGCAGGCGACCACCGCCGACGTACTTCCGCACGGCGGGCGCAGCCTGTTCGGGATGGTCGAGCAGCAACGCCGTTGCGTCGACCTGCGCGGCAACCAGCGACCTGACATAGGCGGGGTCTCGCCGAATCAGTTTTTCACTGACGACAAGTACCGCGCCCGGCTGATTCGGAAACATGGTCATGCCGCCGACGACGACCCTCGCATCGGGTCGACGCATCGTGACGATAGTGTTGACGGGCTCGGGAACGACACCCGCGTCGGCCGCCCCGGTCAGCAACGATTGCCGGGCCTGGGCCACCCCCTGATGAATGATATTGACGCTGGCCGGATCCACCTCGAGCACCTTCCTCAGCCAATATTGCAGCACCGCCTCTGGCACCGATCCACGCGGAAACGTCGCAATCACCGGCTTTCGCCCCTTGTCTCTGGTGAACCGCGCGAAAGCGGTCCGCGCATCGCCGGTCTCGAAATAGTGGGCAAGGTCGCCCACCGCGACCAATCCCCCGCTGGCGACATCATCCGCGGCAACCACACGTATGTCGGCCCCCTTGGCGCGCGCGACCATCGCCGGCCCGACCCCCAGGTACGCGACGTCGACCTGCCCCGCCAGAATCGCCCGCGCGATGTCGGGGCCGTCCTGGAATTCAACCAGCTTCGCACCCGCCAGTGGCGTGTGTCGGGTTTGCCCACCCAGAATCACGAACGCCTGCGCATCGGCCATGATCGGCATATAACCGACGACGACTTTGGGAGCGGAGTGAGCGGTGATTGCACACGAAAACATCAAAGTGACGGCCAGTAGGAACCGACGTAGTGGCAACATGGGAACCCTGCGGAAGGAACCACGGATCACGCGTGTACACGCGCATGCATTAGCATAACCCGTGATTTCTCAAGCCATCCATACTTTGAAGCCCTAGGGATAATATGAGGTGCGCGTCGGCATTTGCGGTGCCGTCATGAACGGTCAATCGACCCATTCCAATCAGTCAACAAGGAGGCATCAAATGATCAACGGGGCCATCGCGGCGGTGGGCATGATCGGCGTGGGGCTGATGGGGCACGGCATAGCCTCGAACATCCTCAAGCACGGCTACACCGTTACGCTACTGAGTCACCCCGGCAATCAGCCGGTCGACGATCTGCTCGGCCAGGGCGCGGCGCAGACCGACAGCATGGCGAAAATCGCGCAGGCGGCCGATGTCATCGTGCTGTGCGTAACCGGCACCCCGCAAGTGGAAGGCATCCTGTACCAGCCCGACGGCCTGTTGAAGCATCTGCGCCCGGGTATCATCATCATCGATTGCTCCACCGCCATTCCGTCATCCACGCGGAAGATCGCGCGCGACGTCGTCGCGGCCGGCGGACGTTTCCTCGACGCGCCCATGACGCGCACCCCCAAAGAGGCGGCCGAGGGCCGCTTGAACCTCATCGTGGGCGGCGACCCGGCGCTGCTCGAACACTGCCGGCCGCTCCTCGAGAGCTTTGCCGAGAACATCCGTCACGCCGGCGACATCGGTTCGGGCCATCAGATGAAGCTGATCCACAACTTCGTCTCATTGGGTTTTTCGGTCGTGCTGTCCGAGGCGGCCGCCTGCGCCAGCCGCGCGGGAATCGACCCCCGCATCCTGCTCGACATACTCGAATCGGGCGGCGGCAATGGCGTCGTGCTAAAGCGCCTGGCGCCCTACATTGCGTCGGGCGATGGTTCAGGATTCCGCTTCACGCTCGCCAACGCGCACAAAGATCTGGGCTACTACACGACCATGGCCGAGCAGGCGGGATGCTTCCACGACACGGCCACCGCGATACTTGCCGTGCTGGCGCTCGGCTTGAAAGCCGCGCCGAAGTCCACCATGCCCGAACTGATCGATGTTCTGGCGCGCGCGCCGGAGGCTGGCGAACGACGCTGAACCACCACGACTTGAACTTCAGCGGCACGCGCAGCGTCCTGCGACCTGACGCGCGCTATTGCACCCCGCGACTCAACCCGCCCCCCGCAACGCTCTCTCCACCCCCAGCGCAATGGACAGCACCCGCGCATCGCGCCCCTTCGCACCGGCGATCTGCAAGCCAACGGGAAGGCCGGGGCCGGGCAGCGGCAACGAAACGGCGCACTGCGAAAACAGATTGATCGGGCGCGTGTTGTGCGTTGCCCGCTGGTTCCACGCGGCGACGCGATCCACCGTCGTGAAATCAGCCATCGGCGGCGCTACCGTGGGCACCGTGGGGCTGAGCCAGGCATCGAACGCGCCGACGCGCTCGGCGGCGATCGCGCACAGGGCATGGTAGCGCCGCAGCAGCGTGTCGTACTCGACCGCCGACAGATCGAGACCGCCAACCGCCCGCTGCCACGCCACCGGGTCGATGATGCCCTCGCTGCGCACGAACCGGTCCTTGCCAAGGGTGGCAATCAGTTCCGCCGGCACCATCCGAGCAAAAACGGTGTCGATCTCGGCGGCCTCGCCGATCTCGAACGGGATGATCTGGGCACCGGCTTTTTCCAGCGCAGCGCATGCACCCTCGATCGCGGCGGCGACCGCGGAATCGAGCTCACTGAAGAAATGGTTGGTCGGCCGCCCCAGCCTGAGCCCCCGAACCGGGCGCGCCGCGGGCGTGGGCTGGCCTGACAACACCCCGAAAATGATCGCCGCATCTTCCGCCGACGCACTGAAGAAACCGGGGCTGTCCAGTGTGGGTGCCAAGGGAAAAATGCCATCGGCTGGCCACAGCCCGGGGCTTGCCTTGAACCCGAAAACGCCGCAAAGCGCCGCGGGCGCGCGCACCGAGCCGCCCGTATCCGAGCCCAGGGTGAACGCCGCAAGCCCCGCGGCCATCGCCACCGCGGACCCGCTGCTCGAGCCCCCCGTCATCCGCGGCACGTCCATATCGCGGGGATTCCTGGGCGACCGGTGCGTCAGGTTGAACATCCCCAGCGCGAATTCCGTGGTGACGGTCTTTCCAAGGACGACGCAGCCTGCCCGCTTGAGCGTCGTGACCAGATACCCCTCGGGCTGGACCAGATCGGCAATGTCGACGCGTGACCCGGCGGTCGTCGGCATGCCCGCAACGGTGTACAAATCCTTGATGAGCACCGGCACGCCCATGAGCGGGCCCAAATCGGTTCCGGCGCCAAGCAGCTCGTCGACCGCGCCGGCCGCCGCGACCGCCTGTTCGCTGGCGTTGTAGGTGAGTGCCCCCAGCGTTTCATCCAGCGCGGCAATGCGCGACAGATAGGCGGCAGCCGTATCCCGCGCCGTCACTTCCCCGCGCCGCAGGCGCCGCACAAAGTCTGCGATGCCGGATGCTTTCAATGGATCGGGCGGCAGAGTCATGTGAGGCTATCCTCCGTGGATACTTCGAATACCGGCGGGCGCCAATTCCGCCCCGGAATCGCGGCGAAGAGCGCTTTCGTATACGGGTGTTGCGGATTTGCATACACTTCGGCGGTGGCGCCATATTCGACGATTTCGCCATACCGCATGACGGCGATGGAGTCGCATACCTGCGCGGCCACGCGCAGATCGTGCGTGATGAACAGCATGGCGAGGTTCAGCCGGTCGCGGATGTCGGCAAGCAGCTTGAGCACCTGCGCCTGGACCGACACGTCGAGCGCCGAGACCGCTTCGTCTGCGACGAGTATCGTCGGTTCCAGCGCCAGCGCGCGCGCAACGCCGATGCGCTGGCGCTGCCCGCCCGAGAACTCATGCGGATAGCGGTCGGCCGCGCGCCGCTCGAGGCCCACCAGTTCCAACAGGGCGTAGGCGCGCGCAGTGGCCTCGCCCTCGGGCATGCCATGAACCATCGGGCCTTCCGCAATCAATCGCCCGGCGCGGCAACGCGGATCAAGCGACCCATAAGGGTCCTGGAAAACCATCTGAATGTGCTTGCGATGCGCGCGCAATTCTTTGCCGGACAGCTTCATGATGTCCGCGCCCTCGATCGAGACGACGCCGCTGTCGATATGGATCAGCCGCGTCAGGCAGCGCGCCAGCGTCGACTTGCCCGAGCCGGACTCGCCGACGAGCCCCAGCGTTTCACCACGGCGCAAAGACAGATTGACAGCGCGGACCGCGGGCACCACGCGCGCGCCGCGACCAAAAAAACCGCCGCCGGTACGATAGGTTTTATTGACGTTGGTCGCGGACAGAACGATTGGGGCACTTTTGTCGGGCATACGACCGTGCGGAACGATATCGGGCACCGCCGTGATCAGCGAGCGCGTGTAAGGGTGCCGGGGAGCGTTCAGAATCTGCTTGGCATCGCCCGCCTCGACGATCTTGCCATGACGCATGACCGCGATGCGGTCCGCAATATCGGCCACGACCCCGAAATCGTGCGTGATGAACAGAATTCCAATGTGATGCGCAACGCGCTTCTCGCGGATCAGTTCCAGAATCTGCGCCTGGGTCGTGACGTCGAGCGCCGTCGTGGGCTCGTCCGCGATGACGACGGACGGCTCCAGGATGAGCGCCATGGCGATCATCGCGCGCTGGCGCTGCCCGCCCGATATCTGATGCGGGTACGAGCGCATGACGCGCTCGGGATCATCGAGGCTGACCGCCTCGAGCATCGCGGCCACCCGCCGCGCGCGCTCGCGCGCAGGCTGATCGGTGTGCAGTTCCAGAACCTCGTCGATCTGCGCGCCTATCGTCTTGACCGGGTTGAACGCCGTCATGGGTTCCTGGAAGATCATCGAGACGCGATTGCAACGGACCTCCCGCATGCGCTCCGGGGTGGCCTTCAGCAAATCTTCCCCTTCCAGCAGAATGCTGCCGGCGCTGGCGCGCACGTGCGGCGCCGGCAGCAGCCCCATGATGGCGCGCGCCATCATGGATTTGCCGGAGCCCGTTTCGCCCACCACGCACAGGATCTCATCACGCCGCAGTTCCAGGCTCGCGTCGAGCACCGCCTGGGGTCGATCGGCCCACGGCGGCAGATCGACCGACAGGTGCTGAATCTCGAGAATCGCGTTCATGCCAGACATTAGAGGATTAGAGGTTTCGCAAGCGTGGGTTCAGTGCGTCATTGAGCCCGTCACCCACCAGATTGATCGCCAGGACCGTCAACAGAATCGCGACGCCGGGAATGGCGCACAGCCACCAGGCCCTTTGCAGGAAGTCGCGCGCGGCGCCCACCATGAATCCCCAGCTCATGACGTTGGGGTCGCTCAGTCCAAGAAACGCCAGCGCCGATTCTGTCAGAATGGCCAACGCGACCATGAGCGACCCGGTGACGATGATAGGAGACAGGCAATTGGGCAGAATGTGGGCGACGATGACGCGCGTGTCGCTCATGCCCATCGAAATGCACGCCTGCACGAATTCGCGGCTGAACACCGCCTGGAACTCGCCGCGAACCAAA
>SCQX01000001.1 GCA_004298545.1 Candidimonas sp. | reverse complement strand
GCATCGAGATTCCCGTGCTGGCGTTTGCCGGTGAGTATGTCGATGTCGCCGCGTTCGAGGATGAATCCGTCTTCCGCCAGCCGGATTGCCGGTGCCATCACCTGCGCGCGCGTCATGGTGCCATATTGCTTCAGCGCCGTCTCCAGCCCCATTACCGTGCCGGGCACGCCCACCGCCAGGTAGCCCTGAGTGCTCCGGCCGGGAATGACATTGCCCTTGTCGTCCAGGTACATGTCGCGTGTCGCCCGCAGGGGCGCGCGCTCGCGGAAGTTGATGAAGGTGTCGCGGCCATCGGCCAGGTGCAGCGTCATGAACCCGCCGCCGCCGATATTGCCGCAGCAGGGGTCGACGACCGCCAGCGCGTAGCCGGTTGCAACCGCCGCGTCGACCGCGTTGCCACCCTGCTCGAGGATGCGTAGCCCCACTTGCGACGCCAGATGCTGCGCCGTGACCACCATGCCGCGCGTACCCTGGGCGGCTGGAGAGGGCGCGGCAGGCGCGGGCGGCGCGAGTGCGCACGCCAGGGCAAGGGCAAGCGCCGGCCGCGCGAGTGCACGCATCGAGGCAAGGGTAAGCGCGACGCCAAAGTGCCGTGTCCACGCCGGGCGGCGTGGAAATGGGCGGGCGGTGTCGGTTCGCGGAGCTGGGTGGGGGTATGTCAATGCGGAATGTCGGGTTGCTGGTATTTCTCTCAGTGTACTGTGCGTTGAAGTGGAGGGACGACATCGAGAAGTGGAGGTGGTGCCGCTGGCGTGGGGAAGGACTATCATTGACTCGTCCGTGCTGATTTGACCAGCGGGCGGCCTTTCATCGCGAGTTCACACGACATGACTCCTCGAGAATTCAGGCATCAAGTACGGCAGGGGCGGTTCCGCAAACCCACCGCCGGCGTTTGTGGCGATTATGCCCAGGCCAATCTGGCCATCTTGCCGCGCGCGCAGGCCGCCGACTTCATGCGCTTCTGCCACCTCAATCCCAAGCCATGTCCGCTGCTGGGGGTGGGTGAGCCAGGGCAGTGGCAGATGCCCATGCTGGGTGAAGACATCGACATCCGCACCGATCTGCCGGGCTACTACGTGTACCGGGATGGCGAGAGGGCCGAGGAACGCGTCGATCTGCGGGATATCTGGCAGCCCGACTTCGTCGTGTTCGCCATCGGCTGCTCGTTCTCGTTCGAGCAGATGCTGATGCAGGCCGGCGTGCCGTTGCGCCACATTCAGGAGGGGCGCAACGTGTCCATGTACCGCACCTCTATTCCGAACGGGCGCGCGGGGGCGTTCGGCGGCAATCTGGTCGTCAGCATGCGCCCCATGATCAGCCGCGACGCAATCCGTTCCATACAAATCACCAGCCGGTTTCCGGCGGTGCATGGCGCGCCCATCCACCTGGGCGATCCCGCGCTGCTGGGAATCGCCGATCTGCAGGCGCCCGACTACGGCGATGCCGTGACGGTCCATGCCGACGAGCTGCCCGTATTCTGGGCCTGCGGGGTTACGCCGCAAGAGGCGCTGCGGTCCGCGAAACTGCCGCTGGCAATCACCCACAAGCCGGGCCACATGCTGGTGACCGACGTGCTGAATTCCTCGCTGGCGGCTTTCTGACGACGAAATGCGGCCCGCGAGGGCTTTTTCGGCCGGCTGAAAAACGCGATGTATTACCCTCGCAACTGGCTCGATACGACGATTGAACAGTTCATGCGGGAGGGGGACTCGTACATTCGCTGGTACGACCAGCACCGTCTCAATTGCCGAGCAAGTGGACGTGCTGCAGGTCTACCTGATGGCGCACAGTGCAAAGGGGCTGCGTCACAAGTACAGTAAAATTTTCCAAGGTTTCGCTGCAATCCCCATCACGGCCCCGCCGCCAACCATGACCTTTCTGCCCCAGGCTCTCGTTTTTCTCGTTGCCGCCTGCGTGGCGGTGCCGCTATCGCGCAAATCCGGGTTCGGCTCCGTCTTGGGCTATCTGATCGCGGGCGTC
>SCQX01000170.1 GCA_004298545.1 Candidimonas sp. | reverse complement strand
GAAATCATCAATAAAAACGCTCCCATCGATTTTGCGGACTTCGATCCGCAAGCCACGTCCAGCGGCAAGCCGGCAATGAGTCCGGAAGGCCACGTCCGCGCGGGTCGCGTTGGCAACGCCCTCGGATACCTCCTCTGCGGTATATGCTCTGGCTTTCCGAACAAGGCCGCGCCATAAAAATGCCACACGTCGCTCCGACGCATCACCTGCCGCGCAACGTACGCCTGCTGATTGGCGCGCGCGCGGCGCGCAGCGTCGGGCAAGGCGCGCTGGTGGCCGCCTTCACGCTTTACCTGGACGCGATCGGCTGGTCCGCCTCTTCGATCGGCGCCGTGCTGGGAAGCGCTCTACTGTTCTCAACGCTTCTCACGGCGATCGCCGGTCCACTGAGCGACCGTGGCCACCGGCGCACGTTCCTTCTGGGCTATGACCTGGTGCAGGTTCTCGTGGCTTTCATCGCACTGACCACCACGACGCCCTGGCTACTGATCGGCGCGGCGGTGATCGGCGGCTTCGGGCGCGGCGGCAATGGGTCGGCCGGGCCATTCTCGCCGGTTGAACAGGCATGGCTAGCCATAGAATTGCCCATGCGGCGACGCGGCGGTGTATTCAGCGTCAACAGCGCTGTCGGCCTGATCGGCATGGGCGCGGGCGCGCTGCTTGCCGCACTGCCGACCCTGTGGATGGGCCATCTCATGAACGCGGAAGACTATCGGCTCTTGTTTCTGCTGCCGCTGACGGGCGCCATCACAAGCTTCATGCTGCTGTGGGCCGCTCGCGAGCCCCGCGTCACGGCGCATGCCGATCGCGACGAAGCGTCATTGCACATACACCGGGCGGAAAACCGTCTGCTGGCCAAGCTGGTGGTCGCCAACGTCATCAACGGCTTCGCCATCGGGCTCGTCGGCCCCCTGATTGCCTATTGGTTCGCGGTCCGCTTTCACCGCGGACTGCTGGAAATCGGCCCGGGCCTTGCCGCCGCATTCCTGGTCAGCGCGGTCGGCGCGTTCACGGCCGGCGCGCTCGCGCGACGCCACGGCATCATGACCACGGTGATCTGGATGCGCGGCCTCGGCGTGCTGTTTCTGTTTGCACTACCGCTGGTGCCATGGTTCTGGCTGGCCATGCTGCTTTATGTTGCCCGAGGCGCGGTGAACCGCGGCACCAGCGGCGTGCGCCAGGCGCTGGCCGCCGGGCTTACCCGCGCGGAGCGGCGCGGCCTGGCGTCGAGCCTGCAAAACATTTCCCTGCAGCTGCCGCGCGCAATCGGCCCGGCCGTTGGCGGCTTACTGTTCCACGCCGGATACCTGACGCTGCCATTCCTGATCGGCGCCGTGCTGCAACTTCTCTACCTGGTTCTTTATGCCCGTTTTTTTGGCTCGCACCCGGCCGCGCGGGTGCGAGCGTAGCAGCCCGATACCGCCACCCGCGCGAAGGGCGCGGCGGCGCGAGGCCTTCCACAGCCACACAAGGCCCGCATCCGGTTGCCTTGCGCACCGCGCAAAGACTATAGTTGATCTCACAATGCC
>SCQX01000169.1 GCA_004298545.1 Candidimonas sp. | reverse complement strand
CGAATTCGGGCCCGCACCCCCGCCCTGCCGCATCATGCCCGAACTTCCGGCCTGATCCTGCGCGGGCGGCGCCGCGAGACTCGGCGCACCGACGCCAATTGCCAACGCCGCAAGGGATGATGCGAGTATCGTTTTCGTAGTCATGGAATGCTCCTGAACGTCACACAAATCGACGGAAAACGGCCACTGCCGCTTCCTGAAGTGATACTTGAGTCGACGGAAAATGGCTATCACTACTCCTTGAAGAGATATTTGACGAGTGCCGCGACCCCGAGCACAAGCACTGCGGCGATCAGCAGCCAAAAGACGACCATCAGCCCCATCATCCCGCCCATCATGACCCCCCTATCACTGACGATCGGGCAATGCCCGCAACATAATTCTTACCATGCCCGGGAGATCGATTCAATGATCCCATCGACATAATCCCGCGAATATTCAAACGTGCAACTCCGCCGGCCCGCCACACGCGTCAACTGACCGTCACCGTGCCCGCCATCGAGCCTCCAGCGAGACAACACACGCGTCAACCTGAGTGACGCCGAAGCACATGGCGGCAGGATCGGCGTCGGTTGGCCGATGGCACGGCAACGTTCGAATTCTCGCTCCCGTTGACGCACCACGCAGCGGTTTCAGACCGCGAGCCACCGCGTGCGACGCTATAATGGATAATTGCTGCGACGCATGGGGGCCATTGTGGGTTCCTTTGACGTACGGGTTCCTGTGATGCGCCGTTCGGCCATCAACCAAGCCGACATCAAGCATGATCGCTCACAGGCCTCGCGAAACGCGCTCGGAAAGCAGGTATATGACACTGGCAGCACAGCGTGGAAATTCAATCAGTGCGAAACGAACCCTGACAGTGGTGTTCGCCGTGTTGACCATGCTGTTCCTTCAAGTGGTGGCGGCGGCCTACGCGTGCCCAAGCCCAATGACCATGAACTCCGGCGCTGCCGCGCCTGGTGGCCAGTGCGAACGGGCGGGTTGTGCGCAGCAGGGCATGACGCAACCAACGCTCTGTGTCGCGGCCATGCAGACAAGCAGCGAGGCGCCGCTCGTCCGGGTGCAAAACACCCTCGTCGCAATCGCCATCCCACGGCTTGCTGGAATTTCCCCGGCCCGCGATGTCCGTGTCGATCACATTCCCTCTCCTCCCGGCCTCTCACGGCCGGTGTCCGCATCGATCGCAGTCAGCAACTGCTGCTATCGAATCTGAAATGCGGCCGCGCGGCGGCCTGTCACGGGGCAGGCGCCGTAGCCCACCGCGCGAACGCGCACGACCAGACGCGCAACTGTAAAGCCTCCCCTTCCATACAAAAGCCAGAAGCGGCGTAATGCCCGCGCAAGCGCGCGCTCGCGCGGCTGGCCAGCGGAAGATGGTGCGCCTTCACGAATAGCGGACAGGCACGGCAACAGAATTCGATGCCGATCCCTTTCAATGCACAGAGGAAATGTCATGAAAACATCTTCAACAAGTATTCCGGCCGTGGTGCGGCTGAATTGCCTGGGGCGCGGCATCCTGCGTCATCGGTTCCTGATGGGCGCCTTGGCGGGAGGACTCGTCGCGCTTGCCTTCTCGGGAAGCTGGCGCACGATCGCCGCCACGGGGGTCGGCACACTGCTTCTTTCCGTGCTGCCATGCGCGCTGATGATGGGCGTCTGCATGAAGATGATGCGACACGGCGGCGCCGCCGATTCCAGCAAGGCGAATGCGCCTCAAAGCCCGGCGCCTCGGGCCCTGGAGCCGGATACGCGGGCCGCCCTGCCGCGGGCCGCGACCGAGGACATCACGAGTTCCGAGACCCGGTGAGAGCCACCGAACGCACGCCGACGGAACCGGTGCCAGTCATCCCCACGAGCGAAACGCGGGCACACGGCGCCAACCCCATTCCCGCAAATGGCGGCGGGTCACCGCGAACCGCGCATCCCACACCATTTCACAAAATCTTACGCAAAAGGAATACGACTATGCCTATTTTCAAAACCCTGCTGCTGGGAGCCGCCCTGGGCCTCCCGCTTCCGGTGCTGGCCGCCGGCATACCGGTCACCATGTACAAGAACCCCAATTGTGGCTGCTGCGACCGATGGGCGCGCTACATGGACACAAATGGCTTTGAGGTGCGGACGATCAACACCCCCCATCTTGCCGCCATCAAAGACGCGCACCACATCGCCACCAATCTCGCGGGCTGCCACACCGCCCTCGTGGGAGGGTATGTGGTGGAGGGCCTGGTACCTGCCAAATATGTGAAGAAAATGCTTGACGAGCATCTTCCCATCAAGGGGCTTTCGCTCCCCGGCATGCCGGTGGGAGCGCCGGGCATGCCCGGCGAGAAGGCCGCCCCGCTCACTGTCTACACGCTGGGCTCGGGCGCCACGCCAAAAGCGTTCGCGAGTTTCTGAGTAAAGGTGGGAAGCATGGAGAATCCAGGCTCTACCTTACATTCAGAAGACATATTTTTTTGGAGAATTTTCGATGAAAACCAGAACGATTCTGCTCGCCTCATTCACCGCGCCGACGCCATGAGGATGCGCGGCGAAATAATGCGCGCGATTGGCGACATCCTCATCAAGTACGCCGACAAGGTTCATGAACCAGCGAAGACGTAGTGAACCGCGCGCAACACACCGGCGGTGGTCGACAAGCACGTGACGGCGCTTTACCCGGCGTTCATCGGCCCGAGCACCATGCACAAGTTTCGTCCGACTCCGCGACATCGGCCGGTGACGTCACCTGCGACATTAGGCAGCCACTTCGACGCACACGCGTGCCGCAGTGCCGGCAAGCCGCCGCACGTTACGGGCTGTGCGAGCGACACCACATTGCGGCAAAGCCGCGCGACTACCGCGTCACCCACCACGAGCGTTTTGCGCGCGCCGCGCTTGCACGGACGGGCAAGGCACCGAGCCGTACGAGCAGAACACACAGCAGTCGCCCGGCTTCGGCCGGAATATCACCCCACATTTCGAACATTCGTGGTAGAACTGACATGAATCGACGGGCATGAGCCTGGTCTCTCTGTAACCACAGTTCGGACATGTCAATACCGATCGCGCAACGATCTCTTTCATGACGTCATCACCTCTGAACTGTGGACGAGTACTGCGGACACAACGCCCGCCACAGCGTTCCTCTACCAGAAAACCACGCCATCGCGCCCCCTTTCAACCAATTACCGTTGTGGCGAGTATAGGCACCGTACCCACGTACGGTGTCAAGAGAGTCTCAGTGACGCTGTGGCGCGGTGCGGCACCCGACGCGATCAGCGGTCATGCCGATGCTGATGATGAATGTCGGGGTAATGCGGGTGACGGTGCGTGATGGCTTCATGCCGATGCAGGTGTGTATGCGGCTCCGTGCCATCCCAGGGGAAGTCGTGCTGGTGCTGGTGGTGCGCGTCGTGCACGTGGGGGTGGCTGTGCAGCAGCGGTTCGTGCGTATGCATGTGGTCGTGACGCTCGGTAATGTGCAACCATACACCAGCACCCATCAATGCGGCGGCCAGCCAGAACGCGGTGGAGGTCGGCTCACCGTAACCTGCGATGGCGATGACGGCGCCCATGAAAGGCGCCGTGGAGAAATAAGCGCCCGTGCGCGCGGAGCCAAGACCCCGAAGGGCCAATACGAACAGCACGAGGCTGACACCGTAGCCAGCCAGGCCAACCGCCATGGATTCGACGACCAACGGCCAGATCGGCAGCGAATGACCCAACGCCAGCGCCAGCCCCGTATTGGTGGCGCCAGCGACCAGACCCTTGGTTCCCGCCAGAAACAGGGCGTCCGTCGCGGACACCTTGCGCGTCAGGTTGTTGTCCAGCGCCCAGCACAGACAGGCGGCCGCCACGGCAAGATTCCCAAGCGCGCCACCCGATGCCACCGATCCGCCGCGAGGCAGGGCCAACAGCAACCCCCCGACGACGATGAGCAGCATGCCGACCACGACGCGCCGACCCGCATTCTCATGGAACACCACCCAGGCGAGCACGGCGGTGAGGACCGCCTCCAGGTTCAAGAGCAGAGAAGCCTGCGCGGCCGAGGTATGACTCAGGCCCACCATCAGGAGTACCGGCCCCGCGACGCCTCCGGATACGATGGCTCCCAGCAGCCATAGCCATTCGCGACCACTGAGGTGCGGCACGCCAACCCGACAGTCTCTGGTAAGGCGAAACACCCACAAGCCAATACCGCTGCCCAAGTACAGCAGCCCCGCCAACAGGATTGGGGCGATGTCGCCGACGAGCTGCTTGGCAAAAGGCGTACTCGCGCCAAACAACAACGCTGCGGCAAGCGCCGCGGCCACTGATCGGGACATATTCATGGATTCACGAGCGGCAAGGCTGCGCGCGCCTCATGCAGCAACGGAGCGAACCGCCGCGCCCTTGCCGCCTTCGCTCGCGCGAGCGGGCAGCAGACGAGCCGAATTGAGGATGAAAACGAGCTCGGAACTGACATGGATGAAAGCGGCGAGCAGCGGATTCAGGAAGCCGAAGGCCGCCAAGCCGATACCAATCGCATCGACAGTCAGCGTTCCCGCGAAATTCCACCAGATAACGCGGCGCGTGCGCCGCGCGACGGCAAGCGTTTCAGCGAAACGCTGCAGGTCGTTGCCGAGCAGCACCACGTCAGCGCTCTCCCGCGCTACGTCCGTACCGGATCCCATGGCAACTCCGACGCTCGCCCGCGCCAGCGCCGGGGCATCGTTGACGCCATCTCCCACCATGGCGACGACGCGCCCTCCTCCAACCAGGCCATCGATACGATCGAGTTTTTCTTCGGGCAGCAATTCTGCCTCGATCTCCCGTATGCCCAGAGCGCCTCCCACGGCGGTCGCCACGCGCCGGGCATCGCCCGTCAGCAAGACCGTCCGTATCCCCATGGCGCGCAGGGCCGCAAGCGCCGTTGCGGCGTCCGGCCGCACCGTATCGCCCATGACGATGCAACCCAGCAGATCGCCTCCACGAGCAACGTATACTTCTGTCCCCGCGCCGTCGCCCCCTTTGGGCGTCTGCGGCAGCGCAACGCCATGTTCAAGCATCCAGGCGCGGTTGCCGGCCAGAATCGTGTCGCCGGCCAGCGCTGCGGCAATGCCGCGCCCCGGCGTATAGGAAAAGGAAGCAGGCTCGGCCACCTCGCGCCCCTGGGCGCGGGCATAGGCAAGAATTGCCTTGCCGAGCGGATGCTCGGTGCGCACCTCGGCCGTCGCGACCGCGTCGAGCAACTGGCCCATCGTCGCGTCTCCGTGGGGCATCAACCGCTGCACCTCCGGGCGGCCGTAGGTCAGCGTGCCGGTCTTGTCGAGCACCACCGTATCCACCCGGCCCAGCGTTTCCAGATGCACGCCCCCCTTGATGATCGCGCCGAGCCGGGCCGAGCGCCCGATGCCGCCCAGAATCGCCAGCGGCGTGCCAGCGGCGATTCCGCAGGCGCCGGCGACGATGATTACCGAAATGGTGGCGTAGATGTCGCGCGTGATCAGAAACGTCAGGACGGCTGCCCCCACGGCGAAATACACCAGGTACCCCGCCAGACGGTCCGCCAGGCGCTGCACCGGCGCGCGCGACTTTTCCGCGCGCTCGACGGCTTCGATGATCTTGCCGTAGCTGGTATCGCGCCCGATTCGCTCCGCGGCGACTTCAAGCGCCCCCGACTGGTTGATCGACCCCGCGAAGACACGCGCGCCAGCGACTTTCTCCACGGGCAAGGATTCGCCGGTGATGCGGGACTCATCCACGAAAGAGTGCCCCGAGAGTACGGTGCCGTCCACCGGGACACGCCCGCCGGGCGCAATCAGAACAGCGTCGCCAGCAGACAATTCCTGGGCCGAAATGGACTGGATCGCGCCCGCCCTGCGCACCGCGACTTCGCGCGGCAGCAGCTCCATCAGGTCGCGGATCGCCCTGCGCCCGCGGCCCACGGTCAACCCCTCCAGCACCTCGGCCACGAGCACGAAGAGCGTGATGACGAGCGCCGTGAAAAATTCACCGATCGCCGCGGCCGCGAAGATCGCGATCGCCATGGAGAGCTCCATCGTCATGCGCCGCGCGGCGACGGCCTCGAACGCTTCTCTCAGAATCGGCCAGCCGCCGACCACCAGCCCGATGACACCAACCACGCTGACCGCCGGGTACGGCTCCCAGAGGCGCAGCCATACCGCGGCTGCCGCAAGGGCGACCAGCCCGATGCGGGTTCCTTCGATCCAGTTCAAGGGTGAGGAGCGGTCGTGGGCGGTATCGTGCGCGCTCATGATGAAAGCCTCGTTCAGTTCATCTACTTCATGTAGGTTCGGATGACGTCAATCAATTCGGCCGCGCCTTCGCGGCGCTGTTTTTCGTCAAGGCTGGAATCAGCCACGTGAAATCGCACATGGTCTTCGATGACCTCGGCCATGAGGCCATTGATTGCGCCGTGTATCGCCGCGATCTGATGCAGAACCTCGCCACAGCCCTTCTCCGCGTCGAGCGCGCGTTCCAGCGCCGCCGCCTGACCCCGAATGCGCCGCACGCGGGCAAGCAGCCTGGATTTTTCACGAACGGTATGACTCATTTGTGGAAATTATATCGTATGTAGGATAGGTGGGTATGGTATATGAAATCCTAGGTATCGCGTCATCGCTACACCGCGAAAATTTTCAGGCTGGAATCCATCAGCCGACGAACCACACGCTGAAATACATCAACCAACAAGCTACGCATTGGTTTGATCGGGCGGCACGTTGCCGGGCAATTGGGCGGCACCCCCGCCGCCTTCACACACGACACTGTTCATGCCAACCCCGTAGCAGCTCATCGAAAGCGACCCCATGGCGTAGCCGCGCAGCAGCGCCGGGGCGCGCGCCCCGGCGGCGGCCGCGAGCCCGGCGGTGTAGAGCAGCGGAATGAAATGGTCAGGCGTGGGCGCCGCCATGCCGAAATCAGGGTGTTCGACGGCTTTGAGAATGTCGGCGGGCGCCTCGTCCATTTGATAGGCGACCGCATCATCGAAGCGCCGCGCCCAGTCAGTGCCATAGTCCGGGCGGTTCCATTCGATACGGCGCAAATTGTGCACCACGTTTCCACTGGAAACGATCATCACGCCATGGCTGCGCAGCGGATTCAGCTTCGCGGCAAGATCCAGGTGATAGCCCAGGGGCTTGATGGCATTGATCGACAGCTGCACGACCGGAATGTCGGCACGGGGAAAGAGATGCGTCAAGACACTCCATGTGCCATGGTCGAGCCCCCATTGGTCGTGGTCGGCGCCAACCCAATGCGGCTTGGCGGCCTCAGCCACCTCATCAGCCAGCTCCGGCAGCCCGGGCGCGGGGTACTCGACAGCGAACAACGCCGGCGGAAAGCCATAGAAATCGTGGATGGTGCGCGGCCGCGCCATCGCGGTGACGGCGGTCGCGCCGATGAACCAGTGCGCCGATACCACCAGCAAGGCGCGCGGCCGCGGCAAGACCACGCCCAGGCGCCGCCACGCCCGCGTATAACCGTTGTCCTCCAGTGCGTTCATCGGGCTGCCGTGCCCGAGAAAGAGCGCCGGCATCGTTTGCACCATCCCCGCTTCCGCGTCATTATCGACCATGCGTCGCCCCCCGAATTGCCACCGGCGCGATTGTGCCATCACCCCAGATGACTGTCATTCCAGCCGATCACCATCCCAACTGACAGTCATCCGAACCGGCTGTCATTCCGGCTGGCCATCACCCAAGCCGGCGCGGATCGAGGACCGCCCCCTGGTAGGTTCCCTCGACGGCCGCAAGGTATGCGCCGGCCACCTTCGCGGCCGTCAGGCCGATCGCGGTGTCCATGCCAAGCTTGGCCAGCGTTTCCGTGACCCACGGCGGACTGACGACATTGATGCGAAGGCCGCGCGGCATTTCAAGCGCCGCCGCCCGCGTGAAACCTTCCAGCCCGGCATTGATCAGCGACACCGACGCGCTGCCAACCATGGGCTCGCGGGCGAGAATACCCGCGGTGAGCGTGATGGAGCCGTTGTCGTTCAAGTGATCTTTCGCGACCCGCGCCAGCGCAACCTGCCCCATCAGCTTGCTGCCCAGGCCCAGCTGATAATCGCCGTCGGTCAGATCCGCGAACGGTTTGAAGGCGGCCTCGCCGGCGCAACAGACCACGGCGTCTGGATGCGACACGGCGCCGAAGAGCGCGCGAGTCGACGCGGCGTCTTCCAGATCGACCTTGACTTCGCCGTGCCGGCTGGCGGACACGACGTCATGCCCCTTCGCGGTGGCCGCCTTCACGACTTCCCGACCGATAGTGCCCGTGGCACCAATGACGATGATTTTCATACGATGTCTCTCATCCTTGCTCACGAATCAAAACTATACGCCGAAGCGGGTCACCTTCATCCGCGCAACGGGCGGCACGGGCGAGATCGAGATGGCATCTGGCAACCGGCGTAAGGCGCCGCGCGGCCGCGCGGGCTATGATGGTGCCTGGTCGCCCGAACAGCGCGTTTACACGGCTTGCCGCAAAGGAGCACGCTCATGCACACCCTGTCCAGAGACTCAGTGAAGCGCTTGCTGGCGCCGCAGCCCGGCCCCTGCCTCTCGCTATACCAGGCAACGCACCGCACACACCCCGACAACGCCGGCGATCTCATCACCTACAGAAACCTCGTCCGCCGGCTGGGCGAGGCCCTGAGCCAGCGCGCGTCGGCGGCCGAACAATCCGACTTGCTCGCTCCACTTCATAGGCTGGCGGAGGACCACGAGTTCTGGCGCTACACGCTCGACGGCCTCGCCATCCTGCGGGCACCGGACTTCCTGCGCGTCTACGCCTTGCCGCGACCCGTGCCCGACCTGGCTATCGTGGCCGACACGTGGCATATCAAGCCTTTGCTGCGGCACGCCCAGACAGTCGATCACTTTCAGGTGCTGTGCCTGACCCGCGGCAAGCTGTGGCTGTGCGAGGGCAACCGCCACGAGATGTACGAGGTGGAGCCCGCGCCGCAGGTGCCGCGCACGATCGAAGACGCACTGGGGGATCAGCTGACGGACCCTTATCTGAAGGTGTCGACTCGCGGCCCGGGGCCCACCGGCGGGCCCGGGGCCACCATGCGTCACGGCCATGGCGACAAGAGCGACGAACTCGACATCGACATTCCACGCTTCTTTCGCGTCGCCGACCGCGCGGTGCATGAATACCATTCGCGGCCCGGCGGACTGCCCCTGATCCTGGCAGCCCTTCTCAAATACCAGGCGATATTTCGCAAACTGTCGAACAACCCGCTCCTCATGCCGGAGGGCATCGAAATCGACCCAGGCTCGCTCGACATGGAGGGGCTGCGCGCCCGAGCATGGACGGCCGTCGTCCCGCATTACCATCGCGAGACGCGCGCGCTACTCGAACGCTTTCGCGCGCGCCATGGCACCGGTCTGGCAACGGACGACCTACAGGAAATAGTGCGGGCCGCCACGTCGGGCCGCGTCCAGACCTTGTTGGTGGACGCCGACCGCCAGATCCCCGGGCGCATCGATGCCCGCGAGGGCACTATCGACCTCGCCGACAATCCCTCGGCGCCGGGAACGAATGACCTGCTGGACGATCTCGCCGAAATCGTGCTGCGGCGGGATGGCGACGTCTCCGTGATACCTGGCGACATCATGCCCGGTATCACCGGTGTCGCCGCGCTGTTCCGGTATTGAGGAATCGGACACGGGGCATGTTGCGCCACCCCGCCGCATCAACGGGATACGGGCAAAGCGGGGAACATGCGCCATCCCCGGGATTCGCTTCCCTAAATTCGCGCGCCGGGTTACTGTGTGCCGATCAGCGTCATTCTGGACACGGCAATGACTATCGCAACGGTGTATCGGTAATCGCGTCTGTCGCGGTGGCCGCCTGGATCGTCTGGCAGGCCAAAACGTCCGCGCTGCTGAAAGACCAGCTGATCCCGCAGATTCCCTCTCGCCGGCAGACTTTCAGCCTGGCACGAACCCAGATGGCGTTCTGGTTCCTGATCGTGTTGATCAGCTTCTTGTACCTGTTCATCAAAACGGGCTCGACCCTAGTGCTGACTACTCAGGCCCTGATGCTGATGGGGATCTCGGCGGCGACCGCGGGGGGCGGAATTGCCGTCGACCACGTGCGCGACACCACCGAGGACGCGGTGAATGATGCGCTCCAGGCGCTGGGTCTGAATAGCTACCAGGACGTTGTGTCGCTGGAGGCGGAAATCGCGGCCATGACGGCCGAGGGCGATGCGCTGACGGCACCCGGCAAGGCAAGATTGAACGACCGGCTCCTGCTGCTTCAGACATGCCGGAATCGTACCGCGCCCTATGAGACACGCGGCTGGTTCAGGGACCTGACCACCGACATCGACGGTGCCGCGCTGCACCGTTTGCAGGCGGTGATATGGACCGCCGTGGTCGGCGGCATATTCGTCTACCAAGTCTTCCGGACCGGAATCATGCCGAATCTGGATGAAAACCTGCTGCTATTGATGGGGATCAGCGGCGCCGGCTATGTCGGCTTCAAGTCGGGCGAAACGCAATATTGAGAGGCAACTCGTGGCGGACATTCAACACGTCGTCGTGCTGATGCTGGAGAACCGCTCCTTCGATAATTTGCTGGGGACGTTCACCGCGTCCACGCCGGGATTCAACGGACTCAAGGGGGCCGAGAGCAATCGCATCGGCAATCAGGTCTATCGCGCGCGCAGTGATCTGCCCGGCGGGGGCTCTTACACGATTCCCACGCCCGATCCCGGCGAGAGCTACATCGACATCACCCAGCAACTGTTCTTTCCGCGCGAGTGGCGCGACGCCGCCGCGCCCGCCATGGGAGGCTTCGCCAACAATTACGCCATCCAGCCGCCGTCGGACGGCTTTCACGATCCACAAGCCGTCATGCACGCCTATACAGAGGCGCAGGTGCCGGTGCTGCACCAGCTGGCGAAGGCCTTTGCCGTATCGGACCAATGGTTTTCCTCTGCCCCGTGCCAAACCTGGCCGAACCGATTTTTCGCCCACACCGGAACCTGCTACGGGATCGTCAACAACAAGGATTTCTTCGGCGCGAGCCAGGAGCCCTTTCGGCGGCCGAGCATCTTCCGTGCGCTGGAGCGCGCGGGGTTGCCGTGGCGAGTGTACTTCCACGACTTCCCGCAATCGCTGCTGCTGGCCGACATCCTGGACGTGGCAGGCAGCCACTATCACGCATTCTCGCAGTTCCTGGTGGACTGCGAGGCCGGCGTACTGCCAGCCTACAGTTTCATCGAGCCGAATTATTTCGCCAATGTCTTTACCGGGACGCCGCCCAATGATCAACACCCGCCGCACGATATCCGCCACGGGGAAAAGCTGATTGCGGACGTCTACAACGCGGTGCGCGCCTCCGCCTGCTGGGAAAAAACGCTGCTGATCATCACTTACGACGAGCACGGCGGCTGCTACGATCACGTGCCGCCGCCACGGGCCATGCCGCCCGGCGATGGCCGGATGGCACCCGACGGGTTCGCCTTCGATGCCTACGGCGTGCGCGTGCCCGCGGTCGTCGTGTCGCCATGGGTGCGGGCCGGATCGGTATTGAGCCCTCTGAACGGCGGGCGGTACCCGTTCGACCACACCAGCCTCATCAGGACGGTGCGCGAAGCGTTCGGCATCGCGTCCGCGCTGACGGAGCGTGACGCCGCGGCGCCCAGCGTGCTGCCTTACCTGCGGCTGGACGCCCCGTCGAACCACGGACCCGCGGCCGTCGCGTCGCGTGGCGCGCAGCCCACTCGCGCGCAAATGCGCGACCTCGGCAATGCGCCGCCGAACGCGCTTCTGAAAGCGCTGGGCGCGGCGGCGGAGCGGCTGGATTCAGGCTTCAGAACCATCGAGCGCGATGCCGCGCAGGTGGAAGAAACCGTGGCGCAAATCGGTACCCGGGCGGTCGCGCAGGTGAAGGCGTTCCTGAGCCGTCTTTAGAATGAATCGCCACGAGAAGCCGGCTCGTCAATCCGCTGCACCACTTCGCGGCCAACGGCCGAAGGGCACTCGCGGCATATCAAGTGGGGGGATTCACTGGCGTGGCCCCTGGAAGACCAAGGCAGCCGTAGAGCTGGCAACCCTGGAATGGGTGGCCTGGTTCAACCATCAACGCCTATTGGAATCGATTGGAGATATGCCGCCCGCCGAGGCCGAACAGCGGTACTATCAGCAACGCGCAGCACCCACTGCCGAGGCAGCCTTACTTTAACCAAACAGCCTCCGCGATTCCCGGGGTGATTCAGATCAATAACGTATTATCAATCGCATGAAACTCGCCACCTGGAACGTAAACTCGCTCAATGTACGGCTGCCGCAGGTACTCGACTGGCTGCGCCAGAACCCCGTCGACGCGCTGTGCCTGCAGGAACTGAAACAGCCCGACGAAAAATTTCCGTTCGACGCCTTTCGCGAGATCGGCTACGAAGCCAGCCGCGCGGGCCAGAAAACCTATAACGGCGTGGCCATCGTGTCGCGCGAGGCGGGCGCCGACGGG
>SCQX01000168.1 GCA_004298545.1 Candidimonas sp. | reverse complement strand
TGGCGCACGAATTCATCGCCCGACGGCGTGAGCGTCACGCCCTGGCTGGTGCGGTAGAGCAGCGCGGTGCCCAGGTACTGCTCCAGGTTCTTCACCCGGTTGCTCGCCGCCGGCAGCGAGAGGAATGTGCGCTCGGCGGCCCGCGTGAGGCTCAGCGCGCCCGCCACATTGACCATCAGTTGCATGTCGGTCAGGTCGAAATGTGTTGCCATGCCGCGAGACTCCTTCACCGTGCCAAAGCCGTTCTTAAGCAAACGAAAATAGGCAAATCGCACCCGCGCGCGCAAAGTGGGGACGGCCCGTTCCTTTTGAGGAAGATCAATGCCGAATCCAAGCGCCGAACTCGCCGAATTTGCCGCCACCCTGCGGTTTGCCGATATTCCCGCGCACGTTCTGCGGCGCGCGGAAGACCTGCTGCTCGATTTGCTGGCTTCTATTCTAGCCGGGTCGGGCGGGCGGCCCGTTCGATGCATCAACGATTTCGCGCGGGCAATGGGTCCCGACGACGGTCCGTCCGAGAATCTGGTTGCCCGCCGGGGCACGAGCCCATTCTTCGCCGCCACGGTCAACGCGGCGTCCGCGCACATGGTGGAACAGGACGATGTGCACAACGGCGCGGTATTCCATCCGGGTGCGGTGGTGATACCGCCGGCGCTTGCGCTGGCCCAGTCGTCGGAAAGCACGGGTGAAACGTTGCTGGCCGCCATCGTCGCCGGCTACGAGGTCGGCATCCGCGTGGGGGAATTCCTGGGGCGCTCGCACTACAAGGTATTCCACACGACGGGCACGGCGGGCACGCTGGCGTCGGCCGCGGCATCGGGCCGCGTGCTGGGTCTGGACGCCGCGCACATGCTGCATGCGTTCGGCTCGGCCGGCACCCAGGCGGCGGGCCTGTGGGAATTCCTGCGCGACGGCGCCGATTCCAAGCAGTTGCACACGTCGAAGGCGGCGGGCAACGGGCTGATGGCCGCCTGGATCGCGCGCGCCGGCTTCACGGGGGCGGCACACATCCTGGAAGGGCCGCAGGGCATGGCGGCGGGCATGTCGACCGATGCCGACCCCGCCCGCCTCACCGACCGGCTGGGCAGCCGCTGGGCGCTGCTCGAAACGTCATTCAAATACCACGCGTCGTGCCGCCATACGCATCCCGCCGCCGACGCGCTGCTCGCGGTGGTGCGTGCGCATCACCTGAAAATCGGTGACATCGCGTCGGTGACCGCGCGGGTGCACCAGGGCGCCATCGATGTGCTTGGGCCGGTGGTCGATCCGGCCACCGTGCATCAATCGAAGTTCTCGATGGGCACGGTGCTGGGGCTGATCGCCAAGCACCAGCACGCCGGCATCCACGAATTCGACGCGGCGCTGGCCGACCCCGAGATCGCGGATTTTCGCGGGCGGGTACGTATGGTGTTCGACCCCGAAGTCGATGGCGCCTACCCGGGGCGGTGGATCGGAAGGGTGACGGTCGTCACGCGCGACGGGCACACGTTCGAAGGACGCGTCGACAGCCCCAAGGGAGACCCCGACAACACGCTCAGCCGCGCCGAACTGGAAGAAAAGGCGCTGCGCATCGCTCCCTACGGAAACACTGCCACGGCCGCGGAAGTTGAACGGCTGATCGCGAAGGTGTGGGATATCGCCGGCGCGGCGCGCGTCGGCACACTGATGTCATGAGTGCTAAAGCGCCATGAGCGTATCGGCAAGCGCCCGCCGCGAGTACGCTGATCGGCAAGTTCCTGTCATGAGCGCGCCGCAAGCTCGAGCACGCGCCGTGCGCGCTCGATGACGGGCCGATCGATCATCCGGCCATCCAGCTTGAATGCGGAAGCGCCGGTGGCGTGCGCCTGTTCGACGACGCGCCGTGCCCATTCGGCTTGCGCGGCCGAGGGTGCGAAGGCCCGGTGCACGACCGGCACCTGCTTCGGGTGGATGCACAGCATGCCGCAGAAACCCATGTCGTGAGACAGCCGCGCCGCCGACGCCAGGCCTTCCGCATCGCCAAAATCCGGATAAATGGTATCGAGCGGTGCCGCCAGCCCGTGCTGCCGCGAGGCGATCAGCACGCGGCAGCGCACGTCGTTCAATATCAGCGTGGCGCCCGGCGTGTCGGGCGTGGCGCCCAGGTCGAGCATGAGATCAAGCGCGCCGAAAGTCAGGCGCTCGACGTGCGGCGCTGCGGCGATGGCGTCCAGTTCGCCAAGGCCGCGCGCGCTTTCGATCAACGGCAGCACCGGCTTGCCCGCCGCCGCCGCGCTTGCCACCTGTTGCGCCGATTCCGCCTTGGGCAGCACGAGGGTGGCCGCCTGGGGCAGGGCGGCGCATGCGCGCAGGTCGTCGGCGAACCAGGCGCTGCCTGCATCGTTCGCACGCACCAGGAACCGGGCCTCGGGGTTGGCGGCCGCGAACTGGCGGATGTTTTCGCGGGCAAGCGCTTTCGCGTCCGGCGCCACGGCATCCTCGAGGTCGATGATGACAGCGTCCGCGCCGCTGGCCAGCGCCTTGGCGAAGCGCTCGGGGCGGCTTGCCGGCACGAACAACGCCGTGCGGAGGATATCGTGGGCAGTCATGGCTCACTCCCCGAACCCAATTTCGGCGCGGTGCGCCAGCGTACCACCCTGCGCGGCCCAGGCAAGCGCGGCACCTGGCGATTCGATGGTGCCAGCCACCTGGAATGGCGTGGGCGCGATCAGCGGCCGCAAGCCGCGATAGGCGATTTTGTGGATGGTCTTGCCGGGGTGCGCGCGCGTGAACGCGCCGATCATCAGCGTGGCGATGAGCGGGCCGTGCACCACCAGATTCGGGTAGCCTTCGGTATCGTGCGCATACGGATAATCGTAGTGGATGCGGTGTCCATTGAAGGTGACGGCCGAATACCGGAACAGCATCACCGAAGACGGCGTGACGGTTTCCGACCATTGTGACGCTGGCGCGGGTTCGCCGCCGCCGAGCTTCGGCGGGGAAGGCTCGCGGTAGACGATGTCCTGTTCTTCCCTGATGCAGGCGGCGCCCGCCTGGGTATAGTCGTGGCGGACGGTCACAAACAGCAGCTTGCCCGTGCGGCCGGTCTTTTCCACCACCTTTGCGATGGTGGACACGCGCCGCGCCGGGGTGCCGATCGTGAGCGGGCGGCGAAATTCCACGCGGCCGCCCGCCCACATGCGGTTGCGGTTCTCCGCGGGCGGCAGGAATTCGCCGCGCTGCGGGTGGCCGTCGGCGCCCAGCCTGGCGTACGGCTGCGCGGTCACGAAGAAGGCCCAGTGCCAGAGCGGCGGCAGCGCGTCGCCCGCTTCAGGCGCCGCGCGGTCGACCGCGAGCGCGACACGTTCGGCGTGACCAGCGTCCATGTTGTCGGCGCATGACTCCGTGTGGCCGATCCAATCGGACGGGTTTGGCGTTGCGGTCATGGTTTTCTCCTGACGTGTGGCCGGGATGGATCGTCTCCAGGGGTGCGGGGGCGGTTGATTTTCTCGGCACGGGCGCGCCATTGGCGCGGCCCCGTTTCGTGGATGGACGTCCCACCGGCGTCCACGCCCACGGTTACCGGCATGTCGCGCACCTCGAACGCGTAGATGGCTTCCATGCCCAGATCCTCGAAGGCGAGCGGACGGGCCGAGCGGATGGCTTTCGAGACCAGATAG
>SCQX01000167.1 GCA_004298545.1 Candidimonas sp. | reverse complement strand
CGCTTTTTCTCTAGCGTAACGGGTTGGTAGCTCAGCTGGTAGAGCACCGGACTTTTAATCCGTTGGTCCCGGGTTCGAGCCCCGGCCAGCCCACCAAAATCTCCCTTCTTTCTCAATTATTTAGCTGGCTGGCCCGTTCGGGCATCTCGGAATTTCCCGCTGGCGGTGACCAAAACGTGACCGCCGATGCGTGGCTCGCGAGATGGCTGGGCGCCAAGTGGGCACAGCGCCGCACCATCTCCAGCGTTTCCCAGCCCCCCAGTCCCTTCAAGACCATCAGCGGTGTGCCGTTTGGCTGATTCGACGACAACCGGCCATGGTGCGAGCGATGGCCGCCACAACAAAACAGGCGTGAGCATCCTGGCGAAATCACGCGCAAAAATCAACATGGAGGTCTGGTTCTTCCAGGGAACGGACGGCGAGGGGTTCGAACACCGTGCCGGCAAGCCGACGCAGCCGTGCGGCCCCAACCTTGCCCGCGCCAACCGCCGCTTGATACTATAAAGTACGTTCTGAATTCAGAATACGCGATCAGGGGTGATGGTGACCCCCCAATTCAAAGGAGACTGGCGTGGGCAAGAAAGGAAGAATGGGGCAGTGGAACGCCGCCCGGGATGAAGTGCCTGCAGGCAGCACACGACGCGAGTTTGTGGCGCAATGTGCGGCGGCAGGCCTGGCGCTGGCGTTCGGTGGCATGCCCAGCGCATTCGCCAGGGAGAAATACCCCTCGCACGACATCAAGCTCATCGTGCCGTGGGCGCCGGGCGGCGGCAGCGATACGCTCATGCGGCTCATCTCGAACTACATTCCTCCTTACCTGGGCGTGCACATGCCCGTGATCAACATGCCGGGCGTGAGCGGCACCACGGGCCTGAAAGCGCTTTCGGGCGACAAACCCGACGGCTACACCCTGGGCATGATCCACCAGGGTCAGATCACGGCGTACTACACGGGGCTCACCAAGCAGGATTGGAACGCTTTCACCCCGGTGGCAGCCATGTTCGGCGACGTGCAATTCCTGGTCGTGAACAGCGACAGCCCCTGGCACACGTTCGCAGATTTCGTGAAATACGCGAAAGCCAATCCCGGCAAGATCCGCTTCGGCGCGACACTGGGCGGCATCAGCCAGATTCAGCCGCTGATGGTGGCCAAGGCTGCCGGGATAGGGTTCCATTTCGTGGGCTATCAGGGCACGGGCGGCCGCGTACGCGCACTGGTAGGTGGCCAGATCGAGGCCGTGCTGGGCGACATTTCGGCCGCGCAGGGCTTCGTGAAAGGCGGCCAGCTGCGCTACCTCGCCGTGGGAGCGCCCAAGCGCCTGCCCGACGCGCCCGACGTGCCCACGTTCAAGGAGCTGGGGTACGACTCGCTGGAGGATCTTTCCCTGGTGCGTGGCATCGTCGCCCCCAAAGGCATCGCGCAGAGCCGCATCGCAGTGCTCGATACCGCGTTCGAGAAACTCTCGAAAGACCCGAAGTTCATCCAGTCGGCGAAGGGCGTGGGAGCCGATGTGGTGTATCTCGATAGTGCCGCCTATACCACGCAACTCGAGAAAACCGACAAAGTCATCGCGGAACTGTCGCGAAACCTGCTCAAATGAGCGCGCATCCCCCGGACGACGCCTCTCCTCCACTACCACCCCCGGGGGGCGGCGCACGCGCCAAAGCCGTCGCTGACATCCTCTTCAACGCTGCGCTGCTGGTGCTGGGCGCCACTATGTTCGTGATGGCGGGCAGTCTCCCCTCGCCCCGGTTCGGGGTGCTGGGCCCGGCGGCGTTCCCGCGCATGGTCATCGTGGTGATGGTGTGTTTCAACATCGCCATCATCGCGATGGAGGCGCGCCGACTTGCACGAACCCTGCCATTGCCCGCGCAGTTCCACCGGTCATGGCTGTGGCGCAACCGTCTCATGCTGGGAACGCTGGTGTTGTTCAGCGCCTACGTCGTCGCCGTCCCGGTCGCCGGTTTCGGCTGGGCCACGTTCGTGTTCATCCTGGCCACGGAATTCCTGCTGGGATTTCGCCATGGCTGGCGGCGCATCGTGATCGCCATTCTGATTTCACTGGCCTTCTCGTTCGGCATGGACTGGGTGTTCAACCACATCTTCTCGATTTTCCTGCCTACGGGCATGTTCAGCTGACCCGGCGGCGCGCCGCCGAAAGAATCGCTTCTCCATGGACTTCACCGCTCTCCTGCACGGCATCGCGGAACTGCTCACCCTGCCGACGCTGCTCACCATGGTGATCGGCGCCATCTGCGGGCTCATCGCCGCCGCCATTCCAGGGTTCACCATCACGATGGCGATCATCCTCACGCTGCCGCTCACCTTCGGCATGCCGGTCATGCAGGGCATCGCCACCATGATCGCCGTGCTGGTGGGCGGCTATACCGGGGGGCTCTTCAGCGCCGCACTGCTGGGCATTCCAGGAACGCCATCGGCCGTGGCCTCCACGTTCGACGGCTTCCCCATGGCCCGCCGCGGCGAACCCGGCCGTGCGCTGGGCATCGGCATCTGGGCCTCGTTCGGCGGCGTGATCATCAGCACCATCGTGCTGGTGCTTGCCGCACCACCCCTGGCGAAGATCGCCGTGAAACTCGGGCCGTGGGAGTATTTCTCCCTCATCGTCTTCGCCCTGACGGTGGTGGCGGGTATCGCCGGCGACTCGCTCACCAAAGGCCTGATGACGGGAGTTCTGGGCCTCCTCATCACCACCGTGGGGCCCGACCCCATGCTGGGCATGCCGCGCTTCACGTTCGGCACCGACACACTGGCCAACGGCATTCCGTTCCTCGTGGTGCTGATCGGCGTGTTCGCGGTGAGCCAGCTGCTCAGCGAGACGGAAGACGCACAGAAAATCCAGAAGGGTACGCCGCTCATCAGCGGGAAAGGCATACGGTTCAAACCCTGGCTGGGCCTGAATGACGTACTGCACGATCCAGTGAACCTCATCCGCTCTTCCTTCGTGGGCGTGTTCATCGGCGCGGTGCCGGGCGCGGGCGGCAGCATTTCCAACCTGGTCGCATACGACCAGGCCAAGCGCTATTCCAAAACCCCCGAAAAATTCGGCACGGGCATTCCACAGGGCATCGTGGCGTCGGAATCGGGAGCCGCCGCGACCTCGGGCGGGGGCCTGATCCCCATGATCGCCCTGGGCATTCCAGGAACGGCGGTGGACGCGGTTTTCATGGCGGCCCTGATGGTGCACGGCATCGGCATCGGGCCGCGCCTTATCATCGAGCACCCGGCCACGGTGTACGGCATGTTCGTGGCACTGGTGGTGGCCTCGCTCATCACCCTCGTCCTCGCCCTGGGAACGATGAAGTTCTTCCTGCGCGTGGTGGGCATTCCCATGTCCATCATCGCGCCCGTGGTGCTGGTGTTCTGCCTGATCGGCGCTTTCGCCCTCACCCAGCGCGTGACCGACATGTACTCTCTGCTGGGGGTGGGCATCCTGGGCTATGTGATGAAGCGCCTGGACTACCCGCTCGCTCCCATCGTGCTCTCCGTGGTGCTCGGGCCGATCGCCGAAACCAACCTGCGCCGGGCGCTCATGATTCACAACGACTGGACGCTGTTCTTCACGCGCCCCGTGTCGCTCGGCCTGCTGCTGTTCGCCCTGTTCTCCGTCGTGCTCACGGTGTACCAGCGCCGGCGGGCGAAGGCGCGCCGGGAGAGCGTCGCTACGGCCGCATAGCGGGCACACTCGCCGGGAACGTGCGCGCACGATGGTTGAGTGGCGGCGCAGCCGCGGCAGATCTCACGGCCCCGCCACCGCTCACAGAATATCGTCGCGAATGCACGCTTTGAAATGGCCGGGGCTGACTTCCCGCAAGGGGGGCACCCCCTCGGCGCATTGCGGTATGGCGTAGCGGCAGCGCGTGCGGAACACGCACCCCGACGGCGGATCGATCGGGCTGGGAATGTCGCCCTTCAGCACGATGCGCTCGCGCCGCGCGTTGGGTTCGGGAACGGGAACAGCCGACAGCAGGGCTTCCGTATAGGGATGCTTCGGTGCGCTGCAAATTTCGCGGCTGGGGCCGATTTCCACCAGCTTGCCCAGGTACATCACCGCGATGCGGTTCGAGATGTGCTCGACCACGGCGAGGTCGTGCGCAATGAACAACAGTGTCAGGCCAAGCTGTTTTTGCAGATCGATCAGCAGGTTCACGACCTGCGCCTGGATGGAAACATCGAGCGCCGATACCGGCTCGTCGGCGACGATGAATTCCGGGTTCGACGCCAGCGCCCGGGCGATGCCGATGCGCTGGCGCTGGCCCCCTGAAAATTCGTGGGGATAGAGGCGCGCGTGGTCGGCCGACAGGCCCACCATGCGCAATAGCTCGCCAACGCGCGCCCGCTTGCGCGCCTCGCCTTTGACCAGGTGGTGAATGGTGAGCGGCTCGCCCACGATGTCGCCCACCCGCATGCGCGGGTTGAGCGAGGAGAAGGGGTCTTGGAATACCAGCTGCATGCGGCGGCGGAATGGTGCCAGTTTCGCGCGCGGCAAATGCGTGATGTCGACGCCGCCGAAGCGGATGCTGCCCGCGGTCGGCTCCATCAGCCGCAGCAGCGTGGCACCAACGGTTGTCTTGCCCGAACCCGATTCGCCCACCAGCCCCAGTACCTCGCCCGCGTTGATATGAAAGGACACGTCGTCGACCGCCTTCACATGACGCTTGTTCCCGCCAGGCGTAGCACCGATGCCGGCGCTCAACGGAAACCATTTCTTGAGGCCGTCGACGACCAGCAGCGGTTCACCACTCATGACGTTTCACCTTTGGCCGCAACTTCTCTCCGGCACTCATGACGTCTCACCCTCGGCCGCGACTTCCCGCCAGCGTACACAGCGTACCCAGTGTCCTGGCTCACTTTCTTCGAGTTCGGGAACCGCGATATCGCAAACGCCTTTGACCGCGTGCGAACAGCGCGGGAAAAACGAACAGCCCCTCGGCAGATTGCGGGGGTTGGGCATCTCGCCTGGAATCGCATCGAGGTGGCCAAGCGGCCCATCGCCGGTCACGAGACGCGGCACCGATCGCAGCAGCCCGATCGTATAAGGCATGCGAGGCTCGTGAAAAATCTGTCGCGCCGATCCCACCTCGACGACGCGCCCGGCGTACATCACCAGTATGCGATCGGCAACCTCCGCGGCCACCCCGAGGTCGTGCGTGATGAACAGCACGGCCATGCCGATTTCGCGCCGCAGCTCGGCGATCAGTTCCAGCAGCTGCGCCTGAATCGTCACGTCGAGCGCGGTCGTTGGCTCGTCGGCGATCAGGAGGCTGGGGTGGCACGACAGCGCCATCGCAATCATCACGCGTTGCGCCATGCCGCCCGAAATCTGGTGCGGGTAATTGCGCAGGCGTTTTCGCGGTTCTGAAATACCCAGGCGCGCCAGCATGTCCGCCGCCAGGCGCAATGCCTCGCGCCGCGTCTTGTGTTGATGCAGGACAATGGCTTCGGCGATCTGGTCACCCACGGTATAGACGGGCGACAAGGAACTGATCGGCTCCTGGAACACCATGGCAATGTCGTTGCCGCGTACGCGCCGCAATGCGCTTTCGGGCAGCGTGAGCAGGTCGCGCTCGGTGTGGTCCTTGCCGCGGAAGAGGATGCTGCCGCCGGCGATGACGCCGGGCGGATTGGGAACCAGGCCCATGATGGCAAGGCTGGTAACCGATTTGCCCGACCCCGACTCGCCGACCACGGCCAGCGTTTCGCCGTCGTCGATATGGAACGTGACCCCATTGACGGCATTGACGATGCCGTCGCTGGCATGAAAGTGCACCGTGAGATCCCGCACATCCAGAAGGCGATTCTGTTCCATATCGCGCACAACCATCCCGAAACGCTGGTGGGTGAATTCTAGCGGTCGCGCGTCCACACGATCAACCCTACGTCGTTCGTTGTCATGCGCGGCGCGGTCTTGACGCTTACGCTTCCCGCGCGGTATATCTTCTCCACTCGGCAAAAACGAAGCACAAGCCCCGCACGGCACGCTTGTGACAACAGGAGGTAGACAGATGCGATTGCAACGCGCGTTATCGGCGGCCTGCGTGCTGCTGGCTGGGCTGGTGTTTTCGGGTGGCGCGGCCGCCGCCATCGGCGATTCGCCGCAAACCCCACTGGTGATCGCCTGGCAGGGGGGCGCCTCGACGCTCGACCCCATCATGCGCAGCGAGAACACCAATTACTCGTGGCAGCGTCATATATTCGACACGTTGACGCTTCTTGCGCGCGACGGC
>SCQX01000166.1 GCA_004298545.1 Candidimonas sp. | reverse complement strand
CCGATCTGGAGCATCCGTTCCGCTTCTGGCTCATCCTGTGGCGCCCGCATTGGAACAGCTGGCTGTTTCGCGGCGGGCTGATACTGATCGCGTACGCGGCGCTGCTGGCCGTTCACTTCATTTCCAGTATTGCCCACGCGCCCTGGCTCAGCGACGACCTCGCGCCTCTCGGAGTGGTCCTCGCCATTGGCACATCCATCTACACCGCCTGGTTGTTTGGCGCGTCCAAAGCGCGCGATCTCTGGCAGAACCCTTTGTTGGCGCCGCACCTGCTCGCGCAGGCAGTTGCCGTCGGCGCGGCGGCCATGGTTCCCTTCGCCATGGCGTACGCGCCGCAAGCCACCCAGTTCCTGCTGTGGACAACGGCCGCCGCCACCTTGCTACACCTGGTCTTCGTGGGGCTCGATTTCGCCACGCCGCCACCCAGCGAGCACGTGCGCGTCGCCCACTATGAAATGAGTCGCGGACGTTTCCGGCATTTTTTCGTCGCGGGTATCGTCTTGTCGGCGATCGGCCTGGCAACCCCATGGGCCGGCGCCTGGGCCTGCGTGTTCGCACTCCTGGGGCCGCTGGCCTATGAGCATGCGTTCGTGCAGGGCGGGCAGGCGGTTCCACTGGCATGAGGATCGAATGATGAAGCTCCAGAGCAGCGAATTTGAGGCGACCGATACCGCGTACACGCCGGCGACGAAGGCGGAAAGCGCCAGCCGCGGCCGTACGTTCTACCAGGGGGCGAGCGGTATTCAATTGGCTTCCGCGCCGCCGAAGGAGACTTGGGATGATTGGGTTTCCGTGGAACCCGTTCCCGGCACCGGCAAGCGCCAGGAGCGGCACTACATGCTAGTGCCCACCACGTGCTTCAACTGTGAATCGGCCTGCGGCCTATTGGCTTATGTGGACCGCAAGGATATGCGCGTGCGGAAGTTCGAGGGCAATCCCGAGCATGCCGGGTCCCGCGGGCGCAACTGCGCGAAAGGGCCGGCGACCATCAACCAGATAACGGACCCCGACCGCATCCTTTATCCGCTCAAGCGCGCAGGGCGCCGTGGCGAGGGAAAATGGGCGCGCGTCAGTTGGGATGAAGTGCTCGACACGCTCGCGGCGCGCATCCGCAAGGCGCTGCTGGAAAAGCGCCAGAATCAAGTCATGTACCACTACGGGCGCGCCGGGGAAGACGGGTTCACCGAGGACATCTTCAAGCTGTGGGGCACCGATGGCATCAATTCCCACACCAATATCTGCTCTTCGGCGGGCCGCGCGGGTCTGGAATACTGGATGGGCTGGGATCGGCCCAGCAATGATTTCGCCAATGCCGACGTCATCCTGCTGACGAGCGCGCACCTGGAGGCGGGCCACTATTTCAACCCGCATGCGCAGCGCATCATGGAGGCGAAGAAACGTGGCGCCTGCCTGATCGTCGTGGACTCGCGCCTGTCGAATACGGCAACGCACGCCGACCACTGGATTTCCCCCTACCCCGGAACCGAGCCGGCCATTTACCTGGCGATCGCCAACCATCTCATACAGACGAAAAGCTACAACCGCGAATTCGTGCGCCGCTGGTGGAATTGGCATGAATACATGCGCGCCGAGCATTCCGGCGAGCCGGCCACATTCGAAGCCTTCGAGGCGGTGCTGCCGACGCTCTATCAGGAATATACATTCGACTATGCGGCGCGCGAGTCTCAAGTGCCGGTGGAGAAAATCGAGGCAATCGCCAAGGTGGTTGCCCAATGCGGCACGCGTCTGTGCACGCAGAACTGGCGCTCGGCGGCGGCCGGCAATCTGGGTGGGTGGCAGGTGCAGCGTACGCTCTTCTTCCTGAATGCGCTCAAGGGCGCGGTTGGCGTCAAGGGCGCCACCTATCCGAATGCCTGGAACAAGTTTGTCGGCAAACGGCCCATCCGCACCGAACACCCGAAAACCTGGAACGAACTGGTGTATCCGCGGCAGTTCCCGCTAAGCGTCAACGAGCTGTCATTCCTGCTGCCGCATCTCGTAAAAGACAAGCGGGCAACGATCGACACTTACTTCACACGCGTGTACAACCCGGTGTGGGTCAACCCCGATGGCTTCAGCTGGGTTGAAATGCTGTCCGATGAGGACAAGGTTGGCATGCACGTGGCGCTGACGCCCATCTGGAGCGAAACCGCGTACTTTGCCGACTTCGTGTTGCCGATGGGGCTTGCGTCGGAGCGCCACGACATCTTTTCCAGCGAAACTCACAATAGCCGCTGGATTTCATTTCGCCAGCCCGTTTTGCGCGCGGCGCGCGAACGTCTTGGCGAAACGGTCACGGATACGCGCCAGGTCAATCCCGGCGAGGTGTGGGAAGAAAATGAGTTCTGGCTGGAACTCAGCTGGCGAATCGACAGCGATGGGTCGCTGGGAATCCGCGAACGGATCGAATCGAAAGAGCACCCCGGGCAAAGACTGTCGGTCGACGAGTATTACGCATGGATTTTTGAACACTCCGTTCCCGGTCTCCCCGAAAAGGCGCGCGCGGAAGGCCTGACACCGCTTGCCTACATGCGGCGTTACGGCAGTGTGGAAATTCCCGCCGAGGGTGACGCGCTGTACGACAACGAAGTGCCCGCGGCCGAGCTCGAGGACCCCTGGGTCGATGACGATGGCCACGTTTATACGCGCGCGAGTGCGCCGGCGCGGGTCAACATGGTGCTCAAGCCCAATCCCGATCCCGACTCCGCCGGGAGGCGGCCGGCGGGGGTGCGTGTCGATGGACGGGTCGTGGCCGGTTTTCCGACGCCCAGCGGCCGGCTGGAGTTCTACTCGTCGACCTTGTCGCGCTGGGGATGGCCCGAATACGCCTTGCCGACCTACATCAAAAGTCATGTCCATCCCGACAATCTGGATGAGGATCAGCTCGTCCTGATACCGACTTTCCGGCTGCCGACGCAGGTCCACACACGGGGTGTGAATGCGAAGTGGTTGAGTGAACTGGCGCACAACAACCCGGTCTGGATACACCCGCAAGACGCGGCGCGGCGGGGGGTCGTCGACGGCCAGAAAATTCGGGTGGAAACCGAGATCGGCTATTTTGTGGCCGAGGCATGGGTTACCGAGGGGATTCATCCCGGCGTGATCGCCTGCAGCCATCACATGGGACGTTGGCAGTTCACGGGGAATTTCACGAACAAGTATCAGCGAACGATGGAAACGACATTGGCCCACCAGCAGGCCGACTGGTCGCTGACGCCGGCGGAAGGCCGCCAGCCAATGGCGCCGAAGTCGGGCGTGGACGCGAAGCGGGTCTGGTGGACGGCCGTGGGTGTTCATCAGAACCTTACGTTTGGCGTGCATCCCGATCCCGTGACCGGCCAGCATTGCTGGCATCAGGCGGTGCGTGTGCGCGCCGCCGACCAGGAGGACGTTTCTGGCGAGATACACGTCGATACCGCCAAGTCGGACGCCATCTACCGGAAGTGGTTGTCCATGACGCGCCCGGCTGGCCAGGTTTCGCCGAACGGGCTGCGCCGCCCGCGGTGGATGCTGCGCCCCATGGAGCCGACCCTGGAGGCGTATAAACTTCCGGCGGATGGCGACGGCCGATGAATTGAGGTTGCCCGATGCCGCGTAACGGGTTTCCAATTCACGGCACTGGCGCACGAACCGACCACCCGGCGTGCCGGGTGTAAGCGGCAGCCGCCGCCAGTATCCGCACTTCTCTTGATGACGTAAAGGATGTCACGGTGCAATCTGTTTCTTGGTGGAATAAGTTGTTGGTAGAGCCCGCCCGTCCGGCGTGGGTGCGCAAGCGCCCCGACGCCCATTGGCTTGCCGTCTACACGGTGTGCATCGGCGCGTTCATGGGGCAGCTCGACGCCAGCATCGTCACCGTGGCGTTCCCCACGCTGCAGCACGACTTCGCCGCGCCCATCGGCGAAGTGGAATGGGTGGCCTTGTCGTATCTGTTGGTTCTGGTGGCCACGGTCGTCGGCGCCGGCCGGTTTTCCGACATGGTTGGCCGCAAGCTGCTCTACACCTATGGCTTTGCGCTCTTCACGGTGTCGTCGGTTGCCTGCGGGCTTGCGCCCAACCTGACGACGCTCATCGTGTTCCGGGCGATTCAGGGCATCGGCGCCGTCATGCTGCAAGCGAACAGTGTGGCGCTGATCGCCACGTCCATCCCGCCGGAGCATCTGGGCAGGGGCATTGGCATACAGGGCGCCTTCCAGGCGCTGGGGCTTGCCCTGGGGCCCACCGTTGGCGGGTTTCTCATTGCGTTGGGCGGCTGGCGGCTGATCTTCTTCGTCAATCTTCCCGCCGGGATTCTCGGCTGCGTGGCCGGCTGGTACCTGCTGCCGCGCAGCCGCTATCTTGCCAAGCGGACACATTTCGACTGGTGGGGATTGGTGCTGTTCGCACCGGCATCGGTTGCGCTCTTTGGCGCCTTGTCGAAAGCGCGTGAAGTGGGGTTCGAGTCCCCCGTGGTCCTGGGAATGTTCGTCATCGCCGTCCTGTTTCTCGTGCTGTTCCTCCGGCGCGAGCGACGCACCGATGCACCCATGGTGGATCTGAACCTATTCCGGAATCCCTCGTTCTCCGCGGGAATTTCCAGCGGCCTGCTGTCTTACGCGGTGCTGTTCGGCATCTTGTTCGTGGTGCCCTTTCTCGCGGAGAGAAGCTTTGGCCTGTCGACCGGGATAGCGGGGCTGACGCTGACGATGCTGCCGGCGACGCTTGGCATCACGGCCCCCTATGCAGGGCGGATGGCCGACCGGATCGGCGCCCGGCCGTTGACCGTCGCGGGAATGATCCTCACGGCGGCGGGGTTGCTGATCGCAGCGCTTTTCCACGAGAACGCGGGGGTGCTGGCGGCAGAGCTGGCGCTCATGGGGGTCGGACTGGGCCTGTTCACGCCGCCCAACAATGCGGCCATCATGGCCAGTGCGCCGCACACCCAGTCCGGATCGGCCGGCGGGTTGTTGAATATGACACGCAGTATCGGAACTGCCCTCGGGGTGGCGCTGACGGCGCTGGTCTTCGGCTTCGTCTCCGAGGCGGATTCCAGCGCGGGAATCTCCGTCATGACGGCGCACGGTTTTGCCGCGACGGCAGTGCTACTGGCTCTGATGGCGCTGCTGGCCGCCGGCTTCGCGGCAGTGCGGGGCGGCCGGGTGCGGGCGTGAGACAGGAAGGGGGCTGCGGGCGGCGCGCATCGATCTCAACGGGCAGCACAACACGCCGGCCAGCTCGCTGAACGCCTGCGGCTATTGCGGCCTGTTCGGCGTAGATCGGAGCTTCGGCGGCAATGAACAGTCCGTCACGATTGGCGACAAGGTGGGACGCCTGTCCTACCTGCTGGGCGTCAATCACCTGGAGAACCTAAGCCAGCCGTTGCAGTTTGCCACGTTGCCTCAGTCGCGCGTACCGGCGACGCCTGCGGATACGGTGGTGTCGGGGGCGCGCTTTTATCGCAATCAGACCAATACGCCGACGGCGGCGCTGAGTGCAGGCGATCCCGCCATCGAGGCCGTCACGGTCAGCACCGACGATATCGACGACCAGCGCGACGCGATTCTCAAGCGCCTGCAGTCGGCGCAGGCGGCGGGCGTCTCCGCCCGCGCGTATGCCGACGCATCGCCCCAGCGCCTGAATTACCTCATCGATCCGAGCTGGGGGGGCGAAACGCCGCGCACGCTGGTGATTCGCGCCGACGGCAGCCGGCGCGCCGTCAGCGGTACGCTGACGACTGCGCAGCTGAAGGCGCTGGTGAAGGCCGACGCGCCATGAACCGGTGTTTTTCCTCTTGGTTGCGGCGCGGCTGGAAAACGTGCGGCGTGAATGAAAAGCCTCGTCCCACCCGCTCGCTCACGGGTGGGAAGGCTGCGGCTTCGCCGGTTCCGTGTCGCCGCCGCCGGGTGCGACGCTGTCTGCCTGAGTGACGAATCCCAGGCGCGTTACGCCGGCCTTCTGTGCAAGGGCCATGACCTGCGCCAGCACCTCGTAGCGGGTATTCAGGTCGGCGCGCAGGCGCAGGTCGGGTTCGGGATGTTCCCGGGCCAGCCGGTCGAGGCGCTCGCCCAGCGCGTCCATGTCGACCGGCTGGTCGTTCCAGAACAGCCGGCCCTGCGCATCGATGGCGAGATCGATCGTCTTGGGCTCTTCCTGCGTGGGTTGGGCGCTGACGTGTGGCACGTCGATCTTGATGGCGTGGGTGAGCAGGGGGGCGGTGATGATGAAGATCACCAGCAGCACCAGCATCACGTCGATGAGCGGCACCATGTTGATTTCCGACATGGTGCGGCTTGCAGCCTTGTCGTCGAAGCTTCCGAATGCCATGTCAGCGCTCCTTGCCCCCGGGGGCTGCATCCGCGCCTTGCGGCCGCGCCCGGTTGAATGGCCGCCCCGTGACCAGCAGCGTGAACAGGTCGTGCGCGAAGGCGTCCAGGCGCGCAAGGTAGACCCGGTTGCGGCGAACGAATGCGTTGTAGGCGAGCACTGCGGGAATCGCGACGGCCAGGCCCAGGCCGGTCATGATCAGGGCCTCGCCCACGGGCCCGGCGATGCCGCTGATGGTTACGTCGTTGGTGAGCCCGATACCGACCAGCGCGTGGTAGACCCCCCAGACTGTGCCGAGCAGGCCGACGAATGGGGCGGTCGACCCGATCGATGCCAGCGCGGTCAGGCCACCTTCCAGCCGTGCGGTGTCTTCTTCGATCGACTGGCGCATGGCACGCGTCAGCATGGCGGCGTCCGATTCGCTGGCGCCCTGTGCGGGTACGTCGCGGGCGGCCAGGAAATCGCGGGCCCGCACCGCGCGGGCGGCCAGGCGGGCGAACGGTTCGGCCGCCTCCTCGGGCCGGATCGCGACTTCCATCTGCTGCGTTGGCGCGTCCGCCCAGAAAGCCTCGAGGAAATGCGCCGAGTGTCGACGGTTGCGCATGCCCATGAAGAGCTTGACGAAGATCAGGTACCAGGTGATGAGCGACATGATGAGCAGGATTGCAAAAAGGGATTTCCCCACCCAGTCGCTGCGCGCGATGAAGTCCATCACGCCGCTGGTGTGCATGGCCGCGCCCGCGGCGCTGGCAAGTGCGTCCCGTGCGGCGTGCGGCACCGACGAGGCGGCCTCGCCGACCTGTGCGAGGGTTTGCGCCGCGTCCTGTAGTAGCTCGTACATTGAGGTTCCTATAAAACGAAGTTGAACGGGATGTCGGCCATGGCCGTGTAGGCCACGCCATTTTCCGTGTGGGGTCTGAAACGCGCCTTGCGCACCGCGGCCAGCGCGGCGTCGTCGAGCAGGGAATGGCCCGAGGATCGCTCGACGCTGGCGTTCACCACGGCCCCGGTGGCCGAGATGATGACGCGTACGACAACCTCGCCCGTCTGGTGGCGGCGCAGCGCCGCGGGAGGATAGTGTGGGCGCGGCGGGCTGCCGAGATACGCGATGGTCGATACGTGCCGCGGTTCATTCGTGGGCACGGCGGGCGCCGTGGTGGTCGCAGCGGTCCGCGGTGCGCTGGCGGCGGCCGTCACCGGTGGTGTGACGGGCTTCTGGGTGTGTCCCGCGGAGGCGCTGGGCTGCGCGCGCCGCGCCGGCCGCGGGATGCGGGGGCGTTCGCGCTTGCGCATGACAGGTTTCGGCCGCGCCGTTGCCTCGGGTTTGGGCGGGGGCTCGCGCACGGGAGGCTCGGGTTCCGGCGGGGTGGGTGGCGCGGGTTCTGGCTCGGTCTGCGCCACCGGTGGGGCTGCGGTCTTTGCTGGCGCCTGCCGGGCAGGCAGCAGCTGCACGACGCTCACCAGTACCGGTGCTCCCGGCGGGGCGGGCGTGGCGCGGTGCAGATGCGCCAGAATCAGCGTGGCGGCGGCCGCGTGCAATAAAACAGTGCATGCAAGGGCGAAACCTCTGGACGCGGTCTGGCAGCGGGATTGACGAAAGACTTTCTGCATGAATCTTGAAGCGGGACCCGATGGTCGGGGTAGCGGATGGATGTCGGGTGCGGGGGCGCGGCAGGGCCGCGCCGGCTCGCGCGGGAATCTGCGGTATCGTACCGCCACGCGCCGGGGCGCGCAGCGCGGTGCCGCAGCCGGCTCAGTTCGTCATGTGTCGCTCCACAGGCGCAGCAGGTTGTGGTAGCAGCCGATCAGCGTGCGGCGCGCCTGCGTGTCGGCGGCGGTGGCGCCCAGGCGCCGGATGGCGTCGTCCATGTCGAAGAGCAGGGCGCGCTGTTCATCGGAGCGGACCAGGCTTTGTACCTAAAGGAAGCTTGCCAGGCGGGTGCCGCGGGTTACGGAGCGCACGTGGTGGAGGCTCGTTGCCGGATAGACGACCGCGTGGCCGGCCGACAGCTTGACGGCGTGCGGGCCATAGGTGTCTTCGACGACGAGTTCCCCGCCATCATAGTCTTCGGGTGGGGCGAGGAACAAGGTGATCGACACATCGGTGCGCACCCGCGTGCCCACGCCGGGCATGAGCCGGATGGCACCATCCACGTGGGCGCCGAATTCCTGGCCGCCCGAGTAACGGTTGAACAGCGGGGGATAGGCGCGATTCGGCAGCACGGCGCTGATGAACAGCGGATTACGCTCGAGCGCGTGCAGCACGAGGTTTCCGAGCTCACGCGCCAGCGGGGTGTTTTCGGCGATCTGCTGATTGTTCTTGACGGGGGCGCCGCTGTAGCCGGCGGTTGCGCGCCCGTCGACCCAGGCGTCGCCTGCCTGTTCGAGCCGCCCGCACATGGCCGACAGCGTTTCCGCATCGAGCCCTTCGGGTATGCAGACGATCATTGCGCGTGCTCCGATTCAGAACTTGTAGTCGCACGAGCAGTGCCCGCGCACACGTCGGTCCAGGCTCGTGCACCTCGGAGCGCAATCTTGCGATGAGTTGTTAGTTCTTACTAATAAGAATGATTATTATTATAGAATCGCAGATATTTTTCAATGTGAAAGTTATATCTATCTAAAAAAATCTCGTGATCGCGCGGGTGGTATGCTGGTTCTTTGTCGACAGGGAATGCCGGGTGCAAGGGGCAATGCTCGAACCGGGGTGTTTCCAAAGGATGGACCATGAAAGATTCTGCCGCATACACCCCGCCGAAAGTCTGGGTATGGGACAAGCCCAACGGCGGCAAATTTGCAAGCACCAATCGCCCGGTTGCCGGGCCGACGCATCAGCAGGCGCTGCCCGTCGGACGCCATCCGCTGCAGCTCTACTCGCTGGCGACGCCGAATGGGCAGAAGATCACCATCATGCTGGAAGAGCTGCTGGCGCTTGGCCACACGGGTGCGGAGTACGACGCGTGGCTGATCCGGATCGGCAAGGGCGACCAGTTCGGCAGCGGCTTCGTGGGGGTGAATCCAAATTCCAAGATCCCGGCCATGGTCGATCGTTCGGGGCCCCAGCCAGTCCGCGTGTTCGAGTCCGGCGCCATTCTCATCCATCTCGCGGAAAAATTCGGCGTCTTGCTGCCGCAGGCCGGGGCCGCGCGCGCGGAATGCCTGTCCTGGCTGTTCTGGCAGGTGGGAAGCGCACCTTATCTGGGCGGCGGTTTCGGCCACTTCTACGCGTATGCGCCAGTCAAGATCGAGTATGCAATCAATCGATATGCCATGGAGGTCAAGCGCCAGCTCGATGTCCTCGACCGCCGCCTGGCCGACCATGAATACCTGGTGGGCGACGACTATACGATCGCCGACATCGCGGTGTTTCCGTGGTACGGCGGGCTGGTCGAAGGATGGCAATACGGCGCCGCCGAGTTCCTGTCGGTGCGGGATTACGTCCACGTCCGGCGCTGGGCCGAGGCGATCTTGCAGCGGCCCGCGGTGGTGCGCGGGCTGATGGTGAACCGCACCGCGGGCGATCCATCGCAGCAATTGCGCGAGCGCCATGACGCGTCGGATTTCGACACGAAGACGCAGGACAAGCTATGATGCTTGCGCGAGCGGGCCGGGGTTTCGCCTGGCTGGCCCACGCAGTCGCTGCCTGAGCCGGCAGTGGGGTGACGCCGCCTTGCGGGGCGGCAGGCGTGGGCGGTTCCGGCCACGCCTGCCGCGTTGTCGCGCAACACTCCCTGCCGGAATCATCGCATGCGTACGAATGCCCTCGTCCTGTCGTTCAACGCCTCTGCGCGGCGGCTCCTCCCCAACCGCTGGGACTTCATCGCCTTTCCGCTGATTCTCAGCCTCATCGCCATGGGGGTCGTGGGCTACCACCAGACCATGGCGCCGATCTCCGTGCTCAAGACGCAGGCGGTTTCGCTGGCGCCGGCCATGCTGCCCGAGTACGCGCTTCGCACCGTCCTGCGCATGCTGGTCGCGATGCTCGTGTCGCTGGCATTCACGCTCGTCTACGGCACGCTCGCCGCCAAGAGCCGGCGGGCCGAGAAGGTTCTGGTGCCGGTGCTGGACATTCTGCAGTCCGTGCCGGTGCTGGGCTACGTCTCGTTCACCGTCACCTTCTTCATCGCCCTGTTCCCGGGGCGGGTCATCGGTGCGGAGTTCGCCGCCATCTTTGCGATTTTCACGAGCCAGGCGTGGAACATGACCTTCAGCTTCTATCAGTCGCTGCGGACCATCCCGCGCGATCTGCAGGAGGTGTCGCGCAATTTTCAGTTGACGGGCTGGCAGCGGTTCTGGAAGCTCGAAGTGCCGTTTTCGCTGCCGGGGCTGATCTGGAACATGATGATGTCGATGTCGGGCGGGTGGTTTTTCGTGGTCGCCTCGGAAGCCATCACCGTCGGCAATCGGACGATCGCCCTGCCGGGCATCGGTTCCTATCTCGCCATGGCGATAGAGCAGCGCAATCTGGCCAGTGTCGGCTACGTGGTGCTGGTCATGGCGCTCGTGATCCTGGCCTACGATCAGCTGCTGTTCCGCCCGCTGGTCGCCTGGGCCGACAAGTTCCGCCTGGAGAATACGGCCGCCGCCAGCGCCCCCGAATCGTGGCTGCTCGACCTGATCCACCGCACGCGCCTGATCACCCGGCTGTTGAGCCCGCTGGGCTGGGGGCTGGCCACGCTTGCGCGGGCGCCCGTCCCGTCGCTGACGCTGCCGCGCGTTCGCGCCCAGCGGCTGGTGAAGGCGTCGTCCCGGCTGGTGGATATCGCCTGGGGGCTGTGCATCCTGTTGTCGACGGTCTATCTGGTGTATCGGGTGGGGTCGTACGTGCGCACCGGGGTCGGGCTGCCGGAGGTCGGACGCGTGTTCGTGCTGGGGCTGATCACCCTGCTGCGCGTCTTGGTCCTGGTGGCCATCGCATCCGCGGTCTGGGTCCCGTTGGG
>SCQX01000165.1 GCA_004298545.1 Candidimonas sp. | reverse complement strand
TAGCTCCACAAGTTCGGATAGTCCACCAGGCGCTTCAGATTGCATTTGAAGTGGCCGTGGTAGACGGTGTCGAAGCGGATCAGCGTGGTGAACAGGCGCCAGTCGGCCTCGGTGACGCGGTCCCCCAACAGGTAGCGCTGCCGCCCCAGCAGAATCTCCAGGCGATCCAGGGTGGCGAACAGCTTGCGCACTTCCTGCTCGTACACCGCCTGTGTCGTTGCGAACCCCGCCTTGTACACGCCGTTGTTCACGGCGTCGTAGATTTCGCCGTTGATGGCGTCGATCCGCGGCAGAAGGTCCGCTGGCGTGTAATCGCCCGCCTTCGCGCCGACCGTGTCGAAGGCACTGTTCAACATGCGCATGATCTCGGCGGATTCATTGTTGACGATGGTGTTCCGCTTCAGGTCCCACAGTACGGGAACGGTGACCCGCCCGGTGTAATCACGACGGGCGCGTCGATAGACCTGGTACAGGTAGTCGGCCTGGCCGACCGGATCGGCGACGACGCCCGGGCCGGGGGTGAATGTCCATCCATGCTCGCCCATGTACGGGTTGACCACGGATACGCCGATCATCGATTCCAGGCCCTTCAGGACGCGCATGATGAGTACGCGGTTCGCCCATGGGCAGGCCAGCGATACGTACAGGTGGTAGCGGCCCGGTTCGGCGCGAAAGCCGCTCGCGCCGCTGGGCCCCGCGGCGCCGTCGGGCGTGATCCAGTTGCGAAACGGCGCGTCGCCGCGTACGAAGCGCCCACCCGTGCTGGCCGTGTCATACCATTGGTCATGCCATTGTCCGTCTATCAATAGTCCCATGTCGTTTCCTTGCTGTCGCGGCCGCGAACGCGCGCCGCGGGTTCCCGCTGGATCCAACCGCTCGACGCACCGGCCACCGGATGCGCTGACCGCCCGGCGCGCCCCAGCTTCCGGCGTATCCGCCGCCCGGCGCGTCTGGCTACTTCGCGTGCCGCTGGCGGGCCTTGCGGGAGAATCGTTCCATCGGTGCACCGATATGGACAGTCTATTAGAACTGTGTGCAGTGATAAATGCGCGTAATGAGTTACATAATTCCTAAATGTGGAATAATAGGCGATGTCACCTGATCGTGTGGCTACTATTTGCCGCCGACTCCGCGTGTCGTCGCGGGGGTCGGCAAGTTAGGCGCGCCGCGCCGATCACCCCGTGCACGGCGGGCGGGTGAAGTCGGTGGTCGGGCCGAAGTGCGTGAGCCCTTTCCCGCTACCTTTTTCGCGGGTATAACTTCGGAGCGCATCATGGACCGCTTACTCGCCATGCGGGTTTTTGAACGGGTCGCCAGCGAAGGCGGTTTTTCAGCGGCGGCGCGGGCGCTGGACATGTCGCCGCCGGTGGTCACCCGCCTGGTCGCCGAACTGGAGGCCTATCTTGGCACACGGCTGTTTCAGCGCACCACACGGCGCGTATCGCTCACCGAGGCGGGTGACGCCTATCTGGCGCACGTTCGCCGGATCCTGCAAGATGTGGACGAAGCCGATGCGATCGCAAGCGCGCACACCAGCGAACTGGTCGGCCGCCTGCGCATCCATACGCAGCCGGTACTGGCAAGTTATGTGATTGCGCCGCTGTTGTCCGGCTTTCGCCGGCTCCACGCCGGTATCGTAATCGACATAGACGTCGAGACGCGCGGAAGTCCGCCCATCGAAGATTACGACATCACCGTGCTGGGTGTGGATATCGGCTTCGATGCCGGGATCGTGGCGCGGAAGGTCGTCGAGTCCGAGGTCGTCCTGGTGGCTTCGCCCGCCTACGTGGCGCGAATGGGCGCGCCGAAGGCGCCCGGCGATCTGTCGCGGCATGCGTGTCTGCGCCTCAGGCGGCCCGACGCGCCGCTACGCGCCTGGCGCATGTGGCGCGGCGCGGACGCCAGTGGCGCGGTCGAAGTGAGCGTCGATCCCGTCCTCGTCGCCAATCACACTGATACGTTGTTGCGCGCTGCCTTGGATGGCGTGGGCATCACGTCCATATCGCTGGATATCGTGGCGCCGTATCTTGCGTGCGGTGAAATGGTCAGGGTGCTGAGTCCGTGGATGACCGGGCGCCTGGCGATGTACGCCGCGCTGCCAAGTCGCAAATTCGTCCCGCGGCGGTCGCGGGTGTTCCTGGATTATCTGGTGGAACAGACGCGCGCCCAGAACCACAAGGCGTTGAGCGCGTGTCCGCCCGACTGACGGGTCCGTCCCGCGGATGGCGGAGTTCATGGTCGTGGAATCTATGATCGTGGCCGTGGTGCTCGTGGTGGTGATGGCCGCGACAGTGCGGTCGGTCATGTGACCGCGCCGTCGTAGACGATCAACCCGTCCTCGCGCAGGCGGAGTCCCTCGGTGACTTTGTGCTGCGGCCGGCTGCCGTCGTGCATGAGGTGGTGCACGGCGATTCCACGCGCCGCCACCAGGAAGTCGGAAATGATGCGCCGGTGGCATCGCCACCAGACCGATTCCGAGCACATGAACGCCGTGTGCGACTGCGCACCTACTTCCACCAGCGCCGCGATTCCTTCCAGGAAGGCCGCCGACCGCGTGTAGCCGGCGTAGTTCCGGAACGACTCGTTGCGCCAGACGGTGTCGAGCGCGGATTCCTCCGACGGTTTGCGAAAGCCGCCAAGATTCTTCATCCAGAGGTATTGGACGCCGGCCTGGGGCAGCCAGTGCGCCAGACTTTCCCGGTTGACGTAGGGATGGCGCCGCGACCCCGGGAAGCTGCGCACGTCGACCAGCGTCTGGACGCCGGCGGCGCTTAGCAGCGCAAGCATCTCGTCTTGCGCCAGGGTGCCATGACCGAATGAGAGGAATCCGGCTGGCCACGATTCGACCACCTGCCCGGTCTGGCGTGATTCATCGGCCTCGCGCGGAGATGTCCCAGAGTTTTTCACGGGGTTATGCACAAATTTTGTGGATAAATGGAGTCGTGTGGCGCAGCGTCATCAGATGATGCCGCGCGCGCGCCAGTCGGCGCGGGTGCCGCTGTCGATCCCGATTGATTCCAGCACGCGGTCGGTGTCCTGCCCCAGGCGCGGCGCGCCGCGCCGCACGCCGCCGGGCGTGGCGCTCAGCTTGGGGACGATGCCCGGGAGCTTGACCGGTGTGCCATCGTCGAGCGTGGCATCGAGGATCATGTCGCGCGCCCGGTAGTGCGGGTCGGCGCAGATGTCGGCGATATCGTAGACTTTGCCCGCTGGAATGCGGGCCTCGTTCAATGTCCGCAGTACCTGCTCGAGGGGGTATCGTCGCGCCCAGTCGCCGATGATGCCGTCTATCGTCGCGGCATCTCTGGCGCGGCCGTCGTTGTGCGCGTAGGCGGGGTTCGCGGCAACGTCGGGCCGGCCGATGGCGGTCATGAGCCGCTTGAATATGCTGTCGCCATTGCCCGCGATCAACGCGTATTTGCCATCGGCGCAGAGGTAGGCATTGCTGGGTGTGATGCCCGGCAGGCTGCTGCCGGCCGGTTGACGGATCTCGTTGAAGACGGAATATTCGGGCAGCAGGCTCTCCATCATGTTGAACACGGATTCATAGAGCGCCACGTCGACGCATTGCCCGTCGCCGCCGTTCTGATCGCGCTGACGCAGTGCCAGCAGCACGCCGATGACACCGTGCAGGGCGGAAAGTGAATCGCCAATGGATATACCGACCCGTACTGGCGGGCGGCCGGGTTCTCCGCTGAGGTGGCGCAGGCCGCCCATGGCTTCCCCCACCAGACCGAACCCGGGGCGGTCGCGGTAGGGGCCCGTTTGGCCGTAACCCGACACGCGCAGCATGATCAGGCGCGGGTTGAGCGCATGCAAGGCGTCCCAGCCCAGGCCCCATCCTTCCAGTGTTCCGGGACGGAAGTTTTCGATGAGTACATCCGCGGTCGCGGCAAGTTTCCGTACCGCGTCGTGCGCCTCGGGTGTGCGCAGATCAAGCGTGACCGATCGTTTGTTGCGCGACTGCGCGGCCCACCATACCGACGTGCCATCGTGCAACAGCCGCCACTTCCTGAGCGGATCTCCCGATCCGGGTGGCTCGATCTTGATGACTTCGGCGCCAAACTCGCCTAGCATCCTGGCGGCGAATGGCCCCGCGATGAGCTGCCCAAGTTCAAGTACGCGTAATCCGTCCAGCGGTCCGGCCATGGCGGCTCCCTTGTTCAATGCGCAATATCCGTCATTTTAGAGTCAATGCGTCGCGGGCATCGACTCGTGGACGTCGCCTCGCGGGGATCGTGTCGTCAGGATCGCGTGGCGGAGATCACGACTTCCGCGGGGATCGGCCGGGCGCCCGCCGGAGGGATGTGGCAGCCGCATGAATGGGTTCCAGGCGCCTGCGGAAGCGACAATATATAGGAATGCCTATCGGTCATCACGGCACGATAACGCAAGGTGTATGATTTTTCTCATTGGATTTATTCGAGTGACTACACAAATGAAACCGTCGTCGGCGCAAACGGTTGCGCCGTGGTGGATGCTGCCGTGTATTTGCGGCGCCGCTTTCCTGGTGTTCGTACAGACGTTCATGGTGGCGCCGCTGATTCCGCGCCTGAGTGTCATCTTCGCCAGCCCGGTGGCCTGGGTCGGCTTGGCAATACCCGCCTACGTCCTGCCGCAGGCGCTGGCAACCCTGGGGGTCGGGCCGCTGTCCGATCGGCTGGGGCGGCGCGGCGTCATCATCGGTTCGTTGATCGCGTTCGTCGCTTGCACCGCGATCACCGCGGCGGTCGATCACATTGGCGCCTTCATTGGGTGGCGCATCGCGGCGGGTGTCAGCGCGGCCGGTATCGTGCCGATCGGGTTGACGCTGATCGGCGACGTGGTACCGTTTGCGCGGCGTGGCCGCGCCGTGGGGTGGCTTTTTGGTTCGATCGCAGGAGGAACGGCCGCCGGCGCGGCGGCTGGCGCGCTGCTGGAGCCGTTGGTTGGCTGGCGCGCCTTGTTCCTCGGGGTGGCCGTGCTGTGCGCGGCGCTGGTGATCATTCTGGTGTCGACCGGCGCTTTGCCGCATCTGGCCCGCGCCACCGCGGTCAAGCGGTGGACGGCCGTCATGCGCGGTTACGTCGAACTGTTGTCGACGGCGCGCGCGGCGCGCACTTATGGCTATGTGCTGCTCAATGCAATCCTGCAGTCGGGCGTGTTCACGTGGCTGGCCGTGTATTTGCGGCAGCGCTTCGGGCTGGACGAGATCGGCATCGGTCTCGTCCTGCTGGGGTACGGCGTCCCGGGCCTGCTGTTCGGTCCGATCATCGGACGGCTGGCCGATCGCCACGGGCGTTCCATCATCATCCCGGCAGGCGTGGCCCTCACCGGCGTCTGCGCGCTGATGCTGGCGCTACCGTTGCCGTTGGATGGGGTGCGAGTCGCCATCATCCTGCTGTCGCTGGGCTATGATCTGACACACCCGCAACTGGCGGCCATT
>SCQX01000164.1 GCA_004298545.1 Candidimonas sp. | reverse complement strand
GGCCAGGGCTTGTCGACATTCGCGACCGGACGCGCGGCGGGCGGTATGAACGTTGGGATTTCACGGGCGCAAGCCGCCAGCAGCATCACACCGCATGCCAGCAGAAAAAACCTCAGGCGGGGGAAACGAAACCATTGACGGAAAAATGACATGACGCCTTCCACTTCAGAATCGGTACGTCATGTCGACGACGATGTTGTAGTCGCGCTCGCGCTGACCGTCGTATGGCCGCGACGTGCCCGACACCATGAACCCGGTGTCCAGCACGCGGTTGTAGCGGAAACGTTGTCCGTAGCCAACGGTGAAAATCCCGCCGGTACCGTGATCCTGCTGCGAGTAGGCCCCCGCCCCGAGTTGAACCTGCTGCTCCCAGACACTTTCGTAGCGCTGCCGCAGCACGTGTGTGAGCTGCAGCGCCGGCAACACGGTCAAGTCGGATTTGGGGTTGAAATAGGGCGCGTTGTCGAGCGTGTTGTGCGACGCGGAGAAATCGAACAAGGCATCGAGCTTGAGCCGTGGCGTGGTGTACAGACGCTGTCGGCCAGACAGACTGGCCTCCAGGCGCTCATTGCCGTCGGTGAAGTGCGACGGCGTGAGCGAAAACGTCCACTCGCGACGCTCGTCGCCACGCCAGCGCACATAGGCATTCAAGCTGTTCGACGTGATGTCGTGCATCAGCGCGCGCAGTGGCGTCTCACGCGACAACAGCGCCGCCCCACCCCCGACCTGCCAGTGGTCGTTCAGATCGACCGCGCCCGACAACGCCGCGCCGGTGCGGATGCCGTATCCAAAACTGTTGCCCGACGCCTCGATCTGGGCGGTCGTATCACGGCCGCGCCACTGCGCGCCGCCACGCATCCAGCGGTAATAGCCATTGCCCCCCTGAAACTCGCCAGTGGAATAGCCCACACCACCAAATCCACGCCAGTTCTCGCCGATGGGTGGCGAATACAGCACTGAATCGATATTCCAGTCGTGGCTGCCCACGACTGGGCTGTTGGTGGATATTCCGCGGCTGGCCGTCACCTGAAGCTCCGACATATTGTGCACGTCCCACTCGCGCGCGAGGCGCTGTACCGACTGGTCTTCGGGAGCACGCGTCACGACATCGTCGCGCAAGAGTCTGGCCTGATGCCACTCCTGCAATTGAAGCGCCGTTTCCGCCTGCCCGACCTCGACGCCAAGCGAGCGCGGGGACTGCGTCTCGGCAATTTTCAAGTCGCGCTCCGCATGGCGGGGAAGCTCCCGCGCACGGTAGACTTCGGCGCGCGCCGCTCGCAACTGCGTATTGCCAGGCGCCGCATTCACCATGGCATCGAGCCGCTGCTGCGCGCGCGGCGAGTCGCCTTCATACAAATAGCCCAGAGCGCGCGTGAGATCGGCGTCAAGTCGCAGATTGTTGGGCATGCGCAACGGGTCGTCCTTTGCATAAAGCCAGATGGGCTGCGCGGATACCGCCGCATCCAGTTCACGATTCGCCTCGCGGAAGGAGCCGGATTCCGTCAACGCGTAAAACAGCCCTGTCTGGTCGGACAACCTGCCGCCGGCGCCTCCGCTCCCCGCTGGTGACGCCAGTGCGCGGCGATACAGCGCCGCCGCCTTCGCGGGGTGGTGTAGGTAAAGGTACGCGGATGCGACATCGCTCAAGACATAATCCGGAACAGCCACTCCCTGCGATACGAGCGCTTCGTACCCCGCGACGACGTCTTTCATGCGCCGCCGCGCATGCAGCGCCTGCAGGCGATCGGCCTCGGCGCGCAAGACGTCGGCGCGCGCCGACGGCCCCAGCGCCTTCCAGGCGGGAATGAGCTTGTCGTACATTGCAAGCGCGCGATCGGCCAGCTTGAATCGATCGGCCTCGCCACGCGTAGGCACGGCGGCAAGGCGCGTGAACTGCGCCGCGATGTCGGCCTGGATGGCGCGCGTCTGCGCCGGATCCACGATGCCGGGATGCGCATCGGCTTCCCGCAGGGCGGCTTGCGGCAGCCGCGCACGCTGCAACGCGAGGATGTAAGCGCGCGCCACATACGTTCGCGCAGGCGCCAGGTTGTAGGCTTTCGTCGTCTGTTCGAGCGCCGCGTACGGTTGACCGCCCATCTGGTAAGCGTACGCCAAAGCCAGATGACTATCGGCATTGGCAGGTTCGCGCGCGACCAGCTTGCGCCCCAACGCAACCGCCGCGTCCGCCTGGCGCGCGTCGGCCAGCGTCATGACGTGCCCAAGCGCGAAGCCATTCCTGCCCGGATAACGGCGCTCCCCACTTTGGTAGAGGGCGATCGCCTCGTCCCACCGCTGGGTGTTGCGGTAGGCGCGGGCAACGTCGGCCAGCGGCTGTGCGGGCAGATTTCGCGGTGAACCGGCGGCCTCATAGGCGGCGACGATTTCGCGGCTGTGCCCAGCCCAGTCAGAGATAAGAATATAGTCGGCCAGTGCTCGCCGATCGGTCGGCGTATCACGCAGGCGCTGGCTCAGCATCGAAAGCGCAGGCTGATAGTTGCCGTCGCGCGCTTCGCGAATCAGCGCGTCATAGTTCTTGCCGGTCGCCGCCCACGACGCGGCGGGCAGGGCGAGAACGGCGCAAATCGCGAGTACGGCGCGCGACGGAAAAAACGACATGGCAATGCCCGGAAGTGACGGAACACCACAACGTCGTACCGAATTGAAATGTCCCGGACTCAGTTTTCGAGCGTGCTCCGAATACGGGTCTGCCCGAATCGCGCTCTAGTTAACGAAAATTCTCGTAAACCACGTGTATCTACATGCGTTGAATTAATATTTCGCTTAAGTAGATACAATAGTAGGGTCATCCTACCGAGAAAGCGGGAAGCCGTTATATCGGCTATTTAGCCGATATACTTAGATAATAATTGATGTTATTGGCATTTCCCGTCACCCTACGCGATGATGATTGCCGACGCCACCGCAACACGCGCCATCACGATGACTCGTGAGACGGCCGCGACTGCTCGCGCGGGTTGATGCGCGATCGATTCAACACCATGCGCTCGTGCAGTTTCGTGATGATGCCGCTACCCGTCTTGACGAACAGAAAAGGAAAAACCGCATGAACGAATACCGCCAGGGTCGCCCCAACCATCGGGACGACAAATGAGGCGGCCGACGCCATGTGCTGGAAGTACGTCTCGCCAACCGACGCCGGATGCGCCGTGAACAACTCAAGCAGCTTGCTCATGTCGAAACCTCCTCGTACTCAATATCCGTGAACATCTGCGCAGATACGGAACTTAATAACCATACGCAATAAATAAATTATATTTGAGTATGTCGAGAAGAGGTTCCTGATTATTTCGTTATTTTCATAATATACGTTATTTAAATCTCATAAATACACTTAAAATAGAATTAAATTCTATTTTAAGTGTATGGCTGGTAAGAAACCGCGGGGAACCGCCAGGGCAAGCCGTCACGCCTTCGAACCGCTACGACAACGCGTGGCACCGCGCCACATCGTCGGCGTCGGCGGGCGGCGATGCGGCGGGAGCGACGACCAGCTCCAGCTTGTGGGTTTCAAAATCCTTGTAGACCGGATCCAGGCTCGGCATCGTCTTGTTGGCCTTGGACGACAGTTCGCTGAACCGCGACGCCTTGCCATACAGGCCCTGCTGCCCCGCGACGGCGGTGACCGTCTCGTTGTAGTGTCGGCTGGCGATGCCCAGGGTGTCACCCAGACGCTTGAGACGCTCCGCGACCAGCACCACCTGGTTGTAGATCTCGGCCGCCTTCGAACTGATTTCGCTGGCCTGTTCATTGCTGCGCGCCACCATCCACAAGTTCGCAACCGTCTTCAGAATTGGCATCAGCGTGGTATGCGACACCATGATCACGCTCTTCTCGTAGCCGTAGTTGAACAGCCCTTTGTTGTGTTTCAACGCTTCGATGTACGCGGGCTCGATCGGCATGAACATCAACACGAAGCTTGGGCTGTGCACACCAATGAGGTTGCTATAGTCTTTTCCGGCGAGTTCGTCGATGTGATTCTTGATTGCCTTGACGTGCGCATCGAGTGCGGCGTCGCATTCGGCCCGCGTGCTCGCGGCAACCGCCCGATCGTAGTCGACCAGCGATACCTTGCTGTCAATGACCAGATGCTTGCGATCGGGCAGTGTGACCACGAAGTCTGGCTGCCGGGGCTGACCCTCGACATCCTTGAATCGCGGTTGTGATTCATAGTGATCGCCCCGCACCAGCCCCGCCTGTTGCAGGGCGAGTTCCAGTTGCACTTCTCCCCAGTTGCCGGTGGTTTTCTTGTCACCCTTCAGCGCCGTGGCAAGCGTGTTGGCTTCGGTGCTCATCCGCACGCCTATTTCCAACACCCGCTTGATCTCGGCGCAAAGTGACACATTGCCGCGCAGCGATTCATCGTGCACCTGGTTGACGCGCCGCTGGAAACCGTCGATCTGCTCACGAAACGGTTTGAGCAGCGCCTCCAGCGACGCCTGACTATTGGTGGCGAGCGCCCGCCCTTTCTCTTCCAGGATTTGGTTGGCGAGATTCTGAAATTCAGTCTTGAGCTGTACCCGGGATTGTTCGAACGATGCCTTGAGCTCTTCGACATGCGTCAGTTTCTGCTTATATGCCGTGCGCATCTCCGCCAGCTCGCGGTCCGCCTCGCTCAACCGCTCGGCATTGGCGCGCAGCGCCGCGTCTTTATCACCGAGAGCGACCCTTGCCTCTTCCAGCCGTTCGCGCAGCCCGGCGGCGTCGGACTCCGCGCGCGCAAGCTGGCGCTCGGCATGACCTTTTTCGGCATCGAGCGCAATGCTGCTCGTGCGTAGATGGTCGAGATCGGCACGCAGCGCGGTAATGGTTTCACCGCGCTGCGTATTGCTGGCCTGGCCAAGCGCAAGTTCCGTGCGCGCGCGCGCCAGCGCGCGCCGCAGCAAAAACCCCGCGGCCAGAATTCCCAACAGCAATCCGATCAGCACGAACAACCAACCCGCCAGCCCAGGAGTCAATTCGGTCACGGCAGCCATCCCCCCAAAACCCACCCGCGAGCACGCCGTGGCGCGGTGCCGCTTCGAGTAGACAAACTAACTATATCGTCGTGCAAGGGCGGCAGGTCAAGTGGCAAGCGCAACATTTGGTTATTGAACATTACGACGGTCGCGCCGCGACCACCCGCCGGCGACTGCATTCCGCGGCCCGCGGGTTGTTTGCAAAACCCGTGCACAATCTCATTTCTTCACGCCAAAGCACTGATCGAGACTTGGAAAGGTACCTGCCCGCACCTCTGCCGCATACTGTTCCACAGCACCGCGAATCACCGCTCCGACATCGGCGAATTGCTTGGCGAACTTCGGTATGCGCGGGCCGCTGAGGCCGAGAATGTCTTCGGTCACCAGTATCTGGCCGTCGCAATCCGGCGATGCGCCGATGCCTATGGTAGGTATCTGCAGCGACTTCGTGACGCGCCGCGCCAGCGGTTCGGCAATACCTTCGAGCACGACCGCGAACGCACCGGCCTGTTCGTGCGCCAGCGCATCCTGCAAAATGCGCTCGGCCGACTCGTCGGTCATTCCCTGCGCCTTGAAGCCCCCCATGGTGTTCTTGTACTGCGGCATCAGGCCGACATGCGCCAACACCGGCACGCCACGGTCCACCAGAAAGCGCGTCGTCGCGGCGAGCGCCTCGCCCCCTTCGAGCTTCACGCCATCCGCGCCGCTGATGGCCAGCATCCGCGCCGCGTTGACGAACGCCCGGGCCGGCGACTCCTGATAGCTGCCGAACGGCATGTCGACCAGAACGCAGGCATGGCTGGTCGACCGCACGACGGCCCCGGCGTGCGCCGCCATCTGATCGGCGGTGATGGACAAGGTATTGGGCAAACCATACCCTACCATCGCCGTGGAATCGCCCACCAGAATGAAATCGAGGCTCTCGTCGAGCAGGCGCGCGAACGGCGCGGTATAGGACGTCAACGCCGCGATTTTGCGCTCTCCTTTGCAATGCATGATCTGCGGGATGCTGACGCGGGTGGTCTGACTGTGTACACTCATAAATTCCTCCTGAATACCGCTCATGATGCTGAATCGAAATGACGTGCGCGCGCTGCAGCGCGTCTGTACAATGCCCCTGTACGACGTCGCGGGCGTGGCACAACCTTCCGGGCCACGGTCACCTGGTTGCCGCATCTCTCGCAACGCGCGCCGCGGGGGGTGGCGTCAACGATCGTTTGCGGCGTCAATTCCCGCCTGGTCGGTCATTTCCTTGCCACGGTGCCGCGCGCCGCGGTCGAGCAATCGTACAGCACATCGGCAGGGGTGTTTTCCCGACAATTGCCGTCCATTTTCGCACTATCCCGTTTCCATCTCGACGAACCGCGGCCACGACCGGCTCTCCCCCGGAGGTATTCCATGCCAAGCAACCAGAACACCATTACATTTCACGACGGCCGCGCGGCCCCGCAGCTTGGTTTCGGCGTCTGGCAGATTGAAAACGACAAAACGCCCGCGGCAGTGGGGGCCGCGCTCAGCGCCGGTTATCGCCTGATCGACACGGCCGCCGCCTATCACAACGAAGAAGGCGTTGGCAAGGCCGTGGCGGAAAGCGGCATCGACCGTTCCGAACTATTCATCACCACGAAGGTGTGGAACGACCACCACGGCCATGACAAGACCGTGGCAGCCTTCAACGAAAGCCTGGGCAGGCTTGGCACGCCCTACGTCGATCTGTACCTCATCCATTGGCCGGTACCGAAACAAAAACAGTACGTCAAAGCATGGGAAGCCATGATAAGGCTACGCGACGAAGGGCGCGCCAAGTCCATTGGTGTCTGCAACTTCAGCGTGCGACATCTGCAAACCCTGCTGGATCAGACCGGTGTCATTCCGGTAGTCAATCAAATCGAACTGCACCCCGATTTCCAGCAGACGGAATTGCGCGAGTTCCACGCCGAGCAAGGTATCGCCACGCAAGCCTGGAGCCCCCTCGGCCAGGGGCATCTGTGGAACAACCCGGTTCTCGCCAGCATCGCGCAAAAGCACGATCGCTCAGTCGCCCAAGTCATCATACGGTGGCACGTTCAAGTCGGCAACATGGTGATTCCAAAGTCGGTCACCCCGGGGCGCATACTCGAAAATTTCCAGGTTTTCGACTTCCGCCTCGACGACGACGACATGCGGGCCATCGGCGGGCTCGATCGACCCGACGGCCGCTATGGTCCCGATCCCGAAGAATTCAATCTGGGCGCCTAGTGTCCTGTCTGGCTAATTCGAATACTTAACTTCGGCGCCTGGGCCCGCCATGCCGCGTTGCAAATCCTCGCGATAGCTACGGCTATCGCTGCGGTTTGCGCCTTGCCTGACAAGCCCATGCATCCGAATTTAAGTGCACAAACTAACCAGACAGGACACTAGTGTCGCGTTTCAGACGGGGCGCGTTGTGCACTGCCCGATTGCGGTGTGATCGGGCGGCTGCTCAGGGCACTTCGGGGCGGCGGGGCGGCGCCGCGCCACCATCGACCTCGACGCGATCACGCCCGCGTGCCTTGGCCACATACAGCGCCCGGTCGGCCCGCTCCAGCAGCGATTGCATCGTGTCCGCCATGGTTGCCTGCGCGACGCCAGCCGAGAAAGTGACCGGAATTCGATCCGCGGCCGGTGTCTCGACCACGACTCGCCGCACATGCAAACGCATCAGGGAGTCGAATGCGTCCTTGGCGGATGCATTGGGCCAGACAACCATGAATTCTTCACCGCCTATTCTGGCCACCAGATCGGAAGCACGCAGGTTGGATCGCAAGGCATCGGCAAAGTCGCATAGCGCAAGGTCGCCAGCCGCGTGTCCGTAACGGTCATTGACCTGCTTGAAATGGTCCAGATCGACCAGTGCCACACTCAGATGCACACTACCGGCGCGTGAAAAAGCAAGCAGGCGTTCCAGAAACCCGTGCCCCTGGCGGCGATTCGGCAACTTCGTGAGGAAATCCGTCTGCGACGCTTCCAAAGCCCGGTTGCGGGAAATACGCAGCGATTTCTCTGCCCGTTTCAACGATGTGACGTCATTGGCCTCGCACAGCAGCCAGGCGTCGTCCAGCAATGTTTCAGTCAGCCAGAGCCGGCGCCCGTCCACCAACTCAATGGCAAACGCCCGGCGCGGCTGCGAGCGACGCTGCTGCCGCACACGCGCCACATAATCGTCGACGGAAGACTCTTGAATGCACGCCCCCGTTCCCATCGCATGGGTCAGGCGAACGACGCCTTCGAAATCCAGATCGCCTTCCGCCTCGCGCAGAAACGCATCGCGAAACGCCTGATTGGCATACCGCAGTTTGTCCTCGCCGTCGTACAACGCGACCAGCGTCATACTATTCCACAGGCCCGCCAACAGCCGCGCACCCAGAGCCGCGGGCGGTGTCACCCGCAATCCCCACGCATCGAGACCGTCCATTCATTCTCCCGGTCCAATTCATTCTTGCCGGCACTTTTTATCGAGGGAGCTGTAGGCAAGCCCCCACTGCCGAGGAGAACGCCAACCCGCATCAAACGTTGCAGTTCTGACTGCAAGAACGTCGCCCCCACCAGACGAGTACCCCCGCACGCGCCACAGGCGGCGGTCCGCAAGCAATTGTCGACAGTTTAATGAAAACGACTTCATCTCCGGCGAATTTATGAGTATTTTTGTGAAGAATACCGATGCCGCGGCCGCGTGCCGACAGGAGAATTCGTTTGCCAGGAAGACGGACTCATGTGCCGGGGAACGGACACATCCAAAGCACCCTCAGCGGCGCCACCCGTGACCGTGACCCCAGCCGCGCCCCCAAGAACCGTAAAAACCAAGGCCGAGCCCAATGGTGACCGGGGGGCCGACATAAGCCGGCGCGGCATAGACGGGAGCGCCGTAGGCTGGCGCGACATA